>JANXRC010000275.1 GCA_025353195.1 Rhodocyclaceae bacterium
CACTTCGCGATCTCGTGGACTGCTGTTTTATCGCCTGCTTCAACAGACCGTCATGACAACGCCGGTGACTTACGGGAAAATCGTAGAAATTCCCAAAAAACCCGGAAAATGAATCCCTGTGGAGCTAAAGGGATACCCCATGTTTACATACAGTTTAGCAGCCCGTCAGGGCCGGCGTTGACTTCGATCAACACTGCGCCGCACAAACGGCGCATAGTTTTTCGCGGCATATCAATCATGGCCGCATCACTACATCAACAAAGAATTTGTCGGGACTTGGCTATTCCACAGCTTGCACGGATAAGGGGACGATGATGAGAAAGACTATTTTCGGGGGCCTGCTGATGCTGGCATCCGTGTTACTGACAGTTTCTGCAGGACCCGCTTGGGCTGAAGACCTCAAATATGTAGGATCTGAACGCTGCGGAAAATGCCACGAAGCCGAGTTCAAATCGTGGCAACAGTCTTACCACTCCAAGATGGTGCGCTCCAAGGATGATGGCATCCTCAAGGATGTCGTCGCCCAATGGGGCAATGGCGGTCCGAGCAAAGTAAACCTTACTGGAACTCCGGCTACCCTCAATGATGTCGTTTACGTCGTCGGTTCGAAATGGAAACAGCGCTTCCTGGTCAAGAATCCCGCGACGGGCGGGCTGCTGTTCCTGGACAAGCAGTGGAACAGCGTGGCCAAACGGTGGGAAGGCTATGGCAACAAGAATGATTGGGACACCAACTGCGGTACTTGCCATTCAACTGGTTTCCGACTCACATCGTACGACGAGAAAAAGCCGACTGAACAGAAGTGGGTAATGGCCGAGTTCAATGTCGGATGCGAATCCTGTCATGGTGCCGGCTCCGATCATGCCAAGACCAAGAACAGAAAGCCCATTTATTCCTTGAAGGATAAGTCGATTGAGGAACAAACCCGAGTCTGTGGTTACTGCCATATTCGCTCAGAAAACGAACTGTTCAAGACAGCCCAGGGCAATCCTTCCGAGCATCTGCCGCATCCTGTCGTCGGAAATTCCTGGCAGCCGAGTGAAGACTGGACCAAGTGGTATCCCGAACACGTAGTCATTCCTGGAGTCCAACCGGAAGACAAGATTGACGCAGATTACAAAGGCGATCTGGCTGGCATGTTCAAGATGGACGACAAAGCCAAGAAGAGCGGAATCTATGAATCTGCGAAGCATCACCAGCAGTACCAGGAATACCTTCAATCCACCCACTACACCACGGCCAAGGAAAAAGATCGGATGAGTTGCTCGTCCTGTCACTCCTCCCATGCTACTGAGGCGAAACCGAAGATGATTGTGGCCAAGGACACATGTAAGGAGTGCCATGATGCGTCCTACACGGTGGATAAGTTCATGCCGGGAACCGGCCAGACGGTGCAAGGTCTGTTCGTGCGTACGCACACGTTCAACAAGGACCCGCGTCCGCCGCAAACCACCGTATCGGGTGAGCCGGTCTATAACAAGTAGCCTCGCCAAAGGATCGGGCCGGCGCATCCGGCCTGATCCTGGAGCTTTTCTCCGATCATCGCCATCGCTGCTAAAAACTTGGCGCCACACAATTCACGGTAACCGGCGTCCATTTGTGCATGGACGGCAAGAACTTCTGGCTGAACGACCTACTTCGTATCACAATTCCCGTCATGAAAACGAATACGAGCGTTGCTTTCTTCGACCGCCAGTTTCAGCAGCAGGTCCGCGACCAGGACTTCACGCTCAATCCGTTCGAACTGGTCGCCCTGCCGCATCTAACGGGGCGCGTTCTCGATTTCGGCTGTGGCCTGGGCAATCTCGCGATTGCAGCCGCGCAGCGCGGCTGCTCCGTCTTGGCAATGGATGCCAGCCGATCCGCCATCAGCCACCTGCGGCAGCGTGCCCTTGTTGAAGCCCTGCCGATCGAGGCCGTCGAAGCCGACCTGCGGAATCATGAGATCGGCGAACACTTCGATTGCGTAATCTCCATCGGCCTGCTGATGTTCTTCGACTGCCCGACGGCATCGCACGTCCTGTCGATGCTGCAGGCGCAGGTCCGCCCCGGCGGCATTGCGATCATCAATGTCCTGGTCGAGGGCACCACCTATCTCGACATGTTCCAGCCCGGCCATTACTGCCTGTTCGCGCGGGACGAGATGGCAAGTCGCTTCGCCGACTGGGACATCATTCACTCCGAATTCCGCGATTTCGACGCGCCGGACCAGCGCATCAAGTCCTTCGTCACGCTGATTGCCCGCAAGCCCGAGCGGCAGAAAGCATAGCGGCGCATCGTTCCGTGGCTTCTCGAAAAATCACGGTGAGCGCTCCGCGACAAATCACCATGAAATGATTTGATACAAAGATCGGATCCCGATCCGGTCAGCAGAATGGCCTTACGAACGTTATGGGTCTTATACCGCACCATGGCCGATTCACTGGAGAAACCAGCAATGAAAACCAAGACCTCAGTTCTGCTCGCCGGATCGTTGTTTCTTGCTTTGGCCGGCCTGGCTCCGGCACAGGCCGCGATCGACGAAGGTGCGGCTCAAGCGCTGGCCAAGAAGAATGACTGCTTCAAATGCCACGCCATCGACAAGACCAAGAAGGGGCCTTCCTACAAGTCGATCGCCGCCAAATACAAGGGAAAGTCCGAAGGCGAGGAAAAGGCGATCAAGAACATCACCACGGGCCCCAAGGTCAAACTCGATGACGGCACCGAAGAGGAACACAAGATCATCGATACCAAGGATCCGAAGGAACTGAAGAATCTGGCTCAGTGGATCCTGTCGCGCTGACGGCAGCCACCCGCGGATGCATGAGATGCGAATTCCGCGATTTTAGCCATCAAGTCCTTCGCCGCAGGCGTCGCCCGGTAACCCCGGGTTCATTTCTTCGCGCCGAGTCCGACGCGGAACTTTTCAAGCCGAGCCTCGTAGTCGGGGGCGTCGCCGTAATCCAGGAAACGGGCATAGCGTGCATGGGTGCCGAGGACCTTGCGGGCGTGTTTGATCGGACAGAAATATTCCTCGGTGCGCGCCACGATCTCGGCCACGTAGGCGATCAGGCCGCTGCCATAGGCGCAATAGGTGCAGTGGAATTTTTCGACGAAGTTTAGGTATTCGAGCTGCTGCCGGTCAAATACGATGTAGTCGGCGCGACGCGCCTTGGCCACTCCATAAATCGGGAAGCACGTCGCCTGGTAGAAGCTGACAAACAGGTCGAGAATCGCCATTGGAAAAATCATGGAATAAATGATCGGACCGGTGATCAGGTTCTGCGGACGGTAGGCCACCACCCAGCGGAAAAATCCAATCTTTAGCCGGCGATGCGCCAGCCGGACGGAATGCTCGAATTCGACACGCTTTCCCTTGATCTGGAAGATCGCGCTGGCTTCCTGTTCGTGGAGCGCTACGCTGAGATCCTCTTCGAGTGCGGACATCTGGTCAAGCAAATGGCGAATGCGATCGTTCATTAATGGCTCCGGTTCCTGCAAGGCTTCACTCTAACAGCCGAATCCCGAAATGACGCCGCGGCAGAACTGTCATTGGCCGATTTGGTCAGTCCCCTACCGGTTTTGCAGTAGCACGAATACGGTGACTTCGGTATGTCCATGGCTGCTTGCATCCGGCAGAATCGCACCAGGGTTTCGTGAAGCGATTTTCTTGTATGGGTTCCGGGTGCCAATCATGATCGGGCAAGGCCTGACAGCGCTGCAGCAGACAGGATCGACGCGAGGCATATTTGCTGCAGCCGCGAACCTGCTGGCCGAGGCTGAGTGCAACGCCTTGGTTCTCGATCGAGGGGGCAGGATTCTCGATTGCGGCGAGGCCGCGCAGAACATATTCAAAGCAAGCCCGGTGCAGTTGATGGGCAGGTGTATTTCAGACTTCATCGCGGGGCTGAGTCTCGGCGGTAGTTCGCCGAGCTATAGCGCGCGATACCTCGGTTATCTTTGTGCAAACGGCGACTGGCGGAAGTTCGATGCCAGGGACGTCGGTGGACAAAGATTTGCGGTTGAACTCAGCTTGTCCCGGATGGTGAGCGAGGGCCGGGAGGTTTTTGCCCTCGATGTGCGCCGACCCGGAGAGGGAGCGGGTTCCTAGTTCCGAATTCGGAGGCATGTCATGCATTCTGTGTATTCCTCGGCCGCCGTCCGGCCATCTTCGTCCGAGTCCGCCGCCAGCGGCAGCCAACGCGTCCTGGAAGGGGCTTTGCAGGTAAATCGGGAGCGGCTGGAGCAGCTTCCCCTTGATGATCCTCAGCGTCAGAACCTTGTTCGACTGGGAATGCTGATCAGGGATCTCGGCAGGGCCAGAGCCTGTTCGTCAGGCAGCAGGAATACTGCACGGGCTTTCTGTCTCAGTTGCCGCTGTCTTGGTGCAACGCAAGGGCAATGCTCCATGCAGCCGCTGGATCGCTGCATGCTGTTGAAGGGGGCAAGCGTGCGAATTGTGCATCCGGCGTTTACAGAAGCGCTGATGTAGCTGCCAACCGGCCTTGGCACCTCGAAACCGATCGCTAGAGGCCGACATCGCGCAACATTGAAAATGCGCAAATTCATGCGGGCGATGATTCTCGACCAGCCCGGCGTGCCATTGCGCATGGCAAAACTGCAGGTACCGCAACCCGGTGACGGCGACATTCTTGTCGCTGTCGAGGCATGCGGCGTCTGCCGTACCGATCTGCATCTGGTCGATGGCGAATTGCCCAATCCCTCGCTCCCTGTGATACCCGGCCATGAAATAGTCGGTCGCGTCGCCGCCGTTGGCAAGGATGTCACGGGCTTCACGACCGGTCAGCGGGTCGGCATTCCCTGGCTCGGCTGGACCTGCGGCAAGTGCCGGTTCTGCCTCGGCGGCCGCGAAAACCTCTGCGATGCGGCGCGCTTCACCGGCTGCCAGATTCATGGCGGCTATGCCGAATACACGGTCGCCGACGCGCGCTACTGCTTTCCGCTGCCTGACGCCGGTGACGCCGCGCCGCTGGCGCCACTGTTGTGCGCCGGACTGATCGGCTACCGCGCCTTGCGCCTGGCCGGCGAGTCGCAGCGTCTGGGTATTTTCGGTTTCGGCGCTGCCGCCCATATCGTGGCCCAGGTACTGAAGTTCCAGGGGCGGGAGTTCTACGCGTTCACGCGCCCCGATGACCTCGCCAGTCAGGCCTTCGCGCTCAGCCTTGGCGCCGCCTGGGCGGGCGGCACCAACCAGGCGCCACCGACGCCACTCGATGCGGCACTGATCTTTGCGCCAGCGGGAGCGCTGGTGCCCTTGGCGCTGCGCCAGGTTCAAAAAGGCGGTTGCGTGGTTTGTGCGGGCATCCACATGAGCGACATACCCGCCTTCCCCTACGAGATCCTCTGGGGCGAGCGCAGCATCCGCTCGGTGGCCAACCTGACCCGCCGCGACGGTCTCGAGTTCCTCGAACTCGCGCCGCGCATACCGATCCGCACCGAAATCCACCGCTTCCCGCTGGCGTCGGCCAACGAGGCGCTGGGGCAGTTGCGTCGGGGCGAGTTCCAGGGGGCGGCAGTGTTGGTGACTGCGCAAGAATAACCATCTGGGCTCTCAAAGCTTGTGAAGAAATCGTGGCGAGCGGGCCGCAGCGGGGTGCGGCCGGAGCGCAGCTACCGGAATGTACGTCGTTGTACATGAGGATAGCGAGCACCGCCCAAGCCCCGATCCGGCACGCGCAGTAGATTTATTCACAAGCTCTCAGGCAAACCAGCCGTGCAGAAACCATCCGCAGGGCGGGCGCGGATCACGGAAAATCCACAGCCAGCGGTGTTCGCTATCGACCGCGATGAAATAGTCGCGGCGGGCATCGAGGCCGTCCCACCAGCCGGATTCGATGCGTTCCGGACCGGCGACCAGTGCCAGCGGGCCGGCCCGTTGCGGGCGGCCGTGGCTTTCCCGCAAGGCTTCGGGCGGATCCACCAGCCATAGCGGCCGCGGCGGAAGCGACGTCGCCGGCGCCTTGAGGGCCGGCTGGCCGGGGCTGGCCCGACTCGCCAACTCGGGGCGATGGTCGGCATGGCAGGCCAGTCCCTGCACGGCTTGCGGCCCCAGCCGTGCTGCCAGGCGATCCATGAGATCGGCCAGCGCCTCATGCCGTTGTCCTGCGCCATCGAACATGGCATGGCTGCGATCCTCGCGCGGCTCCGCTGCCTGCACGCACAGGCGCAGTACCAGCGCCGGGGCGGACAAGGCCAGCACGTCCAGTCGCTCCTTGAGTACGCGCTCGATACGTGCGGCGGCGTACACCGGCGCGCTGAAGGCGAGCGGCACCGCGGTGGTCCGGCCATGGCCGTGATCGATCAGGCATTCGATCCCGCGCACCGCCGCATTCCTCGCTGCCAGCCAGCCGGCCAGCGCCGCGACCAGGCGTCGCGCGGCGAACAACAGCACCGGTGCGGCCGCCACCGGAGCCGGCAGTTCCAGCCCCTGCTCGAAACGCTCGGGGAACACGAACCACGGCTGCGGATCAACCATCTCGCCCAGGGCGCGTGCCAAATCGATAACAAATGGATTGCCGAGGCGAGCACCCAGACTGGCGCGCGGCAAGGCCAGCACATCGCCGATACGACGCAAGCCAAAGCCTTCGACGCGCCGCGCCAATGGCGGCGGCAGTTCCAGCGCGGCCAGCGGCACGGAAGCCAACGCGGCGCGCGTCGCCGGCAGGTCGGGACAGATGGCCTCATTGGCCTCGCTGCTGCCCGCCCGCGCCAGCCACAGCGCAGCAAGAGGTGTCGACGCCACCGCCAGTTGCGCTGTGATATCCATGGCGGCGAGGTCTTCGCGCACCTGACTCAGCAGTACCGGCAGGCCGCCGAACAGCCGCAGGCTCCCGGCGATTTCAAGGCGCAGCGCAGCCGGTGCGAGATTGACATGCGGCGTGAAGCGACCGGCCCAGCAGGCGAGTGCTGGATCGGGAAATGCCGTGGACCGGACGACGGGCGCGCTTTGCGCGACGGGAATTCCGCTCGCCCGCCGCGAAGCGGAATCCCGGGTGTGTCGAGACCGCGGGCCGTCGTCAGGCAGCGACGCGGTTTCGTCGTCGGGTGTCGGTCGTGTCGGGCAATACAGCGCCAGCCACAGCATGGGAAACACTCTGTAAAAAACCAGCGGGCCGCGTGACATCGAGCAGGATGTCCTGCCGCGCCGGCGGCCCGCGCCGCTTGAGCAGCCTCACGCGCAAGCACTGGCCCGCGCCGTCCAGTTGCAGGCGCAGGGGTGCGGGAGAAGCCTCGGCCGCAAGTCGCGCAGGGCGGAAGCAAAAAGCCCCGCCGCCGCCCTCGCCTGCCGCCACGTGCAGACGGCGCAGGCTGTTGGCCGGCAGTTGCGCGCGAAACAGGGCATCCAGCCAGAGCAGCGTGGCCGCGACGCCGCCGCAGCGCAGGGCTTCGACTCCGGCCCACAAGGCATCGCGCGGCCGGCGCGGAAACACCAGGCGCAGGCAGTCGAGACGAATCCCGGCAGCGGCCCAGGCCGGCGCATGGGCGCAGTACGGCGGCGCGATCAGCACCACCGTCTGACCTGCAGCAGTCAGCGCCGCCAGCGCCGGCAGCAGCAGGCCGAGTTCGCCGATGCCGCTAATGCCGCCGTGTTCCGTCAGCAGCTCGGTCAATGCCCCGCGCGGCCAGCCGCCGCCGGGCAGTTCGGCATCGAGCCGGGCAAAGCCGGTGGCAAGAGTCGGCGCTGGCGCTACGGCGAAGGCATCACCACGCCGGATGTCGCTGCGCTCCAGTACATGGGCAAGGGTCGGATTCATGGGTCAATCATTCCGATTTGCATTGAAAACGAGACGCGAAGACAAGCCGAAGACAGTGCTTTAGCACGGCAAGGCGCAGTGGACAAAGTATCGGTTTCAATGCGAATTGGAATCACAAAGTCTTGCCATCCCGGATCAAGCCGACCGCGACGCCCTCGATGGTCAGCGACTCCTTGCGCGTATTGACCAGGATGGGTGCGAAGTCGCGGTTCTCGGCGATCAGTTCGACCATGCTGCCGCGCCGCTTGAAGCGTTTGACGGTGACCTCATCGCCCAGCCGGGCGATGACGATCTGGCCGTTGGTCGCCTCGGAGGTGCGATGCACGGCGAGCAGATCGCCATCGAGAATGCCGGCTTCGATCATCGACAGGCCGCGCACGCGCAGCAGAAAATCGGCACGCGGCGTGAATAGCGCGGGATCGATGCGGATCTGGCCGAGGCGGTTCTCGATCGCCAGGAGCGGGCTGCCGGCGGCGACCGTGCCGATCAGCGGCAGGCCGAGTTGCTCCACCAGCCGGATGCCGCGCGCGGAACCAGGCTCGAGCGTGATCGCACCCTTTTTCGCCAGTGCCTTCAAATGATCTTCGGCGGCATTGGGCGAAGCGAAGCCAAACGCGCTGGCGATTTCGGCGCGCGTCGGCGGCACGCTGAAGACTTCCAGGCTGTTGCGGATGAAATCGAGAATTTCCCGCTGGCGGGAAGTGAGATCGTCGGCCATGAACACGCTCCTGTAACTGTTTTTTCATACAGTACAGTAAAAATTCCGCAAACGCCAGCCTTACCCCGCAAGCCGGACCAAATCGGTCACGTCAAAAAGGGCCATCCGGAACTCGTGATTGATATTCAAGCCGCATGCTGCGGCGCGGGAGCTTTTCGGGCATGCCTGCCCAAGCCATGAAATCAGCTATGCCTCCTTCGCGCCCAAAAGAGCCGATCGTGTTTCCCGATAGCGATCGTTCAACGCTGTGCCGACCGGCGTGCGCCGTTCTTGCGCGAGTCAGCGTTGGACAAAGTGTTTGCCACTATTTCTTCTGTTGCTGTTTCAACCAATCGACTACGGCGTCGACCATGTCATCCTCTTTTCTGCGGAATAGATGGTCAGCATCCTCGACACGAACTTGCCTATACGTTGGTGAAACCAATACAGCTCTTCCGTCGGCGAAGTGGACATCCTTCTCATCACCCATCGCGACGACATCAATGACTGGCAAATTAGGATTGTTCCTGAGAATAGTTTTCAGATTGCATAAGGTATCGAGCGGATTCGCATCTCCCGCCTCGCACGTGCCACCACCGTAGATACCGACGCCGATATAGCCCCGGAGGTCCGGCACCGACGTATTGGCCAGATAGGAGATTGTTATTCTGGTGCCGAGACTGTGGCCCATGATGTAAATC
>JANXRC010000283.1 GCA_025353195.1 Rhodocyclaceae bacterium
GGAAGCCATCGCGCATCAGCAGGGCAGGCAAGCGGGCGTCAAGCTCCATGTGCCGCCTCAGGTCGACGTAAAGGAAGTGCGTCGCCTCACCGGTCTGACCCAGGCAGAATTCGCCGCCCGGTTCGCGATCGGCTTGGGCACGTTGCGTCACTGGGAGCGCGGCGATCGTACGCCGCGCGGTACGGCACTGGTCCTGCTCAACATCATCGCGAAAGAACCGAAGACCGTCCTGCGCGCCCTGGAAGCGGCCTGACGGCCCTCGCGCCGGCCGTCACCGGCAGGCCCGTGGCTCCGTCAGGGTTTCACATTCCTCCGCCCCGGGCCTGCCGGCGCCGGCCTCCTCGCCGTGTCGCCAGCGCCGACTTTTCTGCTCGGATATACGGGGTCGAAATTAAATTTGAGCCTAGCCCTGAGGTTTCCCCACAAATCATGAAGTCGTTGGGCAAGTATTGCAAGCAGCGAGTGCCTGCTCCCGTAGTCGCTGGAGATAGGCCAACGGGTTACCAATTTTGCGCATCAAGGTGGGGCTGGCGATCACTCGTGCCGCAATAGTCAGCACTGAAATCTCAGCGCGTCGATGATGCTTGGCTTGTTTGCGGCTGATCAATTCGAGTTGCAACTGCATCGCCTTGGCCGCCTCGCCGATCAAGCGCTTCGCGATGCCAGCGATATGCCCGATCAACAGCAGCGCTTCCAGCCGTTGCTGTCCATGCGACAGCGAGCGCGTGAGTCCCAGGCCCAGGCGCTCGTTCTTGGTGTCGCGAAAGCTTTGCTCGATCTTCATGCGCTGCGCGTAGAGCGACACAAGTGCTTCAGCACTCAAATGCGCCAAACCCGGTGAGCACGAAAGCAGCCACGGCTCCCGTGCGGCGGAGGCAATCTTCTTCGATTGCGAGTGGCACTGTTCCTTGCCGCTGGGGTAGCGATGCTTCTTTCCAGTGGGCAGGCGCTTGACGCGGACGAAGCGGCAGCGATTGGGTTTGTTACGCGTACTGTCGAACAGGCCCAAGTCCTCGCTGATCGCAGATGCGCCGACATACAATGCCTTGGCTGGAAACCAACGCAGACTTGTCTTGTCAGCAGCGGCACGTTGACCGACCTCAACACGGGAGACAAACTCCCGATTTCTTACCCGTCCTACCCAGTGCCAGCCCTGTGCCTTGATCAGTGCAAACCAAGTGCCGCGAAACCCGGCATCGGTCAGGATGATGGGGGCGGAGGTTTGGTCCGGCAACACGCAGGCCAAGCGTTCCAGAAAACGCTGGTGCACCGCATAAGCCGCCAGATGCTGGCGCGGATGCACTTCTTCATAGAGCGTGATTGACCGCCCTTCGACGACGACCGACGCCCGCAGCCAGTGCCAGTTCATGTCTGCCGACAGGCTGGACCAGTCGACGACGATGAGCAGCGGATTTGTCCCGCCGAGCCAACGAGCCGCCAGGGTGCGATAGATGTCGAGATGTTCGGCGGCAAAGGCGGGGTTGCCCAACAAACGATCCACTGCTTTGACCCGATGCCGCACGGTGGTTTGCGATGCACTGCCCAGCGCCAGTTGCGTGAGTGCGAGGGCTTGGCCATTCACCGCAGCGCTGCTGATATCCACCAACCGCTGCCAGCGCGCGATATGCATATAGGCTTTGCAATCTTCAATGACTCGCGACACAATCGTGATTGTTCGCATGGCGGGGATCTCCTTGAATGCTTGGTCGCTAACAAGGATAAAGATTCTCGCTATGCGAGCACCCTCGCAACAGCTATTCAATACTCCGGCTTTTTGCCCAAACATTTCCCGTCAATCGGCTGATTTGATCGACTTATTCGTGGGGAAACCTCAGAGTCTGACCCCAATAGACACTGACCCCAATAGACACACTGCTAACCGGATGAACCGCC
>JANXRC010000285.1 GCA_025353195.1 Rhodocyclaceae bacterium
CTCGAATTCCGGGTCTTTGTGCACCAGCACCGCATCGCACTGCAAGGCGGTAGCCGCGATCCAGGCGTCGCCCAGCGACATCGGGTAACGCGCCTTCAGGCTCGCGGCGAGTTCCAGCAGCGCGGGAGTTTCATGCACCCATATGACTGGCAGGGCCTGGCAGGCGGCATAGGCGGCACGTCCGGCGGCTTCGCCCTCGATTTTCCACACACGGTACAGCACTTCCATCAGCGACATGAAACTTGCAAACACCGCAACGCCCGGCAGCGCCGGTGTTTCAGGCTCCAGCGCCTGCGTCAGCAACCCGGCCACGCGCTCGCTCCCGGCCTCGTTGTAATGCAGCGTCAGCAGGGCCGACGTATCCAGCACGTAGCGGGGCATGGTTCGGACTTATTTGCCGCTAGCCTTGCGCCTGGTCTTGCGCGGCTGCTCCTTGCGCGCCTCGGCCTGGCGATCGGTTTGCCGATCCTGCAGCAACTGTGCGACCGAACCGCCGCGTCCGGCCCCGCGAAAGTTTGCGATGGCGGCGAGTCCCGCCTGTCTGGCCGCGTCGGCGCCAACGCCCTGCCGCTGCGCTTCAGCCGCCTGCGGCGTCATCAAGACCGCCACCATGCGGCCATGCCGGGTGATGACGACCGGTTCGCGCTGGACCGTGTCGAGCAACTGGCCAAAACGATTCTGGGCTTCCACCGAGGTAACGGTAATCATGAGTGATCTCCTTGAAAACTAGCCAAGTTGTACAGTATGGCTATAAGTGGCGCTTGTCAAGGCTTGGCCTCACGCCGCGCTGGATTCCATGGATCGACTCGCCGTCCCGCCAGCGCCGACTTTCTGTGAAAGCAAGCGCACGTCGATCTGGCCGGTGACAGCGGCGGAGATCAGCGCGCTGCGGCGTTCTTGCAGCAGGTCGATGGCGCGCTGGGCTTCGGTGGTGAGGGTGTCGAGCTTGGCGGTTTCGGTGGCAAGAAAATTCACAATTGTCAGCTGCTCGCCGATAGAAGGAACCACACAAAAGAAGCCCTTCATGGCCGATTGAGGCAGGTTGTTGGCGAGCCCCTCCGCGCCGCTGATGGCACGTTCGATCTGTGAGCGCATTACGCGAGAATTGAAAACGGCCACGAAAAATTCTCGGTCAATGCTCGGCCCGAGGTGAATGCGAAATATCTTGTCCGACAGCATTAGCCTCGGCCGCGTTGCATTGATGTATGCGGTCGAACCGACAAGCGCAGGTGAACCGCT
>JANXRC010000016.1 GCA_025353195.1 Rhodocyclaceae bacterium
CGAGGATCCTGAGGTGAGACAGCGCGGCCATCAGGAGGCCGGCCTGCCCAGCAGGCGTTCCTTGAGGTCGTCCTGGATCGGCTTGTCGCCGAGCCAGATTTTCAGCAGGGCGCGGTAGAAGTCTTCCCCCGCCACGTCCTCGCCTTTCTTGTCGCCGTTGATTGTCAGGCGCGTCACGCCGCCGCCGACGTCGGGCAACCAGTCGAGATCGACCACGGCACCCTTGCTCACGGTGCCGACGCCGAGCATGGTGGCCTTGAAGGCTTCGATCCGGGAGTTCAACGGAACGATTTCCTGCTCGCTGTGGTTCTTCTGCATACCGCTGACCAGGGAGCCGGCGAAGGTTTCGCCCGAGGCGTCGCGCAACAGGACGATATGAATGCGCTTGGCACCTTTCATGGTCAACACGTCCGCTGTCGCGGTGGCCTTCTGCGGCAGGTACAAGGCCATGGCGTAGCCTTTGAGGAACAGCACGCCGCGCAGTCCGGCACCGTTGATCACCGTGTCGCCGGCGCCGTCCCCGGGGATACCGCTACGCATGACTTTCGCCGTGTCCTCGAACTTCACGCCGGCTACCTCGAGTGCAGCCAGCGCGGGTAGCGAGAAGGCCAGCAGCAGCATGGCGATAATCTTGTTCATGGATGTTGCCTGGTCACGGAGGGGTCGTCTGGCGCAATCATACCGCCGACGCCGGCATGCTATGGTTGCGTCATCGTTCGGCAAGGAGCATGTCATGCAACGCAGCGTATTGGGAGTCGGGATCTTTCTTGCGGCAGGCATGGTCCAGGCTGCCGAGCCGATGCGCGATGTCGCGTCCGGCGCGGCGGATCGAGACGCCGTGGCGGTGACCGTGTACAACGACGATCTGGCGCTGGTCAAGGAGCGCCGCCGGGTGGATCTGCCGGCCGGGTTGACGCGCCTCTCGCTGCGCGAAGTGGCAGCGCAGATGCGTCCCGAGACCGCGTTGCTGCGTGCCGTGACCGGGCAGCCGCTGAGTCTGATCGAACAGAACTTCGATTTCGACCTGCTGACGCCGCAGAAGCTGCTGGAAAAATACGTCGGTCGCGAGGTGACGGTGATTCGTTCCCACCCGACCACCGGCGAGGACAGGCGCGAACGCGCCACCGTGCTGGCGGCCGGAGAGGGCACGGTACTGCGCTTTGCCGATCGCATCGAAACCGGCGTGCCGGGGCGGCTGGCTTTCGACAGCGTGCCATCCAACCTGCGCGACCGGCCGACGCTTTCGATCCTGCTCGAAGCCGCAGGCGGCAAACAGGCGGTGGAACTTTCCTATCTCACCGGCGGCCTGTCGTGGAAGGCGGACTACGTTGCCAACCTGTCGGCGGATGGCAAGAACCTCGACCTCAATGGCTGGGTGACGCTGACCAATCGCAGCGGCGCCGGCTTCGACCATGCGACCTTGCAACTGGTCGCCGGCACGGTGAATCGGGTGCGGGCACCCGAGCAGAGACTCTATGCGATGCCGGCGCCATCTCCGGTCGCCAGGGCCATGGGAGCGACGCAGGAGGCGCTGATGGATTTCCACCTCTACAGCTTCGAGCGGCCGACCAGCATCGCCGACAACCAGACCAAGCAACTCGCCCTGCTTTCGGCCAGCGCCGTGCCGGTGCACCGCGAATACCTGCTGGCCGGCAACGAGGGCTACTACCGCGAGCGCTACGGCCAGATCGGCCAGAAGCTGAAGCCCGCCGTGTTCCTCGAATTCGAGAACAAGGGCGGTCAACTCGGCAAGCCGCTGCCGGCGGGCATCGTGCGGGTCTATGCGAGGGACAGCAAGGGTGCGGCGCAGTTCGTCGGCGAGGACCGGATCGCGCATACGGCGAAGAACGAGAAGCTGAAACTGCGGCTGGGCGAGGCCTTTGACATCACCGCCGAGCGCACCCAGACCAGCTACCGCAAGATCGCCGACAACGTCGTCGAAACCGCGTACCGGATCGACCTGCGCAACGCCAAGGAAGAGGCCGTCACGGTGCGCGTGCAGGAGCCGCTGCCCGGCGACTGGGAAATCCTGCAGGAAAGCCAGAAGCATGCGAAGGAATCTTCGCGCGTGGCGTCGTGGGACGTGGCATTGCCGGTGGGCGGCAGCGGAATGCTGGAATACACCGTCCGCGTGCGCTGGTAGCGAGTCGGCTCGAATGGTCGCGCCCTGCGGCGGTGACCCGCTCGTTTGCATCGAACTCGTGAGCCGGTTCATCGCGGAATTTCTCAAGGACTGGACGACGCTGGCCATGCTGCTGGTACTGCTCGGCCTCCTGTTCGGGCTGCGCGCCGACCGGCGCAAGGCGCGCGATGATGCCTACGGCAGGCGGCTCGAGGCCTACGACGACAAACGCAGCGGGGAAACGCAGGCGCGAAGATGATCGCGCAGGCTTAGCTGCGAACTTCCCCGTTGCCCAGCACGATCCACTTCTGCGAGGTCAGGCCTTCCAGGCCGACCGGACCGCGGGCGTGGAACTTGTCGGTGGAAATGCCGATCTCGGCGCCGAGGCCGTATTCGAAGCCGTCGGCGAAGCGGGTCGAGGCATTGACCATCACCGAAGCCGAATCCACCTCGCGCAGGAAACGCATCGCGTTGCTGTAGTTTTCGGTAACGATGACGTCGGTATGCTGCGACGAGTACTTGTTGATGTGGGCGATGGCCTCATCGACATCGGCCACCACCTTTACCGAGATGATGGCGGCCAGGTATTCGGCGTACCAGTCCTGTTCCGTCGCCGCGACCGCCTGCGGCACCAGCTTCCGCGTTTCCGCGCAGCCGCGAAGCTCGACGCCGCGGGCAATCAGCATGGCGCAAAGAGTCGGCGCCAGCGATACGGCGACTGACCGCGCGATCAGCAGGGATTCGGCGGTATTGCAGGTGCCCAGGCGCTGGGTCTTGGAGTTTTCGAGAATGGCGAGGGCCTTGGCGGCGTCGGCGGCAGCGTCGACATAGACGTGGCAGTTGCCGTCGAGGTGCTTGATGACCGGCACCCGCGCCTCCTTCGAGATGCGCTCGATGAGTCCCTTGCCGCCGCGCGGCACGATCACGTCGACATACTCGGGCATCGCGACCAGGTGGCCGACCGCCGCGCGGTCGGTGGTCTCGATCACCTGCACCGCCGTTTCCGGCAGGCCCGCGGCGGCGAGACCGGTACGCACGCAGGCAGCGATCGCCTGGTTGCAGCGCAGGGCCTCCTTGCCGCTGCGCAGGATCGCCGCGTTGCCCGACTTCAGGCACAGGGCAGCGGCGTCGGCGGTGACATTGGGCCGCGCTTCGTAGATGATGCCGACCACGCCCAGCGGCACGCGCATCTTGCCGACCTGGATGCCGGAGGGGCGGCGCTTCAGGTCGCTGATCTCGCCCACCGGGTCCGGCAGCGCCGCCACTTGTTCCAGGCCCAGCGCCATGGCTTCGACGCTCTTGTCGGTCAGCATCAGGCGGTCGATCATCGCCGCGTCGAGGCCGTTGGCGCGCGCTTCCGCGACATCGGCGGCATTCGCCGCGAGCAGTTCGCCGCTGCGCCCGCGGATCGCCTCCGCCATGGCCAGCAGCGCCGCGTTCTTGGCACCGGTCGAAGCGCGTGCCATGGCGCGCGACGCCTCGCGGGCGTTGCGACCGACTTGCTGCATGTAAGCCTTTACATCCATTACCGTGTCCTTGCCTGCGTCAAACGCAGCGCCAGTTGAAGAAACTCGTCCCAGACGTCGCCGCGCGCGAGACCCTTGATCATGCGGTCAATTTTCGCCGCATGCAAGAGCGCCGGCCGCGCCGCGCCGCTGCGCGCTTCGGTGGCCAGCGCCCAGAGCACCAGCGGCGGCGGCGCATCCTCGCCCTTGAGACCTTCCAGCGTGCGCGCCGCGCGCACCGTATCGCGGGCCTTGAG
>JANXRC010000041.1 GCA_025353195.1 Rhodocyclaceae bacterium
GACCATCGCGCGCCGCTGCCTGGCGTTGGCGCAGGGCTGGGGCGCACAGGTGCGGCTGCTGCATGTCGTGCCCTTCATGCCGGTCGAACATAGTCGGGCTTGTGTTGCCGGATCTGCAGCCAGGTGGCCTTCTGTTCAACCCCCGGAGAAGCCACCGGCAGCAACGAAAGCTCGAAGCCGTGCATCTTGGCGCGCTCCTGCAAGAGCTGAATTGGCTCCTTGCCATAGGGGCTGTCGTGGTACACCAAAGTGATCTTCTTGCCCTTCAGCTTGTCGAAACCGCCTTCCCTCTTGGCGATGTGCTGGATCAGCACATCCGCACCCGACCAATAGGTGCCTATCATCGGGAAGTTCCATTCGAACACGGCGCCGTTCGCCGATTCGCTGCGGCCATAGCCGGCGGTGATCAGAGGAATCTTGTCGACTGGCGCCTTCTCGGTCAAGGCAAAGGTGATACCCGTCGACAGCGGCTGGAACACGGTCGCGCCGCCATGCTTGCCCTTCAGGCGCTCATAGCACTCGACGCCGCGGTCGGTGGCATACGCAGTTTCGCATTCCTCCCAGACCACCTTGACGCCATTGATGCCGCCGCGCGCGTTGGTCAGCTTGAGGTAATCGACAAAGCCGTTGGCCCAAGGCACGCCGTTGGGGGCATAGGGACCGGTGCGGTAAGGCAGCGCCGGGAAGAACTGCTCCTTGGCCTCAGCATAGGCCGCAGGCGCATTCAGTGCAGCGGACAGGCAGATCGAAGCTATCGACGCCACGCCAGCAAGTTTGCTTAGTTTCATATTTTCCTCCTAGGATGATTTAGTGTTACGCCTGCAAATAAACCAAAACACCGCAATGTGAAGTGCGGCAGTCCCACTTATTCAGCATGCTTCCGCCGCTTAGTGGGGGAAAGGCCACAATCGCAACTTCTCCCTGCCCGTTGACCACAGGCGTGCAATGCCATGGGGCTCCACGATCAGGAAAAAGACGATCAGTGCGCCGAAAACCGTCACCTCGATATGCGATACCAGCGCTACCGATATCTCCAGCCCGAACACACCCCCCACCAGGAGCAGCACCTGATTGAGAACGGTGGGCAGGATCACGATGAATGCAGCGCCAAAAAAGCTGCCCGAAATCGCGCCCATGCCGCCGATGATGACCATGAACAGCAACTGAAAGGATCGGTCGATCGAAAACGCTGCCGGCTCCCAGGAGCCGAGATGGATGAAGCCCCACAAGGCGCCGGCCACCCCGATGTAAAACGAACTGACGGCGAAGGCGCTGAGTTTGGCGTACATCGGACGGATGCCGATCACCGTGGCCGCCACGTCCATGTCGCGAATCGCCATCCACTGCCGGCCGATGCTGCCGCGCACCAGATTTTTCGCCATCAGGCTGAAGACGACCAGAATGCCCAGGCAGAAAAGATACTTGTCGGTCGGCGTGCTGATGGTCCAGCCCAGCAGATTGATGTCCGCCACCGAAACCGAACCCGACGATGCATTGTTGGTGAACCACTTGATGCGCAGGAAGGCCCAATCCCAGAAGAACTGCGCGGCCAGCGTCGCCACGGCAAGATACAGCCCGCGCACGCGCAAACTCGGAACGCCAAACATCATGCCCGCCGCGGCAGCCGCCAGACCACCGAGCAGAATCGCTGCAAGCGCCGGCATGCCGTCAACGCGGATCAGAAAATTGTAGGCCGCGTAGGCCCCCACCGCCATCGACGCTCCGGCCCCGAGCGTGATCTGCCCACAATAGCCGACCAGGATATTGACGCCAAGCGCCGCCAGGGAAAGAATCAAGAAGGGGATCAGGATGGCGCGAAGCAGGTACTCATCGACCAGCAGCGGAACCCCGACAAATGCAACGGCAACGATGGCGAGAATCGCCCATCGATCCTGCGGGATGGCGAATATCTGCTGATCCGATTGATACGTGGTCTTGAACTGACCATTTTCTCTATAGAACATCCGTTAGTCCTCGTATCGCGTGTATCTTTTTTGTCATACCCGATCAATGATCTTCTCACCGAACAAACCCTGCGGCCTGAACAGCAGGACCACCAGCGCCAGCATGTAGGCGAACCAGATCTCGATGCCGCCACCGACATAGGAGCCCAGGAAAACCTCGGACAGCTTCTCGCCGACACCTATGATCAGGCCGCCGATGATCGCCCCGGGAACCGACGTCAGTCCGCTGAGAATCACCACCGGCAAGGCGCGCAAGGCCACCGTCGAGAGTGAAAACTGTGCACCCAGCTTGGAACCCCAGATGATGCCCGCTACCAGCGCCGTGATCCCGGCCACGCACCAGACGATCACCCAGATCCTGCCCAGCGGAATGCCTATCGACTGGGCCGCCTGATGGTCGTCCGCCACGGCACGCAGCGCGCGCCCGGTGGATGTCTTCTGGAAGAAAATGGTCAGGGCCAGCACCAGCATGGCGGCAATGAAGGCGGCAACGAAGTCTTCCTTGTTGATCAGGATGCCGCCATCAAAGACGCTCTCCAGCATCGTCACCGGCTCCTTCGGCATGCCGACATCGATCTTGTAGATGTCGCTGCCGAATACGGTCTGGCCGATACCGTCGAGAAAGTAGCCGATGCCCAGCGTGGCCATGAGCAGCGTCGCGCCTTCCTGATTGACCAAATGGCGCAACACCAGGCGCTCGATCATCCAGGCGACGGCAAACATCACCACCACCGACACGGCGATCGCCAGCAGGTTGGCCATGAACAGGTTGTCCATTCCCAGCCACTCTGGAATCCATTCGGAAAAGCGCGCCATGGACAGGGCGGCAAACAGCACCATCGCACCCTGGGCGAAATTGAATACGCCGGAGGCCTTGTAGATCAGTACGAAGCCCAGGGCCACCAGGGAATACAGCATTCCGCTCATCAGACCGCCGAGCAGGGTTTCCAGAAAGAAGCTCATTGTTCAGGGTCCTCGGAACTTAATGGCTGGCGCCGAGATAGGCGCTGATGACTACAGGATCGGCGCGGACCTCGTCAGCCGTGCCTTCCGCGATTTTTTCGCCGTGATCCAGCACCACGACGAAGTCGGAGAGGTCCATGACGACGCCCATGTCGTGCTCGATGAGCAGGATGGTGGTGCCGAACTGGTCGTTGAGGTCGAGGATGAAACGGCACATGTCCTGCTTCTCCTCGACGTTCATGCCGGCCAAGGGTTCGTCGAGCAACAGCAGCTGCGGCTCCATCGCCAGCGCCCGCGCCAGATCGACGCGCTTTTGCAGGCCATAGGGAAGGCGCCCGACCGGGGTCTTGCGAATGTGCTGGATCTCGAGAAAGTCGATGATCTCCTCGACTTTGAGCCGGTGCTCGAGCTCTTCGCGCTGTGCCGGCCCCAGCCAGAAGGCCTGCTGCAGCATGTTGGCCTTCATCTTCAGGTTGCGGCCGGTCATGATGTTGTCGAGGACTGACATGCCCTTGAACAGCGCTATGTTCTGGAAGGTGCGCGCGATGCCCTGCAAGGCAGCGTCGTGGGGACGCATTTGGCGGCGCACGTTGCCGAGGAAGGTGATGGTGCCCTCCTGCGGGTGGTAGACGCCGTTGATGACATTCAGCATGGAACTCTTGCCGGCGCCGTTCGGGCCGATGATGGACGAGATCTCGCCGCGCTTGACCTCGAAACTGACGCCGGTGATGGCCTTGACGCCGCCGAAGCGCAGGGTGACATTTTCGACGCGGAGGAACGTTTCTTCCGCCGCGCCGTGCGTTTCGCGCTGACGCTTGCGCATCTCGCCGAGCGCCAGCAAAGCCTGGTCGCGGGTGTTGTAGATGTTCGCCCGGAACGATTCCCGCCCGGCGCTTTCCCGAATCGCATCCCGGGTGTGGGCGGTCGCATCGACCCGGACGCTGCCCAGGCTGTGGTCGACGTTGGTGGTCTTGCCACGCTCGGCGAATCGCCGCCAGGCTTCCGGCGTGATCACGCAATCGGTATAGACCACCAGGAAGAACCAGCGCCGACCGGTCTCGGCCAGACGACTTTGCACGGCGTCGTAAAACGCATCGACCTGGGCCACATCGGCAAAGGTCAGGCAGGAAAAATCCACCTCCATCGTCGCAATGGCGTCGTGAAAAGTGATGCGCTCCGAATGTGTCCAGTCAATCATAAGTCGTTCGCCGTGTTCGCTGCTGCTGGTCTATGCCGCTTTCTTGAAGCTGGCGGGGAAGGTCTTCACTTCGCAGATCTTCAGGTCAGCCGCCACCATGCCGGTGCGGCCGTCCTCGAACTTGACCTGGGTTTCGATGAACTGCGATTTCTTGCCCGAATACAGGGCGTCGATCAGCACGCCATACTTATCGGCAACAAAGCCGCGGCGCACTTTCCGGGTGCGGGTGAGTTCATCGTCGTCCGGGTCGAGTTCCTTGTGCAGCACCATGAAGCGATGAATCTGCGTGTCGGCCACCATCGCATCGTGCGACAGGTCGGCATTGACCTGCTCCACGCACTGACGAATCAGGTCGAGGACATCGGCCTTGCCGGCCAGGTCGGTATAGCCGGAATAGGGCAGGCCGCGCCGTTCCGCCCAGTTACCGACGGCGCCCATGTCGATGTTGACGAAGGCGCAGACCATATCGCGGTCATGACCGAAGCAGACCGCCTCCTTGATGTACTGGAAGAACTTGAGCTTGTTCTCGATGTAGTTCGGGGCAAATATGGCGCCGTTGGCCAGCTTGCCGACGTCCTTGGCCCGGTCGATTATCTTCAGGTGTCCATCCTCGTCGAAGAAGCCGGCATCACCGGTGTGGAACCAGCCCTCGGCGTCGATCGCCTCTGCCGTCGCGTCGGGACGCTTGTAGTATTCCTTGAGCAGCAGCTTGCCGCGCACCAGCACTTCGCCGCTATCGGCAATCTTGACCTCGACCCCGGGCGCGGGCTTGCCGACGCTGTCGAACTTGATCTCCCGATCCGGCTGCAGGCAGACCGCCGCGCAGGTCTCGGTGGCGCCATACAACTGCTTGAGATTGACGCCGATCGAACGATAGAAGCGGAACAGGTCGGGGCCGATGGCGGCGCCCGCCGTGTAGGCAACGCGGATGCGGCTCATGCCGAGCACGTTGCGCAGCGGGCCGTACACCAGCACATTGCCCAGCGCATACAGGAATTTGTCCGCAGACGAAACGCCGGGCTTGCCGTCGAGGATATCCGAGCCGCAGCGCTTGGCCACGGCCATGAAGTAATGGAACATGTTGCGCTTTACGGCGCCGGCATCTTCCATGCGGATCATCACCGTGGTCAGCAGATTCTCGAAGACGCGGGGCGGGGCGAAGTAGTAGGTCGGGCCGATCTCGCGCAGGTCGGTCATCACCGTATCGCCGGACTCCGGGCAGTTGATGGTGAAGCCGGCCACCATTGCCTGCGCATAGGAGAACAGGTGATCGCCGACCCATGCCATGGGCAGGTAGGAGAGGATGTCTTCCTGCTCGGTCAGATGATCGAAATCGACACCGCTGGTCGCCGCAGCGATGAAGGTCTCATGGGTCTGGCAGACGCCCTTGGGCTTGCCCGTGGTGCCCGACGTATACAGCATCACGGCGACGTCTTCGGTGCTGCCCTTGGCAATTTCAGCGGGAATGAAGTCCGGCTGGTTCTTGTCATGGATGCGCCCCATGGCAATCACTTCATCGAGGCCTTGCAGAAAGGTCTGGGTATAGTGGCGCATGCCGCGCGGATCGTCGTACAAAACGTGTTGCAGGCTGGGGCATTGGCCCTTGATTTCGAGCAGTT
>JANXRC010000049.1 GCA_025353195.1 Rhodocyclaceae bacterium
ATTCCACCCCGAAAAAAGCGCTCAGGCCGGGCTGCGACTGCTCGGCAATTTCATGCGCTGGAATCCCTGACCCGCCCGCCTCTCAGGCATCTCTTTATCCCCACATTCCCACTATGCTGCTGATACCCGCGATTGATCTGAAGGATGGCCACTGTGTGCGTCTCAAGCAGGGTGCCATGGAAGACGCTACGGTGTTTTCGGAAGACCCGGCGGCCATGGCCCGGCACTGGATCGACAAAGGCGCGCGCCGCCTGCACCTGGTCGACCTCAATGGCGCGTTTGCCGGCAAGCCGAAGAATGAGGCGGCGATCAAGGCGATTCTGGAGGAAGTCGGCACCGAGATTCCGGTGCAGTTGGGTGGCGGCATCCGGGACCTGGATACCATCGAGCGCTGCCTCGATGATGGAATTACCTACGTCATCATCGGCACCGCCGCGGTGAAGAACCCCGGCTTTCTGCACGATGCCTGCGGTGCGTTTCCCGGCCACATCATCGTCGGCCTTGATGCCAGGGACGGCAAGGTTGCGGTCGACGGCTGGTCCAAGATGACGGGTCACGATGTCGTCGATCTGGCCAAGAAATTCGAGGACTATGGCGTTGAGGCGGTGATCTATACCGACATCGGCCGCGACGGCATGCTTTCCGGCGTCAACATCGAGGCGACCGTGAGGCTGGCGCAGGCGCTGCGAATCCCGGTGATCGCCAGCGGCGGCATTGCCTGCATGAAGGACGTAAAGGCGCTCTGTGCGGTGCAGGGCGAGGGCATTTCGGCCGCCATCACGGGCCGCGCGATCTACGAAGGTACGCTGGATTTCGGGAAGGCGCAGGCAGAGGCCGACAAGCTCTCCGGCCGTTGATGCAGGTTTGCCGCGATGCTCGCTAAACGTATCATCCCCTGTCTTGACGTAAACGCCGGCCGCGTGGTCAAGGGTGTCAACTTTGTCGAACTACGCGACGCCGGTGATCCGGTCGAGATAGCGCGTCGTTACGATGAGCAGGGCGCCGACGAGATAACCTTTCTCGACATTACGGCCAGTTCCGATGACCGGGACATCATCTTGCACATCATTGAGGCGGTGGCTTCGCAAGTATTCATTCCTCTGACCGTGGGTGGCGGAGTGCGTCAGGTCGAGGACGTGCGCCGGCTGCTGAATGCCGGTGCCGACAAGGTCAGCATGAATACGGCGGCGGTGAACAATCCGCAACTGGTTGCTGATGCGTCTGCCAGGGTTGGTGCGCAGTGCATTGTGGTCGCTATCGATGCCAAGCAGGCGGCACCCGGTCGGTGGGAGGTATTCACTCATGGCGGGCGCAAGAACACCGGCTTGGACGCGATCGAGTGGGCACGCAAGGTCGAAAGTCTCGGCGCCGGTGAGATTCTCCTCACCAGCATGGATCGGGACGGTACCAAGGCCGGGTTCGATCTTCAACTCACCCGTGCCGTTGCGGACGCAGTCGGTATTCCCGTGATCGCCAGCGGCGGTGTCGGCACGCTCCAGCATCTGGCCGACGGAGTTACTGAAGGGCGGGCGGATGCCGTATTGGCGGCAAGCATTTTCCACTACGGTGAATACACCGTGCGCCAGGCCAAGGAATACATGCGCAGCCGTGGCATCGAGGTAAGACTCTGATCGCACCGGAAGAGTCTGGCCTCGCGCCGACTCGGCTTTACCGAACAGCGTCGCGTCGAGCAAATGTCGGCGCGTCTTCGGGTGCCGTCGCAACGCCGCTTGGACCTCGTCACGGCAACACCGACGCTGAACAAAGAAGATATTCACCGCGCTGAGCGGTGCAAGGCATTGATATTCAACGAATGCTGCGGCTATACGACAGCCGGTTGAATAAAAATATTGTACTAACCGCGCCTCTCGATGACGCGGACAATCCCCTTCGATTCAGCCTGTGTGACAGGTATCCCATTGATAAAAAACGATGTTCAATCGTCGCCCGCAGCCTTGGCACGGGCGTTGCTCATAGATGCTCAAGAGCGCAACACATCAGTAAGCAAACGAACAAGCATCCAAGGAGAACATCATGAGCGCACTACGTAAAATGAGGACTCACGAAGCCGTCGGGTATGAAGCTGCACCGCTCAAGAAGAGCGCTGGCTGGCTCCCCGTGGTAATAGTCACGAGTCATGGAACCGCTTCCTACGAACCCGCCGTGCCGGTTGTCGCCGAAGTGGAGCGCAGGAGCGTCGCGAAGAACATCGTCCTGTTCCTGGCAGCCCCCTTCATCGGTCTGGTGTATCTGGTCGCCATGCCCTTTGTCGGTCTCGGTGCGCTGGTCTGGATAGGTGCCAAGGCGCTTGCGGAAAAGATCCCGGCGCTGAAGGCTGTTGCCCTCGCGATTGCCGCACCGTTCATCGGACTGGCCTTCGTCGTTGCGATGCCCTTCCTCGGCCTCGGTGCCTTGGCTTGGGTCGGATCGAGAAGCCTTGCGGCCCGCTGACCAATCCCTGTTGGAATCGCATTCAAGCCCTCCACGGAGGGCTTGATGCATTTTGAGTCAGCCGAAAAATTGGCAAAGGCATGCCCAGCAGACATGGCGGAACGGCGACGGCCAACTGATCACGCGGTAGAATTCCATTGAGACGCTTGCGAGCAGCTACATGGATTGGCAATTATCCATTATCAGTATCTCCAAGGTTTTAATGTTGATACGGATAGACCCGAAGGAGATATACAAGTGATTGATCTTCAAGTTATCCACCGTGTTCAGGCGACGCTGCTGGAGCGCAAGGGCGCAGCGCCTGATTCGTCCTACGTCGCCAGCCTGTATGCCAAGGGCACCGATGCGATCTGCAAGAAAGTGGCAGAGGAAGCCGCCGAGACCATCATGGCCGCCAAGGATGCCGATCGTCTGCATCTGGTGCGCGAAGTGACGGATCTCTGGTTCCACAGCCTGATCCTGCTGACCCAGTTCGGCGTTGGCATTGATGACGTGATGGCCGAGTTTCGTCGCAGGGAAGGTATTTCCGGTATCGATGAAAAGAACAGCCGGAGCCCCGGATCATGAGCGACTGCATTTTCTGCAAGATTGTGCGCGGCGAGATTCCCTCGAAGAAAGTCTATGAAGACGACGAAATCTTTGCCTTTTGGGACGTCAATCCGATTGCGCCGGTGCATTTCATGATCGTGCCGAAACTGCATATCCCCTCGCTGATGGAGGCCGACATGAGCCACCAGATGCTGCTTGGCCGTATTCTTGCCAAAGCCAACGATTTGGCCAGGAGCCAGGGTCTCGACGAAGGCTTCCGCACCATCATCAACACCGGGCGGATCGGGCATCAGGAGGTGTATCATCTCCACGTCCATATTCTGGGTGGCCCCGAGCCCCTGGGGTCCATGCTTAAGCGCAAGGCGCCTTGAAAATTCACTGAGCGCGAGGAGAAATACGATGGGATCTTTGAGTATCTGGCACTGGTTGATTGTGCTGGTGATTGTCATGCTGGTGTTCGGCACCAAGAAACTGCGCAACATGGGGTCGGACCTAGGTGGCGCTGTCAAGGGCTTCAAGGACGGCATGAAAGAGGCCTCGGCCGACAAACCGGTGGAGCCGCAGCAGGTCACCGGTCAGACGATCGACGTCGAGGCACGTCGGGAACAGACCAAATCCTGAACATTGGCGGATGAAGCGGGCTGCCGGTTGTTGCAGCAGCCTCGGCGACTCTGCCTGCCATTTCATTTCTGACCTCCCAACGAACCCATGTTCGACGTCGGCTTTTCCGAGTTGATGGTCATCGCCGTGGTGGCGCTGGTCGTCATCGGCCCGGAGCGCTTGCCCAAGGTGGCACGTACGGCAGGCCTTCTGCTCGGCCGCCTGCAACGCTATGTGAGCGATGTCAAGGCTGACATCAATCGCGAAATGCAGCTTGATGAACTGAAAAAACTCCAGCAGCAAGTGGCCGATCAGGTGACGAGCCTTGAGGCTTCCGTGACTCATGAAATGCGCGAGGTCGAATCATCGGTCAGCGCTGTGATCGAACCCCCGGCGGCAGATATCGCCGTGTCGGCAACGCCGACTCCTGAGACGGTTGCGGCCGTTGATGCGCAGCCGGCGCAAACGATTGCGCCGGCAACCGCGGCCGCTGAAACACTGAAGTCCTGATGGCTGACGAACAGGAAACATTTCTGTCTCACCTGGTCGAATTGCGTGACCGCCTGATCCGGGTCCTGATCGCCGTCGGCGTTGCTTTCGTACCACTGGCCTTCTATGCCCGCGAGCTGTATTCGCTGCTCGCGGCTCCTTTGCTGGCGACTTTGCCGGCCGGCGGCCAGATGATCGCTACGGATGTGGTCGGCGTGTTTCTGGTACCGATGAAGGTCGCACTAACGGTTGCATTCCTTGTGGTTTTGCCTTACGTGCTGTATCAGGTTTGGGCCTTCGTTGCGCCGGGGCTCTATGCCCATGAGAAGAAACTCGCAATCCCGCTTCTGGTGGCCTCGGTAATATTGTTTTTCGTCGGCATGGCCTTTGCATACTTTGCTTTCTTCCCGATGGTATTCGGCTTCATGTCGAGGTTCGCGCCGGAGGGGGTGGCATGGATGACGGACATCGAAAAATACTTCTCGTTCGTCCTCACCATGTTTCTGGCCTTCGGCGTGACCTTCGAGGTTCCGGTAATCGTCATTGTGCTGGTCAAGATCGGTGTGGTCGACGTGGCCAAGCTGCGCGAGTGGCGACCCTATGTGATCGTCGGTTCCTTTGTCGTGGGTGCGGTGTTTACGCCGCCCGACGTGATTTCGCAGTTCATGATGGCCGTGCCGCTGTGGCTGCTCTATGAACTCGGAATCGTATTGGCGAGTTTCATTGTGCGCCCAGATCCGGAGGCCGCCGGCGAGTCGGACTACCAGCCCCCATCGGATGAGGAAATGAATCGGGAACTCGATCGCGCCGAACAGCATTCGCGCGACCAGAAGACCTGACGGGAGCACGTGCAGAGTCGCCTGAAGAGAATGTGTCAAGGCGACGCCTGGCCGGTCTTGGCGTTGATGACGAAGAGGCGTGCCAGCAAGACAGGACCCAATTCGAATCGCGCTCCAAGTCGGTCTAATAAACTACAATCCGTCTGATTCGTGCATCAAATACTGGTACCGACGGTACGCCGCAATTGAAACCTGTCCTAGAGGAGAGTCAAGATGTTAAGACGTTTCGCATTAGCCGCAACGGCCTTCTGCCTCGTTCCTGCGTTCGCTCTGGCGCAAAACAAGGAAATCAAGATCGCTCACGTTTATGACAAGACAGGCGCGCTGGAGGCCTACGCCAAGCAGACACAGGCCGGTTTCATGATGGGTCTCGAATACGCGACCGGCGGCAAGATGGAAGTAGGCGGTCGCAAAATAGTAGTGATCGAAAAGGATACTCAGGGCAAGCCGGATATCGGCAAAGCGCAACTTGCCGCGGCCTATGGCGACGACAAGGTGGATATCGCGGTAGGACCGACCAGTTCGGGCGTTGCGCTGGCCATGCTGCCAGTGGCAGAGGAATACAAGAAGATCCTGCTGGTCGAGCCTGCGGTTGCAGATTCGATCACGGGCGACAAGTGGAACCGCTACATCTTCCGTACCGGCCGCAATTCGAGCCAGGATGCAATTTCCAACGGTGTCGCGCTGGGCAGGAAGGAAAACACCTACATCGCCACACTGGCGCAGGATTATGCGTTCGGCAAGGATTTCGTCAAGGCGTTCAAGGACGCATTGGCCGGCAGCAAGGCCAAGCTGGTTTTTGAAGAATATGCGCCGATGGCCACGACTGACTTCACCGCCTCCGCGCAGCGCCTGTTCGATGCGCTGAAGGACAGGTGCGACTCGGCGAAGGACAAGACCTGCCGCAAGATCATCTTCATCAACTGGGCTGGTGCCGGCAATCCCTTCAAGATCGCCGACCTCGATCCCAAGCGCTATGGCATCGAGATCGCAACCGGCGGCAACATCCTGCCGGCGATGGCCGCCTACAAGGCGTTCCCGGGCATGGAAGGTGCGTCTTACTACTACTACGAGATTCCGAAGAACCCTGTGAACAAGTGGCTGGTCGAAGAGCACAAGAAACGTTTCAACGGTGCTCCTCCTGACTTTTTCACTGCCGGTGGGATGGCGGCGGGCATTGCTTTGGTTGAAGCCTTCAAGAAGGCGGGCAGTACCGATACGGAGAAGCTGATCTCGGCCATGGAAGGGATGAGCTTCGAGACGCCGAAGGGCAAGATGATTTTCCGCAAGGAAGATCACCAGGCGCTGCAGTCGATGTATCACTTCAAGATCAAGGTCGATCCGGCGGTGGCCTGGGCGATACCCGAACTGGTCAGTGAAGTGACGATTGACGAAATCAAGTTGCCGATTCGCAACAAAAAGTAAGCACGGCGTCTTCCCGGTGGTGAAATTCGCCGTCGGGATGCCTGAATGCTTCGCCGGTTGCGGTTTCCAGCGCAGGGAGAGGTTTCGACCATCATGTCAAACGCGGGAAAGGTCTTGTCAGACGCGCCGATACTGGAAACGCGTGGTCTGACGGTGCGCTTCGGCGGACACGTTGCCGTCAATGCAGTCAGCTGTGCCTTTCATCGCGGAACCCTGACCGCCATTGTCGGACCCAACGGGGCTGGCAAGACTACCTATTTCAACCTGATATCGGGACAGATCCCGGCCTCGGCCGGCGAGGTGTTTCTGTTCGGAGAGAACATTTCACACCTGCCTGCACCGCTGCGCACCCGACGCGGCATCGGCCGCGCGTTCCAGCTCACCAACTTGTTCCCCTTCCTCACCGTTCATGAGAACGTCCGCATCGCGGTGCAGGCACGGGCCAACGTCGGGATCAAGCTGTTCAGTCTGTGGAACAGCCGCAAGGACCTGATCGGCAAGGCCGACGCCATTCTGGAAGAGATCGCCCTCGCGCATCAGCGCAACGTACCGGCGATGAACCTGCCGCACGGCGACCAGCGCAAGCTGGAGGTGGGGATGATGCTGGCTCTGGAACCGGAGGTGTTCATGTTCGACGAGCCCACGGCCGGGATGAGCGTTGACGAAGTGCCGGTGATCCTGGACCTCATCAAGCGCATCAAGGCCAGTGGCGGCAAGTGCATCCTCCTCGTCGAGCACAAGATGGACGTGGTGCGGGAACTTGCCGATCGCATTGTCGTGCTGCATAACGGCACCCTGGTGGCCGACGGCGCCCCGGCCGAAGTGATCGCCTCGCCGGTGGTGCAGGAAGCCTACCTGGGCGTAGCGCAGAAGACGAAGGAGGCCGCCCGATGAGCGCTGCCGCCGCGGAGCCTCTGCTCGCCCTGGAAGGAGTGCACACCCACATCGGGCCTTACCACATTCTGCACGGTGTCGATCTGGCTGTCGCCAAGGGTCGCATCACCATGCTGCTCGGCCGCAACGGCGCCGGCAAGACCACCACCTTGCGCACAGTCATGGGCCTCTGGCAAGCGTCGGCTGGAGCCATCCATTTCGACGGCCGCAACATAGCCGGTCTGGCAACACCCGACGTGGCCCGTCTCGACATTGCCTACGTGCCGGAAAGCATGGGTATCTTCAGCGACCTGACGGTGCGCGAGAATCTTTTCCTGGCCGCCCGCAAAGGCCCTCTTGATTCGGCGCGGCTGGACTGGATTTTCGGCTTCATGCCGGCCTTGAAGACATTCTGGTTGCAGCGGGCAGGGCTGCTTTCCGGCGGCCAGAAACAGATGCTGTCGATCGCCCGAGCCATGGTCGAACCGCGCCGCCTGCTGCTGGTCGATGAACCGTCGAAGGGTCTGGCGCCGGTGATCATCCAGAACCTGATCGTGGCGTTCAAGGCCTTGCGCGCCGAGGGAGTGACCATCCTGCTGGTTGAGCAGAACTTCAATTTCGCCAGCATGGTGGGCGATACCGTCGCCGTCATGGACAACGGACGGGTCGTGCATGCCGGGGTAATGGCCGACCTGATTGCCGACGAAGCCTTGCAGGCCCGCCTTCTGGGTCTGTCGCTCGATTCTCACCAGTAAGGGACGATCCCATGAGTACGACGACCCCAATCGCGCCCGCCACAGTAGAGGACCTGCCTGCCGCTCCGCGCGACTGGATGCCACTGTTGCTGATCCCTATCCTGATCCTGCTTGCCCTGCCCCTGGTCGGCAGTTTTCCGACCTGGGCGACGCTGACCATCGCCGGTCTGGCCATGGGCCTGATCATTTTCCTGGTGGCTTCGGGCCTCACGCTGGTCTTCGGGTTGATGGACGTGATGAATTTTGGTCACGGAATCTTCGTTGCCCTGGGTGCCTTTGTCGGCGTCACGACCATTTCGGCGTTGGGTGGGTGGACGGCCAGCAGTTCCTTCGCCCTCAACCTGGCTGCGATCGGCTGCGCCGGGCTCGCCGCTGCAGTCGTTGCAGGAACTGTCGGCGTGCTCTTCGAGCGTATCGTGGTGCGACCGGTGTACGGACTCCACCTCAAGCAGATACTCGTCACCATGGGCGGCATGATCGTCGCCGAGCAGGTGATTCTTGCCCTCTGGGGGCCGGAGGCGAGGCCGATGATGCGGCCCGCCAGTCTGCAAGGGTCCTTCATTTTCGCCGACATCGCCGTCGAGAAATTCCGCCTGTTGGCAGTGTGCCTGGGACTCACGATCTTCGCCGCGATGTCCCTCCTGCTCAATCGCACCAAGCTGGGATTGCTCATCCGCGCCGGGGTCCAGGATCGTGAAATGGTCGAGGCCATGGGTTACCGGGTGCGCTTCCTGTTCATCGGCGTGTTCGCTGCCGGTTCGGCCTTGGCCGGCCTGGGCGGGACCATGTTCGGGCTTTACCAGGAAATGGTGACGACGGCGATTGGCGCGCAAATGATGGTGCTGATTTTCATTGTCATCATCATCGGCGGGCTGGGTTCGGTCGGCGGCTGTTTCGTGGGTGCGCTGCTGGTCGGGCTGGCCTCCAATTACATCGGTTTCGTGGCACCCAAGGTGAATCTGTTTTCGAGCATCCTGCTGATGGTGCTGATCCTGCTTTGGCGACCGCAGGGCTTGTTCCCGGTGGCGAAACGGTAAAGGGAACGGACATGCTTGCCAATATTTTCTCCCAGGACCTGCCGCGCAGCAAAGTGCTGACCGTGATTCTGGTGGTCATCCTCGCCGGCCTGCTGGCGACGCCTTTCATCTTTCCCGGCGCCCGTTCGCTTAACGTGGGCGCCAAGATTGCGGTCTTCATCGTGCTGGCGGCGAGTTACGACCTGATGCTGGGCTATACCGGCATCGTTTCCTTTGCCCACACCATGTGTTTCGGCATCGGCGCTTATGGCATCGGCATCGCCTCGACCCAGATGGGGCCGACCTGGACTGCGATGGCGGTCGGTGTTGTCGCAGCGCTGCTATTGTCGACGGTGCTGGCCCTGGGCATCAGCCTGTTTTCCCTGCGCGTGCGGGCGATCTTTTTCGCCATGATCACACTGGCCGTCGCCGCCGCCTTCATGACCATGGCCTCGCAGCTGTCGGACTGGACCGGCGGCGAGGACGGGCTGAATTTCAAGGTTCCCGAACTGATCTCGCCGGCCTTTTCCCTGTCCGACGAGAAGTTCCTCGGTGCCAGTCTGGACGGCAAACTCATTGCCTACTACCTGGTCGTGGTCGTATCGGGCGGACTCTTCCTGCTCATGCTGCGCATCGTAAATTCGCCTTTCGGCCGGGTTCTGATGGCGATTCGCGACAACGATTTCCGCAGCGAAGCCCTCGGCTATCGGAATGTCATTTACCGCAGCCTGTCTTCCGTGCTGGCGGCGGTGTTCGCCACTCTGGCTGGCATCCTCTACGCCCTTTGGCTGCGCTACAACGGTCCCGGAACCACGCTGTCCTTCGACATCATGATCGACGTGCTGCTGATCGTCGTCATCGGCGGCATGGGAACGCTCTATGGCGCGGTGGTGGGTTCGGCTCTGTTCAACATAGCGCAGGGTTATCTGCAAGATTTGCTTAAGCTTGCCCACGGAAATATCGACACCATTCCGGTCATCGGCGCTTTGTTCCATCCGGATCGTTGGTTGTTCTGGCTCGGCCTGCTGTTCGTGCTGTCGATCTACTTCTTCCCGTTCGGCATCGTGGGCAAACTGCGTGCCGGTGCCCTCGCCAGGAAACCAACAGCTACCTGAACACCGAGGCGGACACCTGGCCGGCGTCCGCCCATTGCACCGGGAGATACGCCATGGCTTTCACCTTCGATTACAGGCACAAACTGGTCAGCATCGAGGAAGCGCTTTCCAGGATCAAGACCGACGACTGCATCGTCTGTGCCCTTGGCGCCGCCGAACCCAATGGCCTGCTGGAGGAACTGCACACCATTGCCGACCGGGTCCGCAACGTAGCGGTGTCGACCTGCCTGCCGATGCGCCCCTTCAAATGGTTCATGGACCCGGCCATGCGCGGTCATTTCGAGCATCACGCCTGGTTCTACTCGGCCAACATTCGCAAGGCCGCCGCCGAGGCCCATACCTCGACCTACGTCCCCAACCACCTGCATTCGGCGGCAATGGACCGGATCCTGTTTCGCAAGCCGACGGTCTTCATCGGTTCGTGCACGCCACCGGACCGGTATGGCTACGTCTCCCTGGCCTTTTCGGTCGTTTACGAGCGTGAGCTCATGGATGTCGCGGACATCGTCATTCTCGAGATCAACGACCAGGTTCCCTATACCTGGGGTGACACGGTGATCCACGTGGACCAGGTCGATTGGCTGGTCGAGCATTCGATGACGCCCTTTGAACTGCCCTCGCCGGAGACCGAGGCGCGCGACCGGCTGATTGGCGGCTTCATCACCGAGCACATCGAGGACGGGTCGACCATCCAGCTCGGCATCGGCGGCATACCCAATGCCGTGTCCGGTGAGCTGCTGCGGAAGAAGGACCTCGCGATCCACACCGAGATGCTGACCGACGGCATGGTGGACCTTTTCGAATCTGGTGCGGTCAGTCGTGCACCACGCAGCCTCGACAAGGGCATCATGCGCGGCAAGATGGTGGCGGCCTTTGCTCTCGGCACACGCAAGCTCTATGACTTCCTCGACCGCAATCCCGGCTTGGCGCTGATGCGCGGTTCATGGGTCAATGATCCTTACGTCATTGCCCACAACAGGAAGCAGATCTCCAACAACACCACACTTGAAGTCGACCTGACCGGGCAGGTATGTTCCGAGTCTATCGGTCATCGCCAGTATTCGGGGACCGGCGGCCAGTCAGACACCGCC
>JANXRC010000059.1 GCA_025353195.1 Rhodocyclaceae bacterium
GCGCCGCCGGCGCAGGGGCCCATGATCATCGAGATTTGCGGAATCACCCCGGATGCCATCACGTTGCGCTGAAATACGTCGGCATAGCCACCGAGCGCGGCGACGCCTTCCTGAATTCGCGCACCACCGGAATCATTCAGGCCGATCACCGGCGCACCGACTTTCAGCGCGTGGTCCATGATCTTGCAAATCTTCTCGGCGTGCGCTTCCGACAGTGCGCCGCCGAACACCGTGAAGTCCTGGGAAAATACAAACACCATGCGACCGTTGATGGTGCCATAGCCGGTTACCACGCCGTCGCCGGGAACGTGGCTGTCGCCCATGCCGAAATCGACGCAACGATGTTCCTTGAACATGTCCCACTCTTCGAAGGTGCCATCATCCAGCAGCATCTCTATGCGTTCGCGGGCGGTCAGCTTGCCCTTGGCGTGCTGGGCATCGATGCGCTTCTGGCCACCGCCCAGGGCCGCCCTGCCGCGCTTTTCGTCCAGCTGGTGAATGATGTCGTGCATGCGAAACTCCTCCGATCAAACCATGCGTAACTAGAAATGGCGGCTCATCAGTCCGAGCAGGCGCTGTGCCGCAACGGCCGGCGTGGTCGTGCCGGCTTCGACAGAAACTGATAGCTCGGCCAAGGCGGCCTTCACCCCGGGATGCTCGCGAAAGCGGCTGCGCAAGCCCGAATCGATCTGCTGCCACATCCAGGCCAGCGCCTGATGACGGCGTCGCGCAGCAAACTCGCCAGTGGCTGTCAACGTCTGCCTGAAGTTTTCGATGGCCTGCCAGAAATCCGCGAAGCCATCCTTTCGGGTTGCCGACAACGTCAGCACCGGCGGCTGCCAATTGGGTGAGGCCGGATGCAGCATCGACAGCGCCGAGCGCATTTGGGCAGCGGCCAGCTGCGCTGCAGCCGGATCAATGTCGGCCTTGTTGAAGACCACCATATCGGAGAGTTCCATAATGCCCTTCTTGATCGCCTGCAGATCATCACCGGCATTCGGCAACATCAGCAGAACAAACGCATCGGTCATGCCTGCCACCGCGGTTTCGGACTGGCCGACGCCCACCGTTTCGACAATGATGATGTCGTAGCCGGCCGCTTCGCACAGCAGCAGGGCTTCACGTGTATGTTCGGCGACGCCGCCCAGGCTGCCGGAAGAGGGGGAAGGCCGGATGAACGCCTCCGGGCGTTGCGAAAGGAGTTCCATCCGGGTCTTGTCGCCGAGGATCGAGCCGCCATGGACGGTTGAGGACGGATCCACCGCCAGAACCGCAACGCGATGGCCGCCCTCGATCAGATGCATGCCGAGCGCTTCGATGAAGGTCGACTTTCCCACCCCCGGCACGCCCGAGATGCCGATGCGCATCGACCGCCCGGTATTCGGCAGCACCGCGTCGAGCAGCCGCTGCGCCCGCTGCTGATGCTCGTGACGCGTCGACTCGACCAGGGTAATCGCCTTGGCCAGCGCACGCCTGTTGCCGGCCCGCAATCCCTGGATCAGCGACGTGTCCTCCGCATCCAGGCCGATTCGGCCCGGTTCAGGCATGGGCTGCATCGGCAACGTCAGGCGCTGGCCGGCAGATGCGCGGCGCGGATGGCGCGCAACACTTCGTGGGCGCACTGCGGGATTGGCGTGCCCGGTCCGAAGATGCCGGCGGCGCCCGCCTTGTACAACTCATCGTAGTCCTGCGCCGGTATCACGCCGCCGACGAAAATGACAATATCGTTGGCGCCCTGCTCGCGCAGCGCCTTGACCAGTGCCGGCACCAGTGTCTTGTGGCCGGCAGCGAGGGTTGAAACGCCGATCGCGTGCACGTCGTTTTCGACCGCCTGCTGTGCCGCTTCTTGCGGCGTCTGAAACAGAGGCCCGACGTCAACGTCGAAGCCGAGATCGGCGAAAGCCGTGGCGACCACCTTGGCGCCGCGGTCGTGGCCATCCTGGCCCAGCTTGGCGATCATGATGCGCGGCCGACGCCCCTCCGCGGCGGCAAAGTTGTCGATCAGGTCGCGGATTTCCTGCATGGTTCCGTCCTCGCCAAAGGCCGCACTATAGACTCCCGAGACTGTCTGGGTGGTGGCGCGATGGCGGCCCCAGACCGCCTCCAGCGCATCCGAGATTTCGCCGACTGTAGCACGCAGGCGGCTCGCCTTGATCGTCAGCTCGAGCAGATTGCCTTTGCCCGTCTTTGCCGCGTCGGTGAGCGCCGCCAAGGCCGACTTGACGGCCGCGCTGTCGCGCGTTGCACGAATCTTTTTCAGGCGGATGATCTGGCCGTCGCGCACCGCATGGTTGTCCACGTCGCGTGTGTCGATCGGTGCTTCTTCCTTGAGCTTGTATTTGTTCACGCCGACGATGACGTCCTTGCCGGAATCGATGCGCGCCTGCTTTTCCGCGGCGCACTTCTCGATCTGCAGCTTGGCCCAGCCACTTTGCACCGCCTGCGTCATGCCGCCCATCTTGTCGACGTCCCCGATGATGCGCCAGGCTTCGTCGGCGATGTCCTGGGTCAGCTTTTCCATCATGTAGCTGCCCGCCCAGGGATCGATCACGCTGGTGATGTGGGTTTCTTCCTGGATGATCAGTTGCGTGTTGCGCGCAATGCGCGATGAAAACTCGGTCGGCAGCGCAATGGCCTCGTCGAGCGAGTTGGTGTGAAGAGACTGGGTGCCGCCGAACACTGCGGCCATGCCCTCGATCGTGGTGCGGACCACGTTGTTGTAGGGGTCCTGCTCGGTCAGCGACCAGCCCGATGTCTGGCAGTGCGTGCGCAGCATCAGCGACTTTGGATTCCTGGGCTTGAATTCGTCCATGATCCGCCACCACAACAGGCGTGCCGCGCGCATTTTGGCGATTTCGAGATAGAAGTTCATGCCGATGGCCCAGAAGAAGCTGAGGCGACCGGCAAAGGCATCGACGTCCATCCCCGACGCCAGCGCCGTCTTCACATATTCGCGGCCATCGGCCAGCGTAAAAGCGAGTTCCAGCGCCTGGGTCGCCCCGGCTTCCTGCATGTGATAGCCGGAGATCGAGATCGAATTGAACTTCGGCATGTTCTTCGCCGTGTAGCCGATGATGTCGGCAATGATGCGCATCGACGGCTCGGGCGGATAGATGTAGGTATTGCGGACCATGAACTCCTTGAGGATGTCGTTCTGGATCGTCCCCGAAAGCTGGCTCTGCGCCACACCCTGCTCCTCCGCCGCCACGATGTAGCCGGCGAGGATGGGCAGCACCGCACCGTTCATGGTCATCGAGACAGAAACCTTGTCGAGCGGAATGCCGTCGAACAGGATCTTCATGTCCTCCACCGAGTCGATCGCCACGCCGGCCTTGCCGACATCGCCCGTGACGCGCGGATGATCCGAGTCGTAGCCGCGATGGGTAGCCAGGTCGAAGGCCACCGAAACCCCCTGACCACCTGCGGCGAGGGCCTGGCGGTAGAAGGCATTGGAGGCCTCGGCGGTCGAGAATCCGGCGTATTGGCGGATGGTCCATGGCCGCACCGCGTACATCGTGGCCTGTGGTCCGCGCAGGTAGGGCGCAAAGCCAGGCAGCGTGTCTGCGTAAGGCAGATCCTCGACGTCGGCCTTGGTGTAAAGCGCTTTGACGGTGAGTCCTTCCGGCGTAACCCAGTTCAACCGGGAGATGTCGCCGTCGGGGGCCGACTTGGCTGCCGCCTTGGCCCAAGCCTCAATCGAGGGAATCCTGACTTCGGGTGCCTTGCTCATGTTTCTTCCTTATCAACGCGCTTGACTTCCTGACGAGGAGCTATGATACTGCATCCATAATTATGAATGCAAGACCATCATCGCATATTCTCACCGCACCCGCCTTGTATGAACAGGTGGCCGAGCGCTTGCGTACCCGGATTTTCGCGCATGAACTGCCGCCCGGGGGCTGGATAGATGAGCAAGCGCTCGCTTTGGAGTATGGGATCAGCCGCACGCCGCTGCGCGAAGCGCTGAAAGTGCTCGCCGCCGAAGGCTTGGTAGTGCTCAAGCCGCGCCGTGGTTGTTACGTGACCGAATTGTCGGAACAGGATATCGACGAGGTGTTCCCGGTGATGGCGCTGCTCGAAGGCCGTGTCGCTGCGGAAGCGGCGCGCCGTGCCACCAGCGCCGACTTTGCTCGCCTCAGCGCAATTCATGCGGAACTCGAGCAGCATGCGACAGCCAATGATGCCGATCGCTTCTTCGAGGCCAACCAGCGCTTCCACACCGCCCTGCAGGAAATTGCCGGCAACCGTTATCTCGCCCAGCTGATTGACGATGCACGCAAGGTCATCAAGCTCACCCGCCGTGATTCGCTGCGGCTTGAAGGTCGCCTCAGGCAATCATTGGCGGAACACCGCGAAATCCTCGATGCCCTGCGCTTGAAGAACTCCGCCCTGGCCGGACAGCGCATGCACGACCATCTGCTTTCCGGGCGCGCTGCACTGGCGCGGCTGGCGAACTCGAACGGACCGGGCAGCTAACACCGTTAATCAGGTGCACATGCCAATCTTCTTGGCGACCGCTTTATCCTCATGTTTCTTGAGCCCGGTTTCTTCATCCTTGGCGTTCTTCTTGTCTTTTTCGTCCTTCTCGCTGTCGCTTGAATCGCCAAATGTGCCGGCGGTGCCACCGGTATCGAAGCCCGGGGTACTACCCGATGGCGTCTGCAGTAACTGGCCGGTATCGGACATAGGACTAAGGGGGCGGAGGATTCTTTCCATCATGTCATCAAGAAGCGTCGGCGCGCCGGTGAGAGCACCTGCGCTGTAGTTAACTTCAAGACCAGCTCCGAGGGAAGCGACCTTCTGGTCACTGTAAAAGAATCCACTGCCGCCAAGGATAGCCTTGAATTTGGCCAGATCTACAACATCACCATCGACTACTACACCGCCCCCGGCACGTGCCGGGAAATCGAGATGTATTGTGCTCGGCGCCTTCGCCCACAAGAACGCTCGCGACAACCCGACCGCATCATTGAGATAAAGCGTCGACGCGGCGCCCGCCATCGTGATGAATATGTCGTTGCCTGCGGTAAAACCGGAACTGTTGATGTGCATGTCACCGGACACCGCGGCGGAAATGTCGTGGCCTGCTGTGACCGTAGCATTCGTGGCCATGACATTTGCGGCCAGGAGAATGACATCGTGACCGGCAGCGGTGCTTGATCCGGCACCAAAATTGACTGCACCTGCGATGATGCCGACATCGTCGGCCGCGCTGACCGATCCGTTGATGGCGACGCTCGGCGCGACAAAGGCGGCCGTGCTGGTGCCGCTGGTATTCACCCTGCCACTGACGTTTATCGCGGTAGCGGAAGTCAGGGCAAGATCGACCGGTGACGACAAGGTGCCGGCTATGGTAACGGTACCATCGGCGCCGATAAGCAGGCTGCCGGAAGGCGTGCTCAGGCTACCGCCATCCCAGGTGAGGTTCCCGTTCGAGAACAAGCCAAGATCGCCGCCGTTGAGCGTTTTCAGAGTGACGCCGGACGTGCTGACAATGTTCCCCGTATTCAGGAAGCTGACGCTGGCCCCGGCGAGGGCGTTGTCGATGAGCGTCACGCTAGACGGTTGAGCGCCCGCATTCATGATGCGAACGCCACCATTGTTCGCCGCCGAGCCGACGGTAGCCGTCAGCGCACCCGTCACCTGTGTGTTGGCGCTGATGGCCAAGCCGCCCGCCGCACCGCCGAAGATGCTCGACAGATCGGCGGAGCCGCCGATGATATTGGTTGAGGCATCGGCCACCGCCTGAAGAATGGCGCCACCCGCCTTGATGACAACCGAATTCGCTCCGGCGTTGATGACGCCGAGATTAAGGTCTCCGGATGCCCACAGGCTCAATGGCCCACCGGCGGTCATGTCGACGCGGCCGCCGGTTATCTGGTTGTTAGGATTGTTGAGCGTCGTAGCACCTTGCGATTGGGTATTCAGCGTCAAAGCCGCGAGAGCGCCGCTTTGGGTGATCGCTCCCGCTGGCACATTGAGACTGAGGTTGGCCACCTGGATGGCTGGCAGATTCAGGTTGCCGCTCGCCTGCGTGATGCTGGCGCTGGCGCCCGGGCCAAACGCGAGCGTGCCGCCGGTCTGCCCGAAGCTCGAACTCACTGTCAGATTATTCGCGACATTGAGACTGCCACCGGCGATATTCAGCCCGGCGGCAGCGAGCGATGCAATGTTGGTCGTCCCCGCGGCCGCATCGTAAGTAACGCTCGTACCGGTCGGCGCCGTCACCGCCAGCACGTTCGAAAGATCGGGGATCGCGTCCCAGTTCGAAGCCACCGACCAGTTGCCGCTCGCCCCGCCGATCCACGTGGAGAGCGGGCGTACGGTGATGGTGCCCGGCCCGACAGCCGCCGTGGGCCAGCTGTACCCCAATACCGGCTTGCCACCGCTGGTCGCGCTTGAGATGCTGAAGCTGGCCGACACCGAATTGGCCGTGAGCACGTCTTTCGAGTTGAAACTTCCCGACCCGACATTGGCAACAACGGTGTCGCCGGCGTACGTCGTGAAGCTAAGAGCCCCTGTGATGTCAGCCGTAGCGTTTCCGTCATAGACCTTGGTAATCGGCGACAACACCGGCGTAATCGCACCGGACGCCCCGTAGATCAGTCCATTGCCGATTCCAAGGCCGTTATAGGGCACACCACTATAGCTCCGGCCGTACTCCTTGAAGTCAAACACCAGGCCGCCGGGGCTGCTCCCTGAAGGGCTGCTCGCATATACAAACCAGCGACCGCTGGTTGCCGGCGTAAGCGCAAATGCCGCCGGCGCGCTGTTTCCGATATCCAGTTGAATGTCGCCGTTCGCTGCATTGACGCTGGCCGTCAGCGTGCCTGTCACGTTGACGCCGGCGCCTATGGCGGACGCGCCCGGCGCGCTGCCATTGACGCTCGTCAGCACGGCATCGCCGGCGGTAATATTCGAACCTGTCCCGGAAATGGTTCCGCCTGCAGTAATCACTACCGGCGCGCCACTGGCCGTGATCTGCCCCAGATTGGCATTGCCGTCAGGGTACAGGAAGATGCCAAGCGACCCGGGGGCCATTGTCATTGCAGCGCCGGTAAAGGTAATGTCGCCATTGCTGGCGCCGCTGCGTTGGTAGGCAGTGAGTTCGATGAATTGCAAACCTGCGTCGAGTACGCTGCCCGGCGCAAGCGTCAGGTTTCCACCTAAACCGCTGGGCGTCCCTAGGCCGATAGGCCCGGCTGGGCCGATAGCCCCGGCTTCGATGTGAATGCCGCCTGATCCGGCTACCGTCCCGATCACATTGACATCGCCTGCGCCGTAACCATAGAGCCACGCCCCGGCGATATTGCCTAGCGTGGTCAGCGGCGACGAGTTGTTCAGGTTGATGGCGCCGCCCGAAGTGATGTCGATGCGGCCATCGACCAGATTGCCTGACTCAGTAAGAATGACGTCGCCAACTGCATTCACCCCCAGCGCGCCGGGAAGAGTCAAGGAAGTGGAAGCCGCTTGCGTCACCGAGCCCGCGGCCGCCAACACAAGTGAGCCGCCCGAGATATTGCCTAGCGTGGTCGTCGATGACGCGTTGTTCAGGTTGATGCCGCCAGCCGTGGTGATGTCGATCTGGCCATCGATCTGATTGCCTGAATTGGCAAGCATGACGTTGCCTGTCGCAGTCACCGCCAGCGCACCCGTCGCGGCCAATGGCGCAGATTGCGTCAGCGCACCACCGACACTCAGTCTCGTGGCACCTCTTACAGAGAGCCCGGGCGTATCGTTCGGATTCACAGTCCCGATAATCAGGCTGCCAAGGTTGTTAAACACAAAATCGCCTAGCCGCGCGCCGCCTTGCAGCGTACCAACGCTGTTGTTCAAGTCGTTGAGGTTCACACTGCTAATGCCGCCCCCAAGCCAAGAAGCGTTTAGGCCCGCCGCGACGATCGGCGAGGACGCGGACTGCGTAACGGCACCGTCGATATATAGGGAAACGTTGCCCGAAGCGTTGATGCCTGCGGCGCCCACTATGCTCGGATCAGTGAAGCCGACATTGAGGTCGATGTAGTTATAGAACTCGAAATTGCCGCTGGTTGCATTTCCCCGCAGGTTGGTGACGTCGTTTCCGTACCAACCGGGCCCGCCCACCAGGGAAACGCTGCCGCCCTGCGCATACAGATTATTCACCTTCAGCGTGGCGTCATAGGCATCAAGGGAGCTGTTCTGTTGGGTAACGACGCCAATGGTTTTCAGGCTCAGCGAATTGATGCTCCACAGTTCCGTCGTCAGGACTATCGCACCGGTGAGCACCAGATCAGCGCTGGTCGTGCCGCCGTCCTTGCCGAACTTCACAGTCGGAACGTAATGGAGCGGATCAAATGCCGCCTGCGTAATCGCGAGGCTCGGCGTGCTGATCGGATCGAACTCGAATACGTTGGCCGTCACCAAACCGTACGGCATGAAGTCGAGGTTGTTGTCGGCGATGGTGACGGTATCAGCGGTTATGGACCACGATCCATTCAGACCATCATATCCGGCGCCATTTGGACTGGTACCGCCATTCGCATAGATGCCGCCGGTGTTAACTTGACCGCCAGTTGCGCTGAGCGTGACATCCGCGCCATAACCTCCACTTCCCCCAGAATATGCACCGGTCGTGCCCACGCCACCGTTACCGCCGCGCGTCGTGATGGTACCCGTCGTAATGTCAGTACCGATAATTTGGACCGTGCCGCCCCAGCTGCCGTCGCCCCCCGTTCCGCCGGAAATGCCGACACCCGCGTTGCCGCCATTGCCGCCGCGTGTATCGATGTCGCCTACAGTGATGGTGCCGCCCAATAGCGGATCGAGATAAACTTCTCCTCCGTACCCGGCATTGCCCCCTGCGCCGGCCCACGAGTAGCTCGCGCCACCGGCACCACCGTCGCCACCGGCACCGCCTTGGGTGTTGATTGCGCCGATCCCATCGCCCATCGTGCTGACCGAACCGCCGTAAATATGGGCGTAACCACCGGTACCGCCGTCGCCACCGCTACCGCTGTAGTATTCTGATGCACCGGCGCCGCCTGTGCCACCAGGACCGCCACGCGTGTCGATGCTGCCGATGCTTACCAGGCCGGCGGAACTGATATCGACGTCGCCTCCACGCCCGCCTATTCCGCCCGAACGGCCGCCAAAGCCCGCGATGCCGTCAAGCGTGCCTGAACCTCCGTTGCCCCCGATTCCGCCACTGGTCGTAATCGTCCCCGTTCCGCCGCTGAACCCGACGGATACGCTTCCGATGATATTTACATAACCGCCCTGGCCACCGTCGCCACCGGAACCGCCCCAAAAGAATCCTTGGCCATCGCTGCCGTTACCGCCGTTGCCGCCGCTGGCAACGATACTGGAGAAGGTCACGTTGCCCGGGGCAGACAGCGTGACGTTCCCGGCGAAGCCATAGTACGAGGAGGAATTTGATCCGCCGGAGCCGCCATACGCACCTCCGTCGCCTGCACTGCCACCACGACTATCGATCGCTCCGCTGACCGTGATGTCCGAATTCGAATAGAGTCCAACGTTCCCGCCCCTGCCGCCTTCGCCGCCGTCGCCGCCGCGATAGCTAGCGTTTCCATCGCCCCCATTGCCGCTCAGTCCTCCAGACGTGGTGATTGCCGCGGTCTGGATCGACCCGCCGTAGACGGCGACTACGCCACCTGGCCCACCCCGGCCGCCCGCGCGGCCGGAGAATCCGTCATATGGCACGCTGCCCTGCCCACCGGTGCCGCCATGCGTATCGATGGCTGCCGTAGTAACTGCGTCGCTCGCGCGAATCTGAATGTTCCCGCCGCCATCGCCATATCCGCCGTTGTTGCCCAGTACGCCGGACGCACCGTTGCCACCGTGGGTGTCAATCATGCCCAAGCTGACTGAGCCATAGACCGCCGTACTGGCGGAGAAATCGCCGCCGATGTACACGTAGCCGCCACTTCCGCCATTTCCACCGCTATCCGCCAGCGCATTCCCGGCGTAAGTCAGGATACTGCCGGTGACCCCTATCGAGCCCGGCGTTAATTGGTCGCTGCGGAACAGATGCACGTCGCCGCCTGACGAGCCGTAATGGTAATTGCTATCCCCGTCTGCGCCGCGCGCATCGACGTCGCCGGTAACGCCAATGCTGCCGGTGGTGGTCTGCAGTGTGACTGAGCCGGCGTTCCCGTTTGCGCTCAAGGCCCTGGTCGTTATGGGGCCGGTCGAAATGTCGCCGTCGGTCGCTGCAATGGTGACGCCGCTCCAGGTGCTCCCGTGCGACAGGCCGCTGCTGTTGAGCGCGCCCACCGCG
>JANXRC010000060.1 GCA_025353195.1 Rhodocyclaceae bacterium
GCGCGCAGCCGCCGCCGTTTGTTCGATCAGGATGCCCGAAATAATCATCTCGCGCGTCGGTGTCGTGATGTACGCGTCGACGTTGAGGCAATTCACCAGCAGGCGCGTTAGCTGTATATATTCGTTCAGCGCCTTGACATCACCCCAATGGTATTTCGCGACGTGCCTTACGACCAGGTCGACCTTATCACGCGCCTTGTCCAGACCCATCTTGAGAGTCTGGATGGTTGCCACGTCGATCTTCGTGATGCGGCCGAACTCCTTTTGCATGTCATCGACCAATTCTTTGCACGCGTTGACGACGGCACCATAGCTCGGCTCAATTAGTTGAAGCCGATCGGCGACGTGCGCGAGAGCCAGCGCCCGCCGCAGTGGCAGTGGAATGGCTGCAGCCACATGGACGAGCGCCGCGTTGCGATTGAGGAAGTCCCGAACCTCCGAGCTCGTTTGCGCGATCAGTGACAGCCGCCCGCGCATGCGCTGCACGAAGTCGTCGGCCTCCGTCAGCAAGCCGGTGGTCAGCACGAAAACCTCCCGCCAGCGAGGCTCGGTGGCATGCCGCGCGACTAGATCCGCGGGTCCGCTCTGATTGGTGTTTTGGGTGATGGTGCGCGCCGTGAAGTATTCCTGAAATGTCAAATGAGAAAACGAATAGACGCGCTGGGCGCGCTCGACCAGCACGCCGTGCTGCGACTCAATCTCTTTGAGAACTTCAGCGGCATCCACATCGACTGGATCAGTGCCGGTCGCCATTTTTAGGTTTGCCATGAAAGCGCCGATTTCCCGCTCAAGGTCGGACACAACAAGGTTTATCTGCCGCAGGAGGTGCTCTTGGTTTCTACAAACATTACTGCGCGGCAGATAAACGCTAATCGTTAGCCGCCCAATATGATTCCAACGTAAATTTAAGAGAGGAGACAGGTATGGAAGACACCAAACGCCGGTTGCTCTGGAACGGAATGTTTTTATTCTTGCTGGGTTTACTCACGGGTCTCGTTGAGCAGAAATTCAATAACCCGCGCATGGGGCTTGCTGCACACCTAGAAGGCGTGATGAACGGAACCTTCCTCGTTGCGTTGGGTGCCGCTTGGGCGGAGGTGAGGCTGTCTTCGCGACTGAAGACTGCGGCGTACTGGAGCGCACTGTACGGTACGTACGCAAATTGGGCGGTCACCACACTTGCGGCTATCTTCGGCACGGCAGCTATGTCGCCGATTACATCAGACGGTCATAGCGCCCAGCAGTGGCAGGAGGGCATTGTGACGTTCGGCTTCATGAGTGTCGGCCCAATAATAGTTGCCTGTTCTATCCTCGTCCTTTGGGGGCTGCGGCGAAACGCCGTGTCGTAAACATTGACATGAAGACGGCTAACCCTGCGTTCGAGAGGGACGCGCCAAAAGCGGCGCGCCCCTCAACTTTACGTTCGGCCCCTTGTTGTTGTGCGGAAGCGTTGGACTGATTGACAACGGCTGCAGATGTTGGCACTATCTCCAACATGAAAGCCGTTCAGCTTATTGGCACTCGCATCGCCTACACAGAGTCTACGTTCGCGGAATTGGTACTGTGGCGCCTTCCGAAACCACTCAAAGGGTCGGCACATGAGTTCAAGTACAGGCTGGCCTATGTTGTGCGTGGAGAATGCGTTCTGCGCTACGACAACGAAGTTGGGAAAGGCGATCACCGGCATTTCGGAAAATTGGAAGGCGTCTACGCTTTCACTACGCCGGATCAATTGATCGCCGACTTCCAGAAGGATATTGCGAGGTGGAACCATGAAAACAGTAACTCTTGATGTGCGGCCCCCTGCCGAGTCCATGGCTGATTTCGCGCATGCCTGGAAGACAGGAAAAGCTCAGAAGACTGCGCGTATCAGCTTTGCCACTCCCGAGTTGCTGTGGAGGGTGCTAACCGAAAAGCGATGGGAACTACTCAAGGTACTTTGCGGGGCTGGGCCGGTGTCTATTCGCGAAGCCGCACGCCGCGCTGAACGCGATGTAAAGGCCGTGCACGGCGACGTCACTGCGCTACTCAACGCTGGAGTGCTTAGCAAGACAGAGGACGGTCACATTGTTTTCCCGTATGAGGCTGTGAAAGTTGAGTTTCTGTTGCAGGCTGCATAGCATGGCTGCATTTCAGGGGCCGAACCCGGCGTTCCAGGGGAGCTGCGCAATAAGACCTGCGCAGCCTCCTGAACTTGAACGTTAGGCATCAACATCTGCCCGTCTCGTGAAATAATGAGACATGGACTTCGTCGCCGATCAAACCAAAGCAGCACAAAACCTCAAGAAGCACAAAGTCAGCTTCGAAGAAGCCGCGTCCGTATTTGGTGATCCCATGGCCTATACCTTTCCCGATCCAGACCACTCGGTCGGTGAGCACCGTTGGCTTGTTTTTGGCATGTCGGGAGTCGGCCGCCTCCTTACGGTGGCTTACACAGAACGCAGAGGAAAATTGCGTTTGATCAGCGCACGAGTATCCACAAAACACGAGCGGAGGATTTATGAAGAAACCTGATGAAATGCGTGCCGAATATCGGCGCGAAGACCTCGGCAAAGGGGTGCGCGGAAAGCACTACGAAGCGTACCAGAAGGGTAGCAATCTGGTCTTGTTGACGCCTGAACTTGCCAGAATCTTTCCAACTACTGAGGCAGTTAACAGTGCTCTTCAGTCGCTTGTTGGCATAGCCCAATCGGCCACGAGCCTAACCCGGCGCTCAACACGGACGCCCCGCAAGCGGGCCGCCGGTTAGCTCTACGTTGGACGTCAGTAGTGGAAGCGTAACTGAGCAATGTGGAGGGCGTCACCATCAACCCGATACACCATGCGGTGCTCATCCGTGATCCGGCGTGACCAGAAGCCCGAAAGGGCGTGCTTCAGTGGCTCAGGCTTGCCTACCCCGCTAAAGGGCTCCCGCTGGGTCTCACGAATCAGTTTGTTGATCCGCTCGACCATCTTCTTGTCCTGCTTCTGCCAATATAGATAGTCTTCCCATGCCTCGTCCGCGAAGATCAGCTTCACTTGGTCAGCTTCCGCTCAACGCCTTTGCCGGCGTTCAGTTGCGCGGCTGCCGAAAGAAGGCGCTTGGCGTTCGCGGGCGTGCGCAGCAGGTACGCCGTTTCCTCAAGCGCTTTGAAGTCTTCGAGCGAAAGCATCACAACGGACTGCTCTCTGTTGCGGGTGATGATCAGGGCTTCGTGGTCGTTGCAAACACGGTCCATTGTGCTGGCAAGGTTTGCACGAACGGTGGTGTAGGTAATTGCATCCATGGCGGGCCTCCGGATATGTACGCCTTATTGTACATCACCAGAGGCCGCATTTTTACCGCAGCCGTGACGCCCAACCCATCATTCCACCGGACCTTGCGCGAAAAGCCGCGCGAGGCCGCTCAATTAAAACGTTGAAGCTGTAGAAAAACCCCTTTTCGAGCCGCAAAAGTTTTTCCGAATGGCGCGATCCGCATCGCGCCATTTGTCATTTCACCGTCGGAGTTCCTGAGTCGCCGTATCGCGAGCGCCGACTCTCGGGTCAGGTTTTCCCTTGCCTACGGCCCATACCCGTGGTGCGCCAGCTTCTCGATGTTGTGCACCAGGCAGAAGAGCTTCCATTGCGTATCCGCCTTTGTCTGCCCGCGCAAGGTGAAGCGGTCCAGCCTCTTGTTGTGCCGGATGTTGGCGAACACCGGCTCGACCGTGGCGAAGCGCCCGCCATAGAGCCGTCGCCCGCGTTCGGAGTCGATCGCCCGCCGCATGCGGTCGCTGTAGCTCAGCGCGCTGCCGGGTCAGGTCGTTCTTGTAGCGGGCGTCGAAGCGGGTCAGGTCGAGCCGGTGATCGACCAGGTGGTTCAGGGCATGTTCGAAGGTGCCGGGCAGCAGTTGCCGTTCGAGATCGACGGGAATGAAGCGCGGGCTGGTGTCTATGTGTTTGTAGCGGGCCATGGGAGCAGTTCCAGATGGAATTCCCCCTATGACACTTGATATCCCGTTTGGTTCACGGCAGGATGCGTGGATGAAGCGAGTTTTTCTACAGCGTCGTTAGCCATCACCGAAAGAGGGAGGGAAGTATGCGCATCACACTTGCATTGCTCGCCGCTGCTCTGCTGTCTGGTTGCCAGACAATGCAGTCACCCGACGAAACAAAAGGCGAAATTGCCGCTGCGACCCAGGCGTGGAGTGAGGCCATGAGTAGTCACGATGCCCAAAGAGTCGTGGCGTTCTATGACTCTGAGGCAGTGTTATGGGGTACACGATCCCCCACACTTCGAGACACCCCTGCGACAGTTCGTGATTATTTCAACGTGCTGAACACCGTTCCGCCATCGTACAAGGCCGTCCTCGGCGAACAACATATTCGCGTTTACGGCGACATTGCCATCAACACGGGAACCTATACGTTCTCGGAGGTTCGCGACGGCAAGGAGATCGTTCGGCCGGCACGATTCAGTTTTGTCTATCGGCATCGCAACGGGCGTTGGCTAATCGTGGACCACCACTCTTCCGCAGTACCGTAAAGCGCTCAAGGTCGTCAAACTTGCCGCGTAACCAGACGCCGAACCCGTCATTCAACCGGACGCTGCGAGACAAAGCCGCGCAGCGTCCCTGAGCTCCACGTCAGGGGCGCTGACCATGCGCCTGCTCCTCGCCACTTTAGCGCTCGCCATCGCCTTCGTTTTGGCTACGGGCAATTCGCTACCGCCCATGGTCGCTTCGCACTTCATCGCAGGCGGGGCTGCCAACGCCTTCATGCCGCGTGGGACCTATCTTCGTCTCATCACGGCTCTGCTGGTCGGACTACCGCTCTTCATCGCCCTCGTATCAAGCGTCACGAGTGTTCTGCCTGCCCGTTTCATCAACCTTCCCAACCGCGAGTATTGGCTGGCACCCGAGCGTCAGGCGGATACCCTGGCCTATCTGCGCAGACAAGGTACTCGCTTCGCCCTCATCTTCGCCATCTTCCTCTGCTTGGTTCACCGGCTCGTGGTCGAGGCCAATGCTCATAGTCCCCCGCTGTTCCCTGAGCCCCTGTTTTTCATCGGCGTCACCGCGTTTCTGGTTGGTCTCGTCATCTGGCTGGGAGGATTCATTGTTCATTTCCGCCGCCACCCCTAACCCATCGTTCCGGCGGATGCGCATCGAGTCGCCCCAAAAACTGCCTGCTGTAGTATCCGAGTTGCTGTCAAAAGAAAAGCTGTCCGACGATTCGACGAACCCGGAGGGGCCGCCGAGTCAAATCAAACGCTAGCCGCGTAGAGAATAATCGTGCTCATCTTTCAAACGACGCTCCTGTCAATCGCCGCGTTGCTGTCCATCTTCTTTGGTGTCCGCTACTTTCTGACAAGGGAGTTCATGCCTTACCACGCGGTGGTGGCGGGCAGGTCCTGGGCAGAACTCGACATAGGCCTGCAAACCGTCATTCTCGGCATGCTCAAGATTGTCGGGGGCGGCCTCACCACCTACGGCCTCGCGCTGCTTTGGCTGCTCTGGCCGCTGGGTCGGCACGAGATTTGGGCCGCCTGGGCTGCGCTGTCCATCACGGCGACCGCGGTCCTGCCGTCCCTGTATGTCACCCTATCGCTGCGCCGTTTTGCGCCATCGGCGCGCACGCCCGTCCTCCCCGCCGTGGTCGTCCTTGCTTTGGCATCGATCGGTGCTGCTGCCTCGTTTCTCTTCTAGCGTGAGGCCAGTGCGATGGCGGTCGACGTCGACCTCCTTCGGTTGCCGGACCACACAAGCACTCGTCAGGTGGAAACATGAAATGAAATCATCATTGTCGTTGCTGCTTGCCTTGGCAATCGGAATCACGATCGCCGCGACGTCAGGCACGGCATTCGCCGAGGCCTATTTGTTCGAGGTCTTGGGCCGGCCGGCGTACTACAAATCCTGGAATGCCTTGTTTGCCGGCGAGGAAGCCGTTGATTCCTGGCTCGCAAGGTATTCGAAGACAAGGAATGGTCCGGCCGGGCCGGGGACGGCGGTTGAATTGGGCGGCACTCGCTATCAGCTCAACACTGTCTGCAAGCCGCACGGGTGCGGAGACAATCAGTTCTTTGTGCTGTTCGCCCCCGATGGAACGAAGGCCTGGGGATACCTGCTGAAAGGCGGCAAGGACGAACGTTTTTTCGGGAGTCCCGACGAAGAAAAGAGGAAGGTCCTGCGAGCGGCGGCACATGAGTAGGGCAGCCGCTGTCATATTCGTCCAGCGCCGGACCCATCATCAGACCCACGACCGCAACGAGTTGTGCTCTACTGGAATCCGAAGCCGCTGCATCCGTGTAGTTCCCGCAAACCAAAATCAGGAGAAACCACATGACATTCGGCCAATCCCTCAGCACTTGCTTCTCGAAATATGCCGCGTTCAACGGGCGCGCCTCCCGGTCGGAATACTGGTGGTGGGTCCTTTTCACTTTTCTGGCGTCGGCGGCATCAGGCATCGTCAGCGAGACGCTGTCAGCGCTTTTTTCGGTGGCAGTGCTGCTGCCGTCCCTGGCAGTGGGCGCGCGCCGGCTGCATGACACGGACAGAAGCGCCTGGTTCCTGCTGCTCTTGCTCATTCCATTAGTCGGATGGATCATCCTGATCGTGTGGGCGATTCAGGAAGGCAAGGAGCCGAACCGCTTTGCATCGGCGGAGTGACGGGCAGAATACGTCCCGCTAGATGCCACGCCGCTGAATCGGGCAATTGCCTTCCGGATGCCCAACGCATGATTCCACCGGGCGCTGCGCCAAAGGCCGCTCGGGCCGGTGATCTCAAACGTTCGGAGGCACTTGCTTGCGCCGGGAGGACACAAAGTGGCTGATACGATCTTGATGATTCACGGCATGTGGGGCGGGGCGTGGTATTGGGAGAACTACCGGCGCGTGTTCGAGGCGAAGGGTTACCGCTGCGTCGCGACCACCTTGCCTTACCACGACATGGATCCGCGAGCGGTGCCGGACCCTCGCCTCGGGTCGGCCAGTCTGCTGGACTATGCTGGCGTCCTTGAACGGGAAATCGGAACGCTGGGCGACAAGCCGATCCTGATGGGCCATTCGATGGGCGGCCTGCTGGCCCAGATGCTGGCGGCGCGGGGACTGGCACGATCGCTGGTCCTGCTCACGCCCGCTTCGCCGTACGGCATCCTGGCGCTCACACCCTCGGTGATCAGGAGTTTCTGGAGCATGCAGACGACCTGGGGTTTCTGGAGGAAGCCGATGCGCCAGACCTTCGGCGAAGCCGCCTACTCGATGCTGCACCTGCTGCCGGAAAAGCAACAGAAGGAGACCTACGACAAATTCGTCTATGAGTCGGGCAGGGCCGCGTTCGAAATCGGATACTGGCCGTTCGACTCGCGCGGCGCGTCGAAGGTCGATGAGTCGAAGGTGACCTGCCCTGTCCTCGTGGTAGCCGGCGCCCGCGACCGCATTACTCCGGCAGCGGTGGTGCGCAAGGTGGCGAGGAAGTACCAGGCGGTAGCGACCTACAAGGAGTTCGAGAATCACGCCCACTGGGTCGTGGCCGAGCCGCACTGGCAGGAGGTCGCGGAGTATGCGGCCGGGTGGCTCGAACCGCTGCGGACCCGAAACTGATCCACAGGAGGCTCAACGTGGTTGCAAAAAAGGTCAAAGTGGTTGCTTGGCTTGCTGACGTGGAGGAGCACAACTTCCCGGCGGCCCAGTCTTATCTGTGCCTCATCTACACCGAGAAGCGCGCCGCAAGGATGGTCGCCAAACTCAGAACTGCCGGCATTGTGAAGTTCAAGGCCAAGGACATATTTCGCGCTTCGCAGCTGTCACTCGTCGGCGTCAGCAATTTGCACGTCGAGCGGGACAAGAAGAAAATCCAGTCGGGGACAGACCTGTCCCCCATCCTTCTGGTACGGGACGAAGCCAACGGCAAGGTGGTCGTGGCAGACGGGTACCACCGGATGTGCGCGGTGTACGCGTTCGACGAAGACGCGTGGATCGATTGCAAGATCATCTAGATGAATCGACCGCCGACTGGTTGAACTTTCATGTACGCGCCGAGGACGCATGCGCCGATATTCATCGTCACCGCGGGCCTTTTTCTGGCGCCGGTTCTTCAGGAAATCGCACAATGAGCAATGCATACCTTATCGGGCACCTCACCGTAAAAGACGCCGACAAGTGGGCCGAGTACCGCAGCCAGGTCCCGGCGACCCTGGAGCCATGGGGCGCCGAACTGGTCTTGCGCGGAAACCGGCTGGCGATCCTGGCGGGCGGGCATCCGCATGCGGACGTCGTCGTGATCCGCTTTCCCAGCCAGGATGCCATCGATGGCTGGCACTCGTCCGCAGCCTATCAGGCGCTGATTCCCTTGCGCCAGCAGGCAGCGGATGTGGTTTTGCTTTCTTATGCTGCATATTAGGCGCCCCAAGCCCATGCTCTACTACGCGCTCAAGGTCATCGTCTCGGCACTGCTCATCGTGGCCATCTCTGAAATCGCCAAGCGGTCTACCGGATTTGCCGCGCTGGTGGCGGCCCTGCCGCTCACATCCCTGCTGGCCTTTGTCTGGCTGTACCTGGAGGATTCGCCGCCCGAGCGAATCGCCGATCTGTCCAGCCAGATCTTCTGGCTGGTCATTCCTTCGCTGCTGCTGTTTCTGCTGCTGCCGCTCCTGCTCAGGCACGGCTTGAACTTCTGGCTCAGCCTGGGCCTGTCCGTGGCGGCCACTGCCGGCTGCTACGCCGCGATCCTTCCCTTGCTGCGCCGCCTGGGAGTTGCAGTGCTGTAAGAATTGCATGAGGAGTGCCGTACAATTGGGGGAGTCCACCCAATTGATGACCGAGGTACCCGATGGCAAAACCCAATTATTCGTTCGAAAAGCGCCAGAGAGACTTGGCAAAAAAGGCCAAGAAAGAGGAAAAGCGCCTGCGCAAGGCCGGCCCGCCCGCGAATCCGGACGCTACGGAAAGCCCGGCGCCTGAAGCGCCGGCACCGGCACCGGCAACCGAGGTAAAGACCGCTCCGTGAATTTCCTGAACCCGGCGGCGCCTAGTGCGCGAGCCGGTATACGGCCAGGCTGCCGAGAAAATTCGGCTCTTCCGTCACCAGGCGGCCGGCCTCGTCGAGCACCTGCCGCTCGCGGATGACCAGACCCATCTTCACGCACAGCGCCTCGAAATCCAGCAGGGTGAAGAAGCGCAGGTTGGGCGTGTCAAACCATTCGTAGGGCAGGTCTTCGGAAACCGGCATGCGGCCGCCCATCACCGCCAGGCGGTTCTGCCAGTAAGCGAAATTGGGAAAGCTGACCACCGCTTCGCGGCCGACGCGCAGCATCTCGCCGAGGATGCGTTCGGTATGGCGCACGGTTTGCAGGGTGCGCGAGAGCACGACATGGTTGAAGGTCTGGTCGTCGAAGCCGGCCAGGCCCTGTTCCAGGTTGCCCTGAATCACGTTGATGCCGTTGCCGATGGCAGCCAGCACTTCGGCACCGTCCAGTTCGACGCCGTAGCCCTTGGCGCCACGTTCCTCGATCAGGCGCTTGAGCAGGGAGCCGTCGCCGCAGCCCAGATCGAGCACGCGCTCGCCGGGCTGCACCCAACTGGCGATCAGATCGAAATCGGCGCGCAACTGGACGGCTTGCCCCCCGGCGGTGGCGCTCATAGCTTGACTCGCTTCAGGTAGGTGTCGACCACGGCGTGGTAGTGCGGCTCGTCCATCAGGAAAGAATCGTGGCCGTAAGCGCTGTCGATTTCGGCATAGGCCACGGCCTGCCCGTTATGCACCAGGGCATGCACGATCTCGCGCGAGCGGGCGGGCGAAAAGCGCCAGTCGGTGGTGAAGGCGACCACCAGAAATTTGGCTCGGGCGCGGGCCAGCGCACGTGCCAGATCGTCGTTGTAATCCTGCGCCGGATCAAAATAGTCGAGCGCCTTGGTCATGCGCAGATAGGTATTGGCGTCGAACACGCCGGCAAACTTGTCGCCCTGGTAGCGCAGGTAGGATTCGATTTCGAATTCGACATCGAAGCCGTAGCTGCCCGCACCGACACGCAGGCGACGGCCGAATTTCTCGGCCATCTGGTCATCGGACAGATAGGTGATGTGGCCCAGCATGCGCGCCAGGCGCAGGCCGCTCACCGGGCGCACGCCGTGCTCGTAGAAGTGCCCGCCGTGAAAATCCGGGTCAGTCAGGATCGCCTGGCGGGCGACGTCGTTGAAGGCGATGTTCTCGGCCGACAGCTTGGGTGCCGCGGCGATGACCAGGGCATGGCGGATGCGATCGGGGAAACTCAGCGTCCATTGCAGCGCCTGCATGCCGCCCAGGCTGCCGCCCATCACCGCCGCCCAGGCGTCGATGCCGAGGTGATCGGCGAGCCGGGCTTGCGAGGCAACCCAGTCTACGACCGTGACCACCGGGAAATCGGCGCCCCAGGGCTTGTCGGTGGCGGGGTTGGGACTGCCCGGACCGGTGGAGCCGTGGCAGCCGCCGAGGTTGTTCACGCCGACGATGAAGAAGCGGTCGGTATCCAGCGGCCGGCCGGGTCCGACGATGTTGTCCCACCAGCCGATGTTGGCCTCATTGTCGGCCGTGCAGCCGGCGACGTGATGATGTCCGGACAGTGCATGACAGACGAGAATGGCGTTGGACTTTGCAGCGTTGAGCGCGCCGTAGGTTTCGTACACCAGGTCGAACGCCGGCAACACGCTGCCCCCCTTCAGCTCGAGCGGCTGCGTGAAGTGCGCGCGCTGCGCGGCGACGATGCCGACCCCGGACTTGTTCACAGCTTATCCACCAGTTCGCTGATCTTCTCGGCCTCGTCGAGCTTCAGGATGCGTGCGACGCGAACCGCAAGCTGCGTCGCGTCGGCCATCATGATCTGCTGCTTGACCTCGAGGAGCTGGGACGGATGCATGGAAAACTGGCGCAGGCCCATGCCGAGCAGCAGCTTGGTCAGCTTCGGCTCGCCCGCCATTTCGCCGCACACCGCGACCGGCATGCCCACCCGCTGTGCGCTCTGGATGGTCTGCGCGATCAGCTTGAGCACGGCCGGGTGCAGCGGGTCGTAGAGATGGGCGACCGAGCCGTCGGTGCGATCGATCGCCAGCGTGTACTGGATCAGGTCGTTGGTGCCGATCGACAGGAAGTCCAAGCGGCGCAGGAAGGGCCCGAGCGACAGCGCCGCGGCCGGGATTTCGATCATGCCGCCGACTTCGACCGCGCTGAACTTTTGCCGCGACTCGCGCAGCTGCATCCTGGCCAGCTCGATCAGGGCCAGGGTCTGCTCGATCTCGTGGGCATGCGCCAGCATCGGAATCAGCAGGCGAATCCTGCCGTAGTGCGACGCACGCAGGATCGCCCGCAACTGCACCAGAAACAGCTGCGGCTCAACCAGGCAGAAGCGGATCGCGCGCAAGCCCAATGCGGGATTGGGCGCACCGCGATTGCCGGCGCGATTGCGCAGGGCGCGGGCCTCCTTTTCGGCGCCGATATCCAGCGTGCGGATGGTGACCAGTTTGTCGCCGAGCGTCTTGACCACGCTGCGGTAGGCCTCGAACTGCTCTTCCTCGTCGGGCAGTTCATCGCGATTCATGAACAGGAATTCGGTGCGGAACAGGCCGACCCCGTCGGCGCCGACTTCTTTCGCGCGGTCGGCGTCCTGCGGCAATTCGATGTTGGCGTGAAGCTCGACATCCTCGCCGTCCAGCGTCCGCGAACGGCCCGTTACCAGGCGCTTGAGCTTGGAGCGCTCGAGTTCCAGCTCGGTCTTGCGCAGCCGGTACTCGTCGAGCACCCCCGAATCGGGATCGACGATCAGCACGCCGCGCGTACCGTCGACGATCAGCAGGTCGTCATCCTGAATCAGCGGGCGGGCATGCAGCATGCCGACTACCGCCGGGATCGCCAGACTGCGCGCAACGATGGCCGTATGCGAAGTGGTGCCGCCCAGGTCGGTGACGAAGCCGCCGATCTTGAGGCTCTTGAACTGGATCGTGTCGGCCGGCGAAAGATCATTGGCGACCACGATCAGGTCGTCATCAGTGGTCGTCTTGCGCTTCGCCAGCTTGCGCGGCTTGCCCTGCAAGATCCGCAGCACGCGTTCGGCCACCTGCATGATGTCCTGCTTGCGCTCGCGCAGGTAGGCGTCCTCGAATTCGTCGAACTGGTCGACCACCTGCTGCATTTGCTGCACCAGCGCCCACGAGGCATTGCAGCGGCGGTCGCGAATCAGCTCGCGCACGCCGTCGGTCAAGGCCGGGTCGGCGAGGATCATGGCGTGCAGGTCGACGAAGGCGGATAGCTCGGCCGGGGCGCCCGGCACGCTGGCCTCGCTGCGCAGCGAATCGAGCTCTGCGCGTGCCGTGGTCACGGCCTTGTCGAAGCGGACCAGTTCGCCCGCCACGTCGCGTTCGCGCAACTGGTACTGGGCGACTTCGAGAATGGCGTGCGACACCAGGTGCGCACGCCCGATCGCGATGCCGCCGGAGACAGCCTGGCCGTGGAGGCTGAAAGTCATGGCGGTGTCCCGCTCATTCGCTTTCGCCGAACTTGTTGGCGATGAGTTTCAGCAGGGCCTGCGCAGCTTCTTCGGCGCGCTCGCCTTCGGTATCGATGGTCACTGTCGCACCCATGCCGGCAGCCAGCATCATGACGCCCATGATGCTCTTGGCGTTGATGCGGCGGCTGCCCCGCTCCATCCAGATCTCGCAGGGAAAGGAGCCGGCGAGCTGGGTCAGCTTGGCCGAGGCGCGCGCATGCAGGCCCAGCTTGTTGATGATTTCGGCTTCGATGCGCGGCATGTCAGTGCTTCAGCATGTTGAGCACGCCGTCGCGCCCGCCGGCCAGGGCACGCGTGACCAGGGTTTCCATGTCCTTGTCGCGGTAGGCGATGGCGCGCAGCAGCATCGGCAGGTTGACGCCGGCGATGCCTTCGATGCGCCCCGGCTCGAGCAGCTTCATCGCGAGATTGGACGGCGTCGCGCCATAGATGTCAGTCATGATCAGGACGCCGCGGCCGCTGTCCACCAACTTCAGCATGTCGCGCGCCAGCGGCAAGGCGTCCAGCGGATCATCCTGCGCAGCAACGCCAAGCTGGGCGATCTGCACCGGTCGCTTGTTGAGCACGTGACAGGCGCACTGGATCAACGCTTCGCCGTAGGTGCTGTGGGTGAGGAGAAAAAGGCCAATCATGGTTTCATTCTAGCGGATCACGATCCAGGCCAGAACAAGCACAGCCGCCAGAATGAAGAAGATCGACAGTCGCCGGGTCCAGCGCTGCTTGCCGGCTTCCAGCGCGTTGTCGGCGTCGACCATGCGGCGGATTCGACGCAGGGCCGCGATGCCCACGGTGCGCCGCACGGCGCGCTGTATCTCGGGATCGTCGCTCACGATTGACCTTCCCCCGATCCCCCTTCCCAAGGAAGGGGGTCACAATTGTTCGCGGCTTCGCCGCTCCGTGTCATTGGCTGCGCTGTCCTTGGGGCGGCCCGGCGAACAGCGCTCACGGCATCACCTCCAGTTTCAGGTCGGGCACTTCAATTTTCAGGCGGGCCTGCATCGCCGGGGTTGCACTCGCCGTACCGTCAGCGCCGACTCTCAGCACGGCGTCGACCGCCAGCCTTCTCGCCATGTCGCGCCATTCCCGGCCGGCGATGAAGATGGGCTTGGACAGCGCGTCGGAACGCATGCCGGCCGAAGGGCCCGGAGCGATCAGCAGGGTCACCGCCTGCGTGTCTTGCGCCGGGAATCCGCTGCGTGGATCGAGCAGATGACAGTAGCGGCGGCCGGCCACCTCGAAATAGCGGTGGTAATCGCCCGAGGTGCCGATGGCTTCGCCGTCACGCAGTTCCAGCGTGGCCAGTGGCGCTCCGCCCACGCCCTGCGGCCGCGGGTGCTGGATGCCGACGCGCCACGGCGTGCCGCCCGCCTTGCCGTCGCGCGTGCCCAGTGCCATGACGTTGCCGCCGATATTGATCAGGGCGTTGGCGATGCCGTCCTGCTTCAGCGATGCTGCCGCGCGATCGAGCGCGACGCCCTTGAGATAGCCGCCGAAGTCAATGGCTACGCTCGGGTTGCGGCTGCTGACGCGATTGCCGTCGAGACGCAGATCGGCGATCGACGGATGTCGGGCCAGTAGCGCCTTGACCGCGGCGGGATCGGGCAGGCGCGGCTGGATGTCGTCCGTCTGGAAGCCCCACAAGGCAATCAGGCGGCCGATGCCGGGATCGAAAAGATGGTCGCCGGCTGCCGCGACGGCTTGCGCTTCGCGGATGTAGCCGGCGAATTCCGCCGTGACTTCCTGCGTGCGACCGGAGGCGATGGCCTCGTTCAGGGCCGACAGTTCGGAAGGCTGCCAGGCGTGGTAGGTGCGATGCAGCCGGTCGAACTCCTGCAACACGCGGCTGCCGGCGGCGCGGGCCTGCGCTTCCGGCACGCCGGAAATCAGCAGTTCGACGCGGGTGCCGAAGACATAGGACTCCTGCCGCCATGGCGCCGGCTGCCCGCAAGCGGCGAGCAGCCACGCGATGGCGAGCAGGCTCAGGAACCGGCGCACTCCCGTTCCAAAGCGTCGACCAGCATCGCCGCGACGTCGAAGCGCGTCTGCTGCGCAATCTCGACGAAACAGGTGGGGCTGGTGACGTTGATCTCGGTGAGGCAGTCACCGATCACGTCGAGGCCGACGATCAGCAGACCCCGCGCCCAGAGAGTCGGCGCCAGCGCCTCGGCGATTTCGCGGTCGCGGCCGAGCAGCGGACGCGCCACGCCCTTGCCGCCGGCGGCGAGATTGCCGCGCGATTCGCCGGGCTTCGGAATCCGCGCCAGGCAGTAGGGCACCGGCTCGCCGGCGATCAGCAGGATGCGCTTGTCGCCGTGCACGATCGCCGGCAGGTAGCGCTGCGCCATGATGCTGCGGCTGCCGAAGTTGGTCAGGGTTTCGACGATGACGTTGCGATTGGAGTCGTCGCGCAGGACGCGGAAAATGCTGCTGCCGCCCATGCCGTCGAGCGGCTTGAGGATGACGTCGCCCAGTTCGTCGATGAAGGCATGGATGTCCTCGGGATCGCGGGCGATCAGCGTGGTCGGCGTGTATTGCGGGAACTCGGTGATCGCGACTTTCTCGGAATGGTCGCGGATCGAACGCGGCTTGTTCCAGATGCGCGCCCCGTCGGCTTCGGCGCGTTCCAGCAGCCAGGTCGCCGCGACATACTCGAAATCGAAGGGCGGATCCTGCCGCATCAATACGGCATCGAACGCGGTCAGCGGCTTCAGCGCCTCTTCGGCGACGGCGAACCAGGGCTCGTCCTGCGCGGTCAGGGCCAGCTTTTGCGCACGCGCCGCGACGCAGGCATCGCGCCAGGTCAGGGCCGCGCGCTGGATGGCCCACACCTCGTGGCCGCGCTTGGCCGCCACGCGCATCATCGCCACGCTCGAATCCTTGTAGGCCTTGAGGCCTTGCAGCGGGTCGAGGATGAAAGCCAGCTTCATGTTGCCCCTGTGGGGCGACATGAAGCTCGCCCAGCGAATGCGCACCCCCTCCCGGCCTCCCCCGCCGAGCGGGTGAGGTGACCAGTCACCCCCGCCCTTTGGGCGGGAAAATGAAGAACGGTTGTCATGGTTCCGTTGGCGCGCCACGCTCGAGCTCGAGCGAAGCGGCCAGCATCGCCAGCCGCGCGATCACGCCATAGGCGTAGAACCGGTTGGGCGGCGCATCGGGGTCCAGTTGCGCATCAGGCAGGGTGCAGCCGGTGTTGAAGGCCAGCGGCTTGAAGGTCATGCCCGGCGCGTTGAGGTTTTCGTTGATGGCGCGCCCCGTATTGACGCGGTAGAAGCCGCCGACCACATAGCGGTCGATCATGTACACGACCGGCTCGGCGGTGCCTTCGTCCACCCGTTCGAAGGTCGGCACGCCTTCCTGGATGATGACTTCGGTCACCGCCATGCCCTCCTTGATCACCGCCATCTTGTTGCGCTGCTTGCGGTTGAGGCCCCTGACCTCGCTGGCGTCCTTCACCGTCATGATGCCCATGCCATAGGTGCCGGCGTCGGCCTTGACGATGACGAAGGGTTCCGACTCGATGCCGTACTCCTTGTACTTGGCGCGCATCCGGTAGAGCAGCGTGTCGATGTTGGCGGCGAGGCATTCCTCGCCGGAACGCTCGTGGAAGTTGACCTTGCCGCAGACTTCGAATTCCGGATTGATCAGCCAGGGATCGATGCCGATCTCCGCCGCGAAGCTGATGGCAACTTCCTGGTAGGCGGCAAAATGCACCGACTTGCGGCGCACGTGCCAGCCGGCCCATAGCGGCGGCAGGAGGAACTGCTCGTGGATGTTCTGCAGCATCTCCGGCACGCCGCCCGACAGGTCGTTGTTGAGCAGCACGGCGCAGGGGTCGAAGCCTTCCAGTCCGAGCCGGCGGCCCTCGGCTCCGATGCGCTTCAGCGGTTCCAGCACCAGCTTCTGCCCATCCGGCAGGTCGAGCATGGTGGGGGCCGTAATCTCCGGCAGCAGACTGCCGATGCGCACGTTGAGTCCGGTGTGATGCAGGATGGATGCGAGGCGCGCCACGTTCATCAGGTAGAACTGGTTGCGCGTGTGATTCTCCGGGATCAGCAGGAGATTGCGCGCCTCGGGGCAGATCTTCTCGATCGCCGTCATCGCCGCCTGCACGCACAGCGGCAGAAAGACCGGATTCAGGTTGTTGAAGCCGCCGGGAAACAGGTTGGTATCGACCGGCGCCAGCTTGAAGCCGGCGTTGCGCAAGTCGACGGAGGTATAGAACGGCGGCGTGTGCTCCAGCCACTGGGTGCGCAGCCAGCGCTCGACCGTGGTGTCGTTGTCGAGGATGCGCCGCTCGAGTTCAAGCAGCGGTCCGGTCAGCGCCGTGGTGAGGTGAGGAACCATGGGTCAAAGAATAGTTGTCGGAGAACGGTGGGCAATAATACGCCGTAGTAGTCGGGACGTGATCCGAAAGCTGACTTGAGAGCTTGCCTTGAATGCCCCGCAGCGACCCTTTTGCGCCATCCCGCGGGGAGTTTGTGGTCCGTCCGGTTGAATCCACACCCACCCTGCGGTCGCTGGCTAATGCGGATTGTAGAACCTGACCGCATTGCGCCCGGCCTGTTTGACTTGGTACATTGCCGTATCGGCCCACTTGAGGATTTCGTCCTGACTTGCTTCATGATTGACAAACAAGGTCACGCCGATGCTCGCCGTGCAACGATGCTCAACCGTGAAATCCGCCCGCCCCTCTCGCCGTGTCGCAAGCAAGTAGGGTTCGGACAAGATGCCGTGGATCTTCTCGGCGATGATCGCAGCTTGCGATGCCGACTCCGCTTCATCCGCACTCAAGTCGCTCAGCACCACTACAAACTCATCGCCACCGAAGCGCGCCACGGTATCCATCTCGCGTACGCAGCTTTTCAGTCGATCCGCCGCCTCGATCAATAGCAAATCCCCCACTTCATGGCCATGGCCGTCATTCAGCAGCTTGAAATTGTCCAGATCGAGAAACATCAGTGCGCCGTAGCAACCACTTCGCTTGTTGGCAGCCATGGTCTGGAGCAGGCGATCGTTGAGCAGGCGGCGGTTGGGGAGTCTGGTGAGCGGGTCATAGAACGCAAGTTGATACACGTGTTGTTCTGTCTGCCTGCGCTCGGTGATGTCGCGACAGAGCGCGATGATTCTGAATGAATCGCCTTCCCCAACGACGGTCGCATTAACCTCAATGGACGTGATCCGGCCGTTCCCGTCCACATAGTCGATGATCAGGTCCCTGATGAAGCCATCCTTGGCGCATTGGGCGATGGCTCGCAAATTCTTCTCTTTCTCGTAGTCCGCAGTCCACTCGGTGACCGGCTTGCCGAGGATATCCCGGAGTTCACGGCGGCCGGTTTGCCGGACGTATTCCGGATTTGCATCAATGACCCTGCCCTCCCGGTCAATGATCAGGTAGCCGGTACTCGTGGTCTCGACCAGGGCGCGGTATTTTTCTTCGCTGGCCTTCAGGATATCCTTCGCCCGATTCCGTTCGGTGACGTCGCGCAAGAACGATACGAACAGGCCGCCTTCGACATCGAGATACGAGGTGCTGATCTCGACGTCCCAGATCGAGCCGTCCTTGCGACGGTGCTTCGATTCAAACAGGTCGCTGCCGTTCTCGATGATCCATTGCATGTGTCTTTCCGTCCGGGCGGCGCTTTCCCCCAGTTCAAGATCGGAGACTGACCTGCCAATCAGTTCGCCACGGGTGTATCCGGACTGTCGGCAGTAGGCCACGTTGATGTCGAGCAGCTTACCGTGGGCATCGAGACGCCAGAAGCCGTCGAGCGTGGTCTCGATAATGCTGTGGAGGGTTGCGTGGCTGTTGCGGAGCGCTTCTTCAGCCCGCTTGCGCGCGGTGACGTCCTCGAAGATGACGAGGACCTTGTCTCCGATCCAGACGCCAAAGATGGCTGTCGTCTTGACGCTGCCATCCTTGCAGGTGACGCGGTATTCCCGCATTTCGATCTCGCGGTGGTGCGCCAGCGCCTCGCCGACCAAGCCCATCCACAGCGCAAGGGTCTCGGCGCGATAGGTTTCATCGGGATACGCCTGGACCCACCAGCGATCCATGTCGGGTATGTCCTGCGGCAGATAGCCGAAGACCTCGATCGCCTTGCGATTGATGTACTCGATCGTGCCGTCCGTGCCAACCAGCGCCATCGCCAGAGGGCTCTCTTCGACCGCTTTTCTGAAGTGCTCCTTGCTGTCCCGCAGCGCCAGCTCTGCCTGCTTGCGCTCGGTGATGTCCTCGACCATCGCCGTAACATAGTCAACATCACCTGTTTCCTTGCGAACGCAGCGCACCACCAGATTGGTGAAGACGACTCTTCCGCTGCGACTGATAAAGCGCTTTTCCAGGCTGTAGCCATTGATTTCATTCGCCAGTAATTTGTCGAACTGCTCGACGTCGGCCGCCAAATCCTCTGGGTGCGTGAGTTGCGCCCACGTCTTTCCAAGCAATTCCCGTTCTGAATATTCCAGCATCTGGCATAGACATTCGTTGACACGCAGCCAGCCCTTTTGCGGCGACGTGATCGCCAAACCGACGAGATCCAGTTCGTAGAATGCGCGCAACTGCTCTTCGCTGGCGCGTCTTTCCAGTTCGCTCCGGCTGTAGGCTCGCTGGCGTTTCTGATAGGAACACAGGCTCAAGACCGAAATCAGGGCCAGCACTCCAAACAAGCCACCGTCCACGTAGGCATCCCGGCGCCAAACGGCGAAGATGCTCTGCAGATCACGACTGACTCCGACTACCAGCGGCTTGTCCATCGGCGGATCGGCGAGTTGGATGGTGCGCTGTGCCACCATGCGTTCGTCGCCCGTTGAATAGGCTGTCCCGACAAACATGCTGACCGCTTGCCCGCTCTCCCGATGACGCATAAAGAAAGTGCCGCGATTGGCCAGATTCTTGTTCTCGAATGCGTCCCCTTTGGGCGAGACCAGAAATACCTTTCCGTCGCCATGGACGATGGAAGTCCGCATGTCCGGCGCGTAGCGAACCGAGTCGAGCAGGGTCGAAAAATATTCAGGGACCGCGCTGACGATGACGATGCCGGCGAATTCACCATTCGGCCCCCGGATGGTGCGAAACAGGCTGATCACAAAAGTGTCGAGGACCGTCTCGAACGGGGCGGCAACGTGAAGAATTCCCGGGTCGGGGTTCTTGCGGGCTGTCTGAAAGTATTCACGATTGACGAAGTTCATGCCGATCAGCGTCTTGTTGCTGGACGCTATCACCGTACCATCGGCCTTGATGATCAGGATGGGCCGGATTCCGATCAGGGTGTCGTTGATGACCTGCAACTCACGGTTGGCGCGTTTGAATCCGTCCTTTTCTGCCTGCCATGAGGGCAGGCTCTTGAGGATTCCGCCAATGACGCGGTTGGCCAGCAGCAACTGCGGTTCCACGTTCCTTTCGACGATCTCGGCCTGAATCGTCAGCCGTTCCCGCTCGCGGGCATCGATGAAATTGTGGTTGGAGTAAAGATTCCAGCCGATGGCGCCGCCGAGCAGGAGCAAGGCAGTCCCGAGGAATAGCCATTGCGCGAAAGGAGAATTCGCTTCCAGTCGCGGTCGAACCCTCATGCCTGCCAACTGCGGAGAGTGCATAAAATTCACTCGGTCGTGAGCCAACTTCAGTGCAGATCCTGCACCAGTTCAATTTTTTGCCCGGCAGCAAGAGCGGGGATCGAGCCACCACGCTTTTATCTGTCGCAAATCGATAGTACGTCAGACGTTGCCAAACATGGATTCAATGGGACGCCATGGGTTTCAGCAACACGAAACGGGTTCATTCTCCCATGTTTGCATTGATGTCACGCTGACGCTGATCTGGCTATCAGTACGCTGGAATCCGCAGACCCGTGTCTTCGCGTGCCCGTGCAACGGCCTCAATCCACTACGAAACGGAACTGCTGGCCGCCGTGCCCGCCAAAGAGGATCGTGTCGCCGGGACTCAGCACGGCCTCGCTCACGAGCGAGTCCATCTGGGCATTGAGGAACGTGCCGTTGGTGGACCCGAGGTCGCGCAGCACCGCTTTGTGGTCGATGATGCCGACCCAGGCGTGGCGGTGTGAAACCCGGATATCGGAGATGACAATATCGTTTTGCGGGTCGCGTCCCACCGTGATGCCGGCTGCCGTGACGGAAAAGCTGTGGCCTTTTTGGGTTCCGCCGACGCAAAACAGCCTGGGCGATCCTGCAGCGGGCAGCACCGCTTCGTCGCGTTCCAGCAATGCAGAGTGCGTGCCGGCCGGAGACGGTCGAAAATGAATCCGCGTGGCCGTGGGATCGAAAGCGGCGGCCGGAGGACTCGCCGGAGGACTGGCGGCAGGGCTGGCGGCAGCACTGGCGGCAGGGCTGGCCGGAGGACTGGCGGCCGGACGGTCGCCGGGAGCGACGATGGCCGCCGATTCAGCGGCCGTCGCACCCGACGCTGCACGGCCCTTCTGACTTCTGCGGTGCCGCTGTATCAATGTCACGGCAACACCGATCAGGACGACGGTGAATATCCCCCAGAAAACGTAGACCTTGAGCACGTGCGAACCCCCTGATTCACGCCGGTACCGGGTCGGAACCCGATACCGGCGCCTGCGTCACTTCTTCTTCGCAACCTTCTTGCCGGCCACCGCAGCTTTGAAGCCGGCACCGGCGGTGAAGCGCGGCACCGTGGTAGCGGCGATCTTGAGTTCCTTGCCGGTCTGCGGATTGCGGCCAATGCGTGCCGCACGCTTGGACGACTTGAACGTACCGAATCCAATCAGGGTGACCGTATCGCCCTTGGCCACTGTCTTGGTGACGGCACTGATCATGGCAGACAACACCTTCTCGGCAGCGGCCTTGGTGATGTCAGCTTCCTTTGCAACAACTTCGACGAGTTCAGTCTTGTTCATGGCGGCTCCAGGTTCAGGTTTAGAGAAATGGCATCTTAGCGCGGACTGACGGCGGTGTGCACCGGCAACATGATTTCTCGTAATCGTGCCAAAAACCCTTCGGGTCGTGGGTTGGTTCATCAGCAGCAAGGCAATTTCCGGGTACGACCGGCCGCCTTACACCAGACCCTTGACCGCGAATTCGGCAAACGCCTCCGGCAGCAGGGCCTGTTCGAGGCTGCGCTGCGAGAACAGAAAACGGCCATCGCAGACGAAACCCAGTTCGCTCCAGTCGACGTCATTGAGCATGGCCGTCAGGCGCGCGAGATCGGCGGCCTTGATCTTCGTGCGGTACGGAAACAGCGCCAGCACCGACCCGTCGTAGTTGTTGCAGGGATGGAGGAAGAAGGGCGCCGGATTGCGCGTGCGGCCATTGACGTAAATCCGCGGGTCGGGCGACACGTGGTGGCGACGCCCCCATTTCCACCAGTTGGACTCGTCGAAGCGGGTGACGCGCCGCGCCAGCAAGCGTTCCTTGAACTGTTCCAGGTAAGGTAGCGGACCCTCGCGATCGAGGTAGATCATGCGTCGCGTCTGCCCGGTCTGCGCGGTCTTCGAACAGACGAATTCGGCATTGGCGAATGCCTCGTTGCTGAATATTTCATCCGCACCGGAGACGGCGCCGACTTTGACGGCGAACACGCTGGCCAGCGGCAGGCTGTAGATGCCGCGGGTGAACATCAATTGCCCGCCCGACAGCGCCATGCGCCGACCGTCGCCCAGGCGATGGCTGGCGTTGCCTTTTTCGAAACGCCAGATGGCACAGTTGGGAGCGGCCCCGGCGAAGATCCTGGCGTCGCCGAGATCCTCGAAATCGGTGATCGTGCCCTGGTCGAACAGCCAGGTGTTGAGCCGACCGGCGCCGGTGGCCTTGAGGAAGTCGCGTGGCGTGATGAGGATCAGTTCGCCGCCGGGCGCGAGATGACGCACGCATTTTTCGATGAAATGCAGGTAGAGGTTGGCATGGCCGTCGAGCAGGCGGGAACCGAGGCGCACGGCGGTTTCCGGCGCTATGTCGCGCGCCTTGACGTAGGGCGGATTGCCGATGACGGTGGCGAACTGCTCGCTCTCGGGATAGGCAAAGAAGTCGATGTTCAGCGCGCCCTGGGGACAATGCGCAGCGTCGAGTTCGATCGCCACGCAGCCGGGAATGCGCGCCGAAAACGCGCCGTCGCCGCTGGCCGGATCGAGCACCCGGCCCTGCTTGCGGCCGATGTTGCGTGACAGGGCGAGCATCCGGTCGACGATCGCAGGCGGCGTGAACACCTGGCCGTAGCGCGCGATGTCCCGTGCCGCGGCCTCCGGGCTTGCCACCGGGTCGGTCACAAAAAACGAAATCCCGGCCGCGTGCCGGGATTGTTGTCCTTGTTCGGCTGCTTCAAAACGTGCCAAGCACCCACATCGGCACACGCAGCCCGGAATCGCGCGAATCCTGGCGGATCCAGCTGCCATCGCCGTTGTTGTCTATCAGGTAGTAAGGCACGCCGTGCGGCGGCGTGACCTTGAGCATGTAGAGCTTGCCGCTCATGCGGAATTCTTCGACCTTTTCTTCGCCGCGCTTGGTGATGGTGACTTGCGGCTCCAGCGCCTCGTTCGCGGCGCTGGCCGGCGGCGGCGGCGGTTCGGGGATGGGCTCCAGCTTCGGCATCGAGGTTTGCGCGGCGACGTTCAGTGCCACGGCGGAAAGCAGAACAAGTATCAGGCGGCGCATGGGATGTCCTTCTAGGATTCCTGCCAGTTTATCAAAGGTTAAGCAGCAATTCGTGTTCTTCCGGCAGCGGACCGAAGCCGCGCGCCTCGTAGTGATCGAAGATCGCCACCACTATCTGCTCCGGATCATCGATGACCTGGAGCAGATCGATGTCTTCGGGATTGATCATGTGCTCGGCCACCAGGCGCTCGCGGAACCAGTCGAGTATCCCCGCCCAGAACTCCGTGCCGACCAGAATCAGCGGAATGCGCGGGCTCTTGCCGGTCTGGATCAGGGTCAGGGCCTCGAGCAGTTCGTCGAGCGTGCCGAAGCCGCCGGGCATGACCACATAGGCGGCGGCCACCCTGACAAACATGTACTTGCGGGCGAAGAAGTGGTGAAAGCTTTGCGAAATGTCCTGATACTGGTTCTTCTTCTGCTCATGCGGCAACTGGATGTTGAGCCCGATCGACATGCTCTTGCCTTCGAAGGCACCCTTGTTGGCCGCCTCCATGACGCCGGGACCGCCGCCGGAGACCACCGAAAATCCGGCGTCCGACAGCAAGCGGGCAATTTTTTCGGTCTGCTGGTAATAGCTGGAGTCCGCGCTGATGCGCGCGCTGCCGAAGATCGACACCGCCGGCCGTATCGCGGCCAGGCGCTCGGTCGCCTCGACGAACTCTGACATAATGCCGAACACTCGCCAGGCTTCGCGGGCGCTGGTCGCGGTCTGCCGGGCAGAGGCGGAATCAAAGCCCTTAATTGCCTTCAGCCGGCTCTTGGATAGTTTTTCCTGCTCACTCATTTCGACCTGATCCTCCATGCCCACGCTGCTACTCGTCGACGGCTCGTCTTACCTGTATCGGGCGTTTCATGCGCTGCCCGATCTGCGCACTGCCGCCGGCGAACCTACCGGCGCCATCCGCGGCGTGCTTTCCATGCTGCGCGTGCTCGAAGCCGACTATAAGTCAGATTATCGCGCCGTGGTGTTCGATGCCAAGGGCAAGACTTTCCGCGACGACTGGTATCCGGAGTACAAGGCCCACCGCCCCTCGATGCCGGACGATCTGGTGGCGCAGATCGAGCCCCTGCACCAGTGCGTTCGCGCCGCCGGCTGGCCGCTGTTGATGATCGATGGCGTCGAAGCCGACGACGTGATCGGAACCCTGTCGCAGCAGGCAGCCAGAGCCGGCATCGACTGCGTGATTTCGACCGGTGACAAGGATCTGGCCCAGCTGGTGAATCCGCACGTCACGCTGATCAACACCATGAGCGGGGAAACCCTGGACCCGGCCGGCGTCAAGGTCAAGTTCGGCGTACCGCCCGAGCGCATGGTGGATTACCTGGCGCTGGTCGGCGACACCTCGGACGGCGTGCCGGGCGTGGCCAAGGTCGGGCCGAAGACCGCCGTCAAGTGGCTGGATGCCTATGGCACGCTCGATGCCATCGTCGACCACGCCAACGAGATCGGCGGCGCGGTGGGTGACAACCTGCGCAAGCACCTCGATTTTTTGCCGCTGGGCCGAAAGCTGGTCACCGTGGTTTGCGACGTGCCGCTGCCGCAGGCGGTGGCCGATCTCGCACCACAGGCGGCAGACGAGGAAAAGCTGGCCGAGCTTTACACGCGGCTGGAGTTCAAGGGCTGGCTGCGCGAATTGAGCGGCGAGAAGGCGGCGCCCGCTCGCGCCAAAACCGCCGTCCCGTCAGCGCCGACAATTGATACGGCCGCCCATGTCGAACCCGACCGCAGCGGCTACGAGTGCATTCTCGATACCGCGCATCTGGACGCATGGCTGGCCCGCCTCGATGCCACGGCACTGGTTTCGCTCGATACCGAAACCACCGGCCTCGACCCG
>JANXRC010000104.1 GCA_025353195.1 Rhodocyclaceae bacterium
CACCATCCACGCCGGCGTGCTGCTGCGCTACGTGCCAATGACGGCCAAGCGCATGACCGGCATCGTCAGCCGCGGCGGCTCGATCCTCGCCAAGTGGTGTCTGTCGCATCACAAGGAGAACTTCCTCTATACGCATTTCGAGGACATCTGCGAAATCATGAAGGCCTATGACGTTGCCTTCAGCCTCGGCGACGGCCTGCGTCCCGGATCGATCTACGACGCCAACGACGAGGCCCAGATGGGCGAGCTGGCGACGCTGGGCGAGCTGACCCAGGTGGCCTGGAAGCACGACGTGCAGGTGATGATCGAAGGCCCCGGCCACGTGCCGATGCACATGATCAAGTTCAACATGGACGAGCAGTTGCGCCTCTGCGGAGAGGCGCCGTTCTACACGCTGGGCCCCTTGACCACCGACATCGCGCCGGGCTACGACCACATCACCAGCGCCATCGGCGCCGCGATGATCGGCTGGTACGGCACGGCCATGCTCTGCTACGTGACGCCCAAGGAACACCTCGGCCTGCCCGACAAGAACGACGTCAAGGACGGCATCATGGCCTACAAGATCGCGGCGCACGCCGCCGACCTGGCCAAGGGCCACCCCGGTGCGCAGGCCCGCGACAACGCGCTGTCGAAGGCTCGCTTCGAGTTCCGCTGGGAGGACCAGTTCAACCTCGGACTCGATCCCGACAAAGCCCGCGAATTCCACGACGAGACCCTGCCGCAGCATGGCGCCAAGCTGGCTCACTTCTGTTCCATGTGCGGGCCGCATTTCTGCTCGATGAAGATCACCCAGGACGTGCGTGAATACGCGGCCAAACTGGGTGTCTCGGAACAGGAGGCGCTGAACAAGGGCATGGAAGTCAAGTCGGTCGAGTTCGTCAAGGCGGGCAGCGAGATCTACAAGGCCGGCTGAGAGTCGGCGCTGGTGAGCTCTGCATACCTGGGATTCCGCTCCGCGGGCAGGTAACGGCGAAAACATGACGATGAACTGCCGTCCGGGTTGCGGCGCCTGCTGCATTGCGCCCTCGATCAGTTCGCTATCCAAGCCCGCCACCAAAGCTTGCAACCACCTGACCGCGGAGTTGCGTTGTTCGATCTTCGGCAGTGCGCAGCGGCCCGCCTGCTGTTGCGGGCTGCAGCCTTCGGCCGAAATGTGCGGGAGCGACCGCAACGCAGCGCTGGCTTGGCTGACGCAGCTGGAGGTTGCCACGGCGCCGTGCTAGACTCTGCCGCCTCTTTGGGCTGCCACTTATTCTTCTGACATGGATTTTCACCCGCTGCTCCAAGCGCTGATACTCGGCCTGGTCGAAGGCTTCACCGAGTTCCTTCCCGTCTCGTCCACCGGCCACCTGATCCTCGCCGGCGACCTCCTCCACTTCAATGACGAAAAGGGCAAGCTGTTCGAAATCGTGATCCAGTCCGGCGCGATTTTCGCCCTCTGCTGGGAATATCGGTCCAAGATTGTCAGCGTTCTGGGCGGACTGACCCGGGACGCAGCGGCGCAGCGTCTGGTTCTCAACCTGTTCGTCGCCTTCCTGCCGCTGGCCATCCTCGGGCTCCTGTTCAAGAAGGCCATCGACGCTCACCTGTTTCAGCCGGTGCCGGTAGCGCTCGCTTTTATCGTTGGCGCCTTCGTCATCCTCTGGGCCGAAAAGCGCGAACATCGCATCCGCGTCCATGATATCGACGAACTTGACGTCCGCGACGCGTTCAAACTCGGCCTCGCGCAAGCCTGCGCCCTGATTCCCGGCACCTCGCGTTCCGGCGCCACCATCATCGGCGGTCTGCTGTTCGGCCTCTCGCGCAAGGTGGCCACCGAGTTTTCCTTTTTCCTGGCGATCCCCACGCTGCTTGCCGCTACGGTCTATTTATTGTTCAAGGAGCGCGCGTTGCTCAACGCCGACGACCTCGGCATGTGGGCGGTCGGCTTCGTTGCCGCTTTCGTCTCGGCTTTTTTCTGTGTGCGCTGGCTGCTGCGCTTCATCTCCAGCCACGACTTCACGATCTTCGCCTGGTACCGCATCGCCTTCGGCATCGTGGTGCTGGCGACCTGGCAACTCGGACTGGTGGACTGGAGCAGTCCCTGATCCTCTACCTTCACGGCTTCACCAGCGGCCCGCAGTCCCACAAGGCGCAGGCCCTGGGTACGCGCATGCGCGAGCGCGGTCTGGGTGACTTCTTCGTCTGCCCGCAGCTGCCGGCGTCGCCGCGCGAGACCATCGCGCTAGCGACCAGCCTCATCAAGAATCGTGGCGTCAGCACCGTGGTCGGCTCGTCGCTCGGCGGTTACTACGCCACCTATCTGGCAGAGACCTTCGACCTCAAGGCGGTGCTGGTCAATCCTGCCGTGGTCGCGCATCTCTCGCTGAAAGACTTCGTCGGCCCGCAGCGCTGGCTCTACTCGGGCGAAGCCTTCGAGTTCACCCGCGACCACGTCGAGCAGCTGCGCGCCATCGAGATTCCGGTCCTGACGAAGCCGCAGCGCTTCTGGCTGCTGGTGGAGGAAGGCGACGAAACGCTCGATTACCGCCACGCGGTCAGCCGCTACGCCGGCGCGCGGCAGACCGTCCTGCCCGGCGGTGATCACAGCTTCACGCGCTGGGACGACTACCTCGATCCGATCATCGCTTTCGCCGGGCTGGCGTGAGCCCGATGCATCCCCCGGCAACGCGCGAAAATAGCCGGCTCGGTGTGTTTGCCGGTCTCACGGCCTACCTGATCTGGGGCCTGGTGCCGATTTTCTTCAAGCGGATCGCGGAAGTGCCGGCTGATGAAATCATCGCCCATCGCGTGGTCTGGGCCATGGTGCTGATGACGGCGGTAATCGGCTTCGGACGCGGCTTCGCCGATGCCTGGCGAGTTGCCCGCATCCCGGCGCAACTGGCGCGCATTGCGCTGGCGTCGGCGCTGGTGATCAGCAACTGGCTGGTATTCGTCTGGGGCGTGAATAACGGCCACATCCTCGAAACCAGCCTCGGCTATTTCATCCTGCCGCTGTTCAACGTGGCGCTGGGCGTGCTGCTGCTCAAGGAACGCCTGCGTCCACTGCAATGGCTGGCCGTGCTGCTCGCGGCGATCGGCGTCGCGATCGAAGCGGCGCGTGCCGGCGGCCTGCCCTGGATCGCACTGGTACTGGCCGGTACCTTCGGCATCTACGGCCTGCTGCGCAAGCAGTTGCCGCTCGATGCGGCCAGCGGCCTGTTTCTCGAAACGGTGTGCATGACGCCGCTGGCTCTGGCCTGGCTGGCCTGGCTGACGATCTCCGGACAGAGCCATTTCGGCGGCGGCCCGGGGCTGCTTACGGGTCGCGACCTGATGCTGGTCGCCACCGGTCCCGTCACCGCCGTTCCGCTGCTGCTGTTCGCCGTCGCAGCGCGGCGCTTGCAGCTCAACATGATGGGCTTCCTGCAATACCTCGCGCCCTCGATCACCTTCCTGCTCGCCGTGTTCGTTTATGACGAACCGCTGAACCTGACACGCACGCTGGCCTTTGCCACGATCTGGACCGGGCTCGCCGTCTATAGCTTCGATCTTTTCCGCTCCACCGGAGCCAGGACGGCGGTCGTCGCATGAGCTTCGATTCGGCCCATTTCAAGCGCCTCGAACGCGCCGGCTACAACCGCATCGGGCCGCGCTATCTGGCGGCGGCCGGCGCCCGCGGCGAACTGGCCGCCGCGTTGCTCGCTGCTGCCAGGCTGGCGCCGGCACAGCGCGTGCTCGATCTGGCCAGCGGCCCCGGACTGTTGGCAGGCGGCGCGCGCGACGTGGTCGGCAGCAACGGCCTGGCCATCGCCAGCGACATCAGCGAAGGCCAGTTGGCCTGCTGCCCCGATCTGGCCCGGGTGGCCGCCGACGGCGAGGCCCTGCCTTTCGCCAACCATAGTTTCGACCGTGTCCTGTGCGGGCTCGGCCTGATGTTCTTCCCCGACGAACAGGCCGCCCTGAACGAGATTCACCGTGTGCTGCACCGGGACGGGCTGCTGGCGCTGTCGGTGTGGGGGCGCGCCGAAGAGGTGCCGCTGGTCGAGACCGCGCTGTCCTGCATGCGCCGCCTGCTGCTGCCGCCGAGAGTGGCGCGCCCTTCGATCTTCCGCTTCGGCGATGCGGAAGAGCTCGCTCGCCGTCTCGCCAGCGCCGACTATTGCGATATCGATATCCGGCCTTTCCACCTGCCAGTAGGCGCCGGCATCGGGGAAGCTGACGGTCAGGTGGAAAGGCC
>JANXRC010000165.1 GCA_025353195.1 Rhodocyclaceae bacterium
ATGACCCAGATCAGCAGGCCGACCGGCAGATTGCCCCGCGCCACTTCCAGCTTGCCCAGCATCTGGAAAGGCGCCGGCAGCCACTGCCCGAGTGCAATGCCGATGACGATGCAGAGAAAGACCCAGACCGTCAGGTAGCGCTCGAAGGTGGGCATGGCGCCGTTGCCATCCTTTTCGGCGGCGACCTTGACGATGACTTCGCATTGGGCGGACATGGCTCAGCTTCCCGTGTGAATTCGCCGTGCCGCCAGCGCCGACTTTTCCGCCGTCATGGTTTCCAGCGGCAGCGCGAGAAAGGCTTCGATGCGTTTCTTCAAGGATCGATAGGCTTCCTCGAAGGCCGCGCGCCGCGGCTCGACCTGGGCCGGATCGAGAATGCCCCAGTGGGCAGTGGTCGGGTGGCCGGGCCAGACCGGGCAGGCTTCTGCGGCCGCGTTGTCGCAGACGGTGAAGATGAAGTCGAAAGTCGGCGCTGGCGAGACGGCGTTCGCGGCAAATTCGTCCCAGGATTTGCTGCGTGCACCTTCGCAGGGAATGCCGTGCTTTTGCAGCGTCTCGATCGCCACCGGGTTCACCTGCCCGGCCGGCTTGCTGCCCGCGGACCATGCCTTGATGCGGCCCTTGCCCAAATGCTTGAACAGCATTTCGCCGAGAATCGACCGGACGGAAGCGCCAGCGACTCGGAAATCGCGCCGGCTTTCAAGCCGTCCGGTCCCTGTTCGACCAAAAGGCGGAAGATGCGCAAGCGGGTCTCCTGCGCAAGCGCGGCCAGCTTATCGACGGCCTGGATGGTTTCCATGAGCTTCGCTTTGATATTTCCAGAAATGTGGAAATATTTTATGCGTCGACCTTCGCTTCAGGGATGCCTCCATTTCATTTTTCCCGGGTGCTTCTTCCTGCAACGTAAGTGACCAGTCCTGCAACGGCCATCAAGCCGAAGGCGACGCCGACCTGGCTCACCCGTTCGGGAGCAAGGAGCAGCAGCGCGCCGAGTTCGAGCATCATCACGCCGGACATGAGCTTCAGCAGCCGGCCTTCGCGCTCGCTGAGCTTGCGTGCGCCGAGGCTGCGGGCGAAGACGACGACGATGGCGGCCAGCGGCAGAACGTAGATCAGGTTGTAGAAGGCGAGATAACCGTAGCGCGCGGCAGGCGACAAATCGGCCAGTGTCAGCAGGCGCGTATAGACCATCGGAAAGCCGGCGGTGCATAGCAGCTCGTAGAAGTTGGCGGCGATGGCCAGAAAGGCCGTGGCGGCGATCATCGCCGGCAGATTCTCGGCGCCGAGGATGCTGCGCGTGCGGCGGAAGATGTCGGGCTTTTTCGATTCGGGGATCGACAGCGTGAGCCCTTTTTCGAAGGCGAAAAAATCCTTCACGTTCACCGCGCCGACGAACACCGCCAGCGCGCCGGCGGCCAGCGTCACCCAGGCCAGATGACCGAAGAGCTGGAAGACATTCAGCCAGGCCGCCATGAAGGCGAAATACATCAGGCCGGAAATGGCAACGAAGACACCGCCGATGAGCAGCATGCGCGTGCGGCTCTTCTGGTGCGCCATCATCGAGAGCAGGAACAGCAGGACGAAGAAGGCGCAGGGGTTGAAGGCATCGAGCCCGGCCAGCACCAGCGTCAATGCGGGCAGCGACAGGCTGGCGGGATCGAGCGCGCCGATCAGCGGCAGATGGATGGCCGCGGCGGCTGCGGTGGCTGCAGGCTTCGCGGCGGTCGCTGCGCCCGCGATGGCGCGTGCGCGGCAAGCGTCGAGACGCTGGCGGATGACCGCCCCGGTGGTCGCGTCATCATCCCAGCCGACATGCATTTCGCCGCAGAGCAATAAGGCCGGAACGCTGGTCGCCTCTTCGCCGAGCGCACCCGCCATGGCCTGGTAGCGCTCCACGTTCTCGGGATGGCGCGAGAGTTCCAGCGCGTGCAGCCTGACCCACGGCTTCGCCTGCGGGATGGCGTCGATGTAGGGATGCGCGGCCGTGCAATGCGGGCAGGTCAGCGACCAGAAAAAGTAGAGCTGCACTTCGGGCTTGCCGTCGTCGCCGCTGCGCAACCAGGGCTCGCCGGCGCTGGCGGGCAGCGACGCGAAGGCCAGCAGGCTGGTCAGCAACAAGGCGCGCAGCGCAGCGATCATGCCAGCTTTGGCCTCAAGAGATGTCGCGGCCTTCGCCGGCCTCTTCGACCGTTCGCCCATCGCGGATGTGATAGATCCGCTTGAAGATGGGAATGATCTTTTCGTCGTGGGTGACGACGATGATCGCGGTCTGGAATTGACTGGCCATCTGATTGAGGATGCGCATCACGGCCAGCGCCCGCTCGCTGTCGAGCGGCGCTGTGGGTTCGTCGGCGAGGATTACCGGCGGCTGGTTGGCCAGCGCGCGGGCAATCGAGACGCGCTGCTGCTCGCCGCCGGAAAGTTCGCTCGGCTGCGCTTTGGCGCGATGCGCCACATCGAGCGCCTGCAACAGCTCCTGTGCCCGCGCCCGCGACGGCCCGTTTGCGCGCCCCGCCAGCATCGGCAGCAGGGCCACGTTGTCGGTGACGTCGAGAAATGGAATCAGGTAGGGAGCCTGAAAGATGAAGCCGATCCGGTCGCGCCGCAAGGCGCGCAGATCGGCGGTCTTCCAGCCGTCCTGCGCGCTGTCGTAGATCACCTCGCCGCCCAGGGTCATGCGGCCGCGGGTCGGTTCGATCACGGCGCCGAGACACTTGAGCAGCGTGGTCTTGCCCGAGCCGCTGGGGCCGACCAGGCCGACGACCTCGCCGGGAGCGATGCTCATGTTCACATCCTTCAGCGCATCGACGGCGGTGTCGCCCTCGCCGTAGCGCTTGCTGAGGCCTTCGATGCGGATTCCTTCGTCCATCTCAGCCTCCGATCGCCGTGGCCGGATCAACCCTGAGCGCCGCGCGGATTGCCAGCGTGCTGGCCAGCGCGCAGACCACCATGATGATGACAAGCGCACGCACGGCATCGCCAGGCTCGAGCAACACATACTTGGGAAATGCCGGGCCCCACAAGGTCGCGGAGAGCTTGCCGACCACGAAGCCTATCAAGCCGAGCCCGAGGGCCTGCTGCAGGATCATCCCGGCAATGGTTCGGTTGCGGGTGCCGATCAGTTTCAAAACCGCAATCTCGCGAATCTTGCCCAGCGTCATGGTGTAGATGATGAAGGCCACGATGGCCGCGCTGACGATGGTCAGGATCGCCAGGAACATGCCGATCTGTTTGGCCGAAGTGGCGACCAATTTGACGATCAGGATCTCTTCCATCTGCTCGCGGGTGTAGGCCTGCAAGTGCTTCCAGCGGCGGATTTCCTGCGCCACCTGCTCGGCCGGAATGCCGTCGGCGACCCTCACCAGCACGGCATTGACGCTGTGGTTGACGGTCTGCGCGGCATTTACGGCGTCGAGCAGGCCGGGCACGCCGGGGCGATTCAGGGCGGGGTTGGTCGCCGTGCGTGCACGCTCGCTGATGATGGCGTCGTTGTCCTTGAGGAATTGCGCTTCCTGGGCGTCCTTGAGCGGAATGAAGACCATCGGATCGCCGCCCGTCGACACCATGCGCCGCGTCAGGCCGACCACTTCATAGTCGTGGCGCCGGATGCTGATGCGCTCGCCCAGCCGGAAGCCGGTCTTCACGTCGGCGATGGCCTCGAAATGGCCGCGCAGCAGGCGCCGCCCCGCCAGCAGATTCGGCGGCTCGCCGGGCTGCCCCGGTTCGAAGCCGACCACCATGGTGCGCTCGTCGCGCGCGCCATGGCGCACCTGCATGGTCAGGTAGGTCACATTGGCAGCCTGCGCCACGCCCGGCAGGCCGAGCACGCCGCGGTAGGCATCGTCCCTGATGCTCGACGCTTCGGCATACGGCCCCTGAGTGTCCTTCTGCACCACCCAGATGTCGGCCCCGCTGCTGGTGAGCAGGACCTTGGCGTCATCGACCATGCCGCGATAGACGCCGGCCATGGTCAGCGTGGCGCCGATCAGGAGGCCCAGGCCCATCCCGGTGAGGACGAATTTGCCCCACGAATGCAGGATGTCGCGGCCGGCAAGACTGATCATGGCGGGCCTACGATCCGGCAGGCGCGAGCGTTGAAACGACCTTGATGCGGCTGTCCTCGCTGAGGTCACGCTCGCTGTGCACGATCACCGCATCGCCTTCCTTGAGTCCCTCGAGGATCTGCACTTTGCCGTCGGCGCCGCTGGTGCCCGCCTTGACCGCGACGAAGCCGAGCTTGTCGGCCAGATGAACCCAGACGCCGGTCTTGCCCCCGCGCAGGCGCAATGCCGCGTTCGGTAGGGTCAGCGCCTGTTTGACTGGCGGCGGGCGCAAGGTGATTTCGCTCATTTCGCCAACGGAGATATCCCTCGGCGGCGTATCGAAGGCCACCTGTGCGATGCGCTCCTCGGTGACGCTGTCGCTCAGCATTTCGATGCGCGCGACTTTTCCTGACAGCACCTGGCCCGGTCGCGAGCGCAAGGCGATTTCAGCCGGCAACCCCACTTGCAGACCCGCCGAGCGATTCTGATCGAGACGCAGCTTGACCCACAGGCTGTCCGCAGCGACCAGTCGCAGCACGGCCTGCCCGGCGACGACCGTCGATCCCGGCTCGGCATCGCGCGCGGTCACCACGCCGTCAGCCGGCGCCAGGAGGCGCAGGTTGCTGCGTTGCTGTTGCGCGCCGTCACGTTCGGCATTGAGGCGGGCCAGATCCTGGCGCGCGCCGGCCAGCGCGGCGTCGGCGCTGGCAAACTGGGCCGCTGCGGACTTCAGTTCCTGCGCCTTGCCCTCGGTTACGCTGGAACTGACGAAGCCCTTCTGTCCCAGGTCCTCGTAGCGGCGCGCATTGGCGGCTGCCACTTCGCGCCGCGCGATGCTGTCGGCAAGCTGCGCCGCGGCAGTATCGACTGCACTCTGCGCCCGGTTGGCGGCCGCGCTCGTCGCGGCAAGACGCTGATCGAGGTCGACCGGGTCCATCTCCGCCAGCAACTGGCCGGCCTGCACCCTATCGCCGACATCGACTGCCACCCTGCGGACACGGCCAGCGGTGGTAGGTCCGACCAGATAGCTGCGCCGCGCTTCGACCACACCGATGCCGAACAGCAGCGGCGCAAGATCGGCGCGCGCGACCTGCGCGACCGTGACCCGCACCGGCGCCAGCGGCCCGCTGCGCGCCACAACCCAGATGAAAGCGAGCAGCAGCGCGACGCCGGCAAGGATGAAGGCGGAACGTCGGCTAATCGAAATGCTCATGGCTGGCTGCTCCCCGCCACCGTTCGTCGCACGGCACGCGACGCAACAAGCGCGACCACGATCCAGAACAGCGAGCGGATCGACATGGCGCCGACGGTGCGCGCCTCGAACGCGCCGCCGGTGAGGATGTGGGCTGCAAAGGCCAGAAAGACCAGAACCGTCGCCACCGCCAGAAAAATGGCGAGTTTGGCGGCCCAGGGTCTGGACTGCAGCAGCGCGACCCCGGCGAGCACATAGACAAAGCCGGCCGTAAAGTTGAACCACAGTACGAAGGGCACGACGTTGCCGAGCCCGGCGCGCGCCTCGGCGTCGCCGAACAATGCCCGGCCGCCGCTAAACACGGTGAGGACGCCAAAGACGATGGCGGCGATGGCCAGCCATTTCAACTTTCGCTCGGACATCATTTGACACTCCCGATTCCACGACGGTAAATGGCGAACACGACAGGGGCGTCGGCGCGCATTTGTGCCGCCCTGCCACTCAGGAGAGATTGCATGACCAATCCCTGGATGCTGCCAATGAAAGAAAGGGAAGCGGCTGCAGTATCGATCTCCGTCGCCACTTCACCACGGAGTTTCGCCGCGTCGATCAGGCCGCTCAGGCGCTTCCGATAGGCGCTCATCAGGGTGCGCGCCATGCGCTTGGCGGGAGTGTCCTCGGCACGCTGCAACTCGCCGAACAGCAGGCGCGGCACTCCGGGGTGCGCGACGACAAACTCGATGTGAGTCATGAACACCGCTTCCAGTGCCTGAAGCGGCGATGCCGCGCCTTGAATGGCGCGATCCACCCGCTGCAGCAGTCGCTCGGCCACCCACTCCATGACCGCCTGCCAGATCGCGTCCTTGCTGGGAAAGTGACGGAACAGCGCGCCCTGCGTCAGATTCATTCGTTTCGCAATGGCGGCAGTAGTGATGTCGCCGGGATTCTGCTCGGCCGTCAGTTCGACGACCGCTTCGACCGTAACGGCCCGACGCTGGTCCGCAGGCAGATTTCGTGGTTTGACTTTGGCGTCCATTGCTTCCCAGTTCAATAGATAGTAATCAGTTACTATCTTATCGGGACTTTTCGGGCGGGTCAAGCAAGACGTGCCGGGCCGCAAACTTCAGGACGGGCTAGGGATGGGGTTGCAAGAGTTTGCCGCTCGCCACGCCGCCGATGGTCTTGATCAGCGTCAGTGTCCAGATGGCGGCGAGCAGGGCCCACGCCAGCCAGCCGAAGGCCAGCGGCGTAGTCAGCCCGGTAGCCTCGCTCAAACGTTGGCTGCCGAGCGTGAATGCGCCCAGCGGAAAGGTGAAGGCCCACCAGATGAGCGAGAACGGCACCGGGGCGATCTTCCTCACCGACCAGGTGAACAGCATCGCCAGCAACAGCCAGAAGGCACCGAAGCCCCAGATCAGGAAGGCAGCCATCAGGTAGGCCGATTTGTCGCCGGCGAACGGTACGGCCGCCACCAGATTGAGTACGCTGACCACGATCACGCCCAGCGGCGCCAGATTGATCCAGAAGGTCGGCGCCATCGTCGGCGGCAGGCGCTTGTGCACATAGAAGCGATGGAAGGCCAGCGCCAGCAATGCCATATACATGAAGATGCCGGCCCCCAGGCCGATGCCGTTGATCGTCAGCGCCAGGTCGCGCAGGGCCTCGGGCTGGGCGGCCAGCAGCGGCGCGCCGGCCACCGGAATCACTACCAGCCCCACCGGCGGCATGAAGATGCCGGGCGTGATGTGATCGAGGGTGACGTGCTCGCCCTCGAAGATCGCGATCAGCACGGTCAGCGTCAGGCTGAACAGCAGCGCCACGCCCAACCACCAGGCGACCAGCGCCGCAGAGTCATGGCCGCCGAAGGCACGCAGTTCGCCCGCCAGCACCAGCAGCGCAATGCCGTAGGTGGGATAGAAGTTGGCCGCCACCGGATGCTTGAACGTCGCCGCGACTGCGGGCCAGGCCATGAGCCAGCGCAACAGCCAGGGAACGCTGATCAGTGCGAACAGCATCAGGTTGAACCAGTGCAGTGCCCAGGCCAAGCCAGCCAGCATCGGCCACTGATGGGAGAAGTGCAGCGTCGCCAGGGCGAAAGCACCGGTGCCCATGACGGCAGCCGGCCAGCCGGGGGCGAAGGCCTTGACGATGAGCTGGAAGTTCATGGGGGCCGGCGAAGTGGGGCTATTCATGTCGGAAGGCCAGTGAGTGGCTGGGCGCAGCCGTGATCGAGTCCATTGAACTCGATCTGAATCGTCGGATGCGTGATGTGGAAGTGCTGGTGCAGTTCGTGCGCAATCTGTTCCAGGAATGCGTCGCCCGGATGGCCGCCGGGCATCACCAGATGCGCAGTCATTGCGATGTCCGTAGTACTCATGGCCCAGACATGCAGATCGTGCACATCCCCTACTCCGGGCAAGGCTCGCAGCATGGCGTCGACTTCAGCGAGGACAACGCTTTCCGGCACGCCGTCGAACAGCAGGTGCAGGGACTGCCGGAACAAACCCCAGGTGCCGGCGATGATCACCAGGGCGATCGCCATGCTGGTCACCGGGTCGAGCCAGGCCCATCCGGTCCACAGATAAAGTGCGCCGGCAGCCACCACGCCGAGCGAGACCAGGGCATCGGCCGCCATGTGCAGGAAGGCGCCGCGAATGTTCATGTCGCCCTTGCTGCCGGACATGAACAGCGCGGCTGTCGCGCCGTTGACCAGCACACCGATGGCGGCGATGGTCATGATGGTGAAGCCATCGGTCGGCGCCGGGGATTGCAAGCGATGGCCCGCTTCCCAGAGCAGCGAACCCATCGCCACCAGGAGCAGCACCGCATTGGCGAAGGCGGCAAGAATCGAGGCACGTTGCCAGCCGTAAGTATGACGGTGATCGGGTAGCCGACTCGCGGCCAGCGCGGCGCCCCAGGCCAGCACCAGTCCGGCGACATCCGACAAATTGTGACCGGCATCGGCGAGCAATGCCAGAGAGCCGACCCGCCAGCCATAGAACGCTTCGACGGCAACAAAACCGATGTTGAGGACGATGCCGATGGCGAAGGCGCGGCTGAAGTTCGCCGCACCTTGGTGCTGGCCGTGATCGTGCTGCGCGGGTTTTGGCATGCCGGGCGCCTTCAGAACCAGCCTTCGACCATGGTCCGCGTGCGCTCGGGCGAGACAAAGGTATGCACCACGCCCATGAAGAAAACGACGCCGGTAAGCAGCAACAGAACCTTGGGCGTATCGTAGAAGAAGAAATGCACGGCGTCGCCCAAATGCGTCTGCCGCGTCAGGCTGAGTGCGGCCATCGCGCTACCGGCAACGGGAATCAGGCTGGCGTAGGCGGCGATCCACGCGGCGAAACCGAGAACCAGCCAGCCCCAAGGGGGATGACGTGGCTCGTTGCCGTTGTCAGTCAAGGCATTCAGGTGCATTTCAGGCGGCGCAGCGCTCGGGGCGTCCGGCCATGCCCTTCAGTCGCTTCAGATCGGCCTTGAGTTCCGGCGCGGCACCTCTCGGCAAGGTTTCCAGCAAGGCGTCGACCCATGCCGGCAGGGTGGCGACAAGCCGGTAAAACATCCACGTTCCTTCCCGCCGCGGCACCACTATCCCGGCGTCCTTCAACACACCCAAATGGCGCGAGACCTTGGGTTGGATGTCATCCAGCGCGGCGGTGAGTTCGCAGACGCACAACTCGCCCTGCGCCACCAATAAAGCCAGAATGCGGCGACGCGTGGCATCGGCGACAGCGTCGAATATCAATTGAGTATCCATAGTTTTGAACATACGCGTAGCGCCATATATGCGTCAAGGAATATTTATGCGTCTGTACGCCGTAACCGCAATCTGCGCGAACCGATGCGCTCTACGAGCCGAGCACAGCGACGGCAACGGTGACAAAGCCGAGTACCAGATTGATCAGCACCAGTTTGCGAATCGCGTTCATCGCCACTCCCGCCGCCGGCCAGTCCTGGCTTGCCACGCCTGCAATCATCCGGCGGTGAAAACGGAACACGATCAAACCGAAGATGACGGTCATCACGGCCGCAATCCCGACCATGGGGAACCAATTCCAGGGAATCGCGGCGCCAACCTGCGCGAAGCGGATCAGACCGCTGCCCCACAGCAGCAGCAGCGCCCAGCCGACCGCGGCAAAAAAGCGCCCGAGAACGGCGGCCAGCAGTTGCAGGCGCTGCGGCGCCTGCAACTGAACCGCGGCAACGGGCCGCAGGCAGACATTGGCGAAGAACATGCCGCCGATCCAGACAATCACGGCCGCAAGATGGATCAGGATCAGGACACGGTTCATGATGCGTCTCCAGCAAGGACAAACGGGCGCAAGACTCCTGCGCCGGAGGGGATGGCCGCGATTATAGAGATGCGGCGGCGGCTGCCGGAGATCGCGTTCATCGAGTTGCGGGCGATTGCGACAAACAATCCGACACGATTGCCCGCGCACAGGCAGAATCGCGTCATGAGTTCGACCAGATACGGGGCATGATCAGCCGCCGACAATTCATGCGGGGCGATTTCAAGACCCGCAAAGCCCCGCAACGGCCGCCTTGGGCGCTGGCCGAGGAAGCCTTTCGCGATGCCTGTTCGCGCTGCGGCGAGTGCTTGCCGGTCTGCCCGACGCAGATCATCGTGTTGGTGCGCGGCTATCCGGAGGTGGATTTCAGGCGCGGTGAATGCACGTTCTGCGGCGCGTGTGCCGCCGCCTGCAAGGATGGCGCCTTGCTGCGTGGCGAAGACCATGCCTCTGCCTGGACGATCAAGGCGCGGATAGCCGAAAGTTGCCTGCCGCGACGCGGCGTCGAGTGCAGGATTTGCGGCGATCACTGCGCAGCGGCAGCCATCCGCTTCAGCCCTCGCCTCGGCGGGCCGCCCGCGGCGGAGGTCGATTTCGACTCGTGCACCGGTTGCGGCGCCTGCGTGGCGCCCTGTCCGGTGGCCGCGATCAGCCTGGCCTGACGCCTTCGTCAGGGCTCGATCTGGTCGATCACGATCCGCAGTCCTTTGGCCCCGGGCTTTACGGCGGCACTCTTGCCGGTGAGATCGCCCTTGCCCGCCTTCGCCTGCCCGGATTTCGAAACGCGCACTTCAACGCGTACCTGCGGCACCGAGGAGATCGTGGCCCCCGGCATCACCGCCTGTGAATCGTCGAGCAAGAAATCGAGCGGCAGATCTGCTGCCCGCACGCGTTTCGCGGCAAGCGGCATGCGCGGGCCATCAATGGCACGGGCAAAGATGAAGACCACATCATCGGGACTGGCCTTGTCCTTCAGCGCAGGAGAAAGTTCGACTCGGCCGCTGACCGATGTCGCGGTCGGAGTGGCCGCCGGAGTCGCCTCGCCTTGCGCCGGCCTGGCCGCATTCCGATGCACTTCATCCTGAGGAGCGACGGCTCCAGCCATGACTTCTGCCTTGGGACCTGCCGGTCGGGCGCCGCCACTGCGCTCGCGCGCCTTGGCAATACTTGATTCGACCATGCGCGCGTCTTCTCCACCGGGCTCGAGTTGGGGCAACAGCCGTTCCCAACGCGCTACCGCCTCGGCGTAGCGCCCGCTCTCGAAGGCATCGCCGCCGCCCATGAACAAGGCGAGCATGTTTTCGGGTTCGAGGCGCAGCGCCTGTTGAATCAACTCGCGGGAACGCTGGGAAAATCCGTTGTCTTTCTGCACCAGCATTTCTGCATACTCGGCCAGCAACTCGGCGTTGTTGTTTAGAGTCGGCCCGATACGGGCAAACGCGGCCTCGGCATCATCCCAGCGGCCCAGCGATTTGTAAGAGCGCGCCAGCATCGCCCAACCTTCCGGATTGGCGGGATTCTGGTCCAGCTTTTTCGCCAGCTTGACGACGAGTTCCTCCATGTCGGCACTGGCACGCTGCGTCTGCGCCTCGCCGGGAAGCACTGCCCGGGGGCTGCCCAGCATCGCGTACATGGCAACGGCGATCAGCGGCAGCAGGATGACTATGGCGATGGCGCTGCTGCGACCGAACCTGTCGGCAGTCACGACTTCGGTGGCCGCGGTATCGTCGAGCAGTTGCCGCTGCAACTCCTCGCGCGCCTCGGCCAGGTCGGCAGCGGACAAGGTACCATTGCTGCGATCGCGTTCCAGTTCGCCAAGGCGGTCGCGATGGATCGCGGCATTGAGTCCCGGCAAGGAGTCGGCGCCGGTGATACGGCGAGCGGAGCGCCACCACGGACGCAGCAGGAGCGCCAAAGCGACGACGACCAGCGTCGCCGCTGCAAGATAAAAGTAGGTCATGAGTTGGATTGGTCCAGCAAGGCCGCAGCGCGGCGGTGTTCTTCTTCGGATAGTTCGGGTGCAGCGGCTTCCCTGGCACGCCGCCGCAGGAATGCAATCAACGCAGCGATGCCGCCTGCCATCAGCAGGAAGGGTCCGCCCCACAGCAGCCAGGTGGTCGGTTTCATCGGCGGCCGGTAGCGCACGAAGTCGCCGTAACGTGCCTCCATGAAGTCGAGAATTTCCTTGTCCGTCTTGCCTTCGCCGATCATCTTGCGAATCTCGCGACGCAAGTCCTGCGCCAGTTCGGCATGCGAACCGGCCAGCGACTCGTTCTGGCAAACCAGGCAGCGCAACTCTTCGCTGATAGCTACCATGCGCTTTTCCACTTCCACATCGGCCGCCATCGGCGCCGCTTCCTTCGCCATTGCCGCACCGGTGAACATCAAAGCGCAACAGACCAATAAGCTACGCAGCTTCATTTCGACAACTCCGCGACCAGTGGCAGGATCTGCTTTTTCATTGATTCGGAGGTGATCGGACCGGTGTGCTTCATGCGAATCATGCCGGTCTTGTCGATGACATAGGTTTCCGGTACGCCGTAGACACCGTAGTCAATGCCGACGCGGCCGTCGACGTCCAGCGCCACCGTGGTATAGGGATTGCCGCGCTCGGCCAGCCACGCGCTGGCACGGCGGCGCGTCAATCTCAGTTCGTCGTCCGGTGACAGCTTGCCTGCATCGATGTCACTGTCGCCGCGGACTTCCTTGTAGCTCAAACCGACGAGGGGCAGCTTGCTCTGATTGGCAAAGGCCACCAGTACCGGATGCTCGGCCCGGCAGGAGACGCACCACGAAGACCATACGTTAAGCAGCCAGACCTTGCCCATCATGTCCGCCGGCGAAAAGTTCTTGTCGCCCGCGGCCAGTTGCGGCAACGTGAATGCGGGCGCCGGCTTGTCCTTCAGCGGCGAGGGCACATCGTGCGGATCACGAGTCAGGCCGATGGCAAGAAAAATCACCAGGACGAAAAACGCAGCCAGCGGAATCAGAAAACGCTTCACGCCGGAACCCCCCCCGGGATACTGGCGCCGGCTCTGACCCGCAGGCGGTAGCGACGGTCCAGCATGGCGATGAAGCCGCCGAGGCCCATCAACAGGCACCCGCTCCAGATCCAGTCGACGAAGGGCTTGTAGTAAACCCGCACGCTCCAGGCGCCCATCTTGTCGAGCGGTTCGCCAAGCGAAACATAGACATCCCGCGTGAATCCCGCGTCAATGGCGGCTTCGGTCATCGGCATCTGCGACGAGAAATAGTTGCGCTTTTCGGGATGCAAAGTCATCAGCATGCGGCCGTCCTTCGACACCTCGACACTACCTACAGAAGCTCTGTAGTTGGGCCCGGGGGCCTCCGTAACCCCCGTCAGGCGAAAGCCGTAGCCACCCACATGCACGGTGTCGCCCGGCTCCATGCGAACGTCCTTCTCCTCCTGATAGCCACCGACCATCGACACGCCGATGACAAATACGGCGATTCCAAAGTGCGCCAGCTGCATGCCCCAGAATGAAGCGGAAGGCTTGCCTGTCCTGGTGCGGTCGATGATCTGGAAAACGCCGCTGGCGGTGATCCACACGGCCAGCAATGAACCCATCGCGGTGAGTGGCGTCCAGGCCCCCATCAGCAGCGGCAAAGCGATACCGGCAATGACGGCCAGTACCATGCTTGCCCGCAAACGGCGCGCAATGGCTTTCAGGTCGGCGTGCTTCCAGTGCGCCAGGGGGCCAACGGCCATCAGCAGCAGCAACGGCACCATGACCGGCACGAAGACCGAATTGAAATAGGGCGGCCCCACCGAAAGCTTGCCTAGGTTCAGCGCGTCGATGATCAGCGGGTAGAGGGTTCCCAGCAGCACGCTGCCGGCCGCAACTACCAGCAATACGTTGTTCATCAATAACATGGTTTCGCGCGACACCAGGCCGAAACTGCCGCCGGCATTGACCTTGGGCGCCCGCCAGGCAAACAGCGTCAACGAGCTGCCGACGACGAGGGCGAGCAGTACCAGGATGAATACGCCGCGCCGCGGGTCCGAGGCGAAGGCATGGACCGAAGTCAGCACGCCGGAACGAACCAGGAAGGTACCCAGCAGCGAGAGCGAAAAAGCCGCGATGGCCAGCAGCACTGTCCAGTTCTTGAAAGCCCCCCGCTTCTCCGTCACGGCCAGCGAATGAATCAGCGCCGTGCCCACCAGCCAGGGCATGAAGGATGCATTTTCCACCGGATCCCAGAACCACCAGCCGCCCCAGCCCAGTTCGTAATACGCCCACCAGCTACCCAGCGCAATGCCGAGCGTGAGGAAGACCCATGCCGCCGTGGTCCACGGTCGCGACCAGCGCGCCCACGCCGCATCGAGCCTGCCGGAAATCAGCGCCGCAATGGCGAAGGCGAAGGCGACCGAGAAGCCGACATAACCCATATAGAGCATGGGCGGATGGAAAACCAGGCCGGGATCCTGCAACAGCGGGTTGAGGTCACGTCCTTCCGCGGCGGCGGGCAACAAGCGGTCGAAGGGGTTGGACGTGAACAGGATGAAGGCCAGCAAACCGATACCGATCAGTCCCATCACGGCGAGCACGCGCGCCACCATGACCTCTGGCAACTGGCGCGACGCCAGCGATACGGCCGCACCCCAGCCGGTGAGCATCAGCATCCACAGCAGCAGGGAGCCCTCGTGGCCGCCCCATACCGCAGCAAACTGGTAGACCTTCGGCAGTTGGGTGTTGGAATGCTGGGCGACGTAGCTCACCGAAAAATCGTTGCCGAGAAAACTCTGCGCCAGACAACCAAAGGCTATGGCGATCAGCAGGAATTGGGTTTGCGCCGCCGGCCGCGCCAGGGCGATCCATTGCGCCTGGCCGCGTTGCGCGCCGACCAGCGGCACCACGCCCTGCAGCAGGGATACGACGAAGGCGAGAATGAGGGCGAAGTGTCCGAGTTCGGGAGTCATGGTTTTTTCGGTGCCTGGTCTATGGCGGGCTTGGCTTCCGCCGCGCTCTGGTTCATCTGTGCCTGTTTGAGTGCCGCGGCGGCCTCGGGAGGCATGTAGTTTTCATCGTGCTTGGCCAGCACTTCGCTGGCGACAAAAATGCCATCGCTCCCCAGCCGGCCCTGCACCACCGCGCCCTTGCCATCACGGAACAGGTCGGGAAGAATGCCCGTGTACGCAACAGGGATATCCTTGACCATGTCGGTAACGACGAAACGTACCGTCATGTCCTGGCGTTTGACGGAGCCTTCCTTGACCAGCCCGCCGATGCGGAACGCTTTCCCTTGCGGCGACTTGCCGGCAGCCACTTCTGACGGCGTCACGTACATGGCGATGTTGCTGTCGAGGGCATTCAGCGAAAGTCCGGCGGCAACGGCCAGAGAGGCGAGTCCGCCGACTATCAGGGCGATGCGCTTGTGTCTCGGTTTCATGAAGTCTTCTGTTGGAGTTCGAGTTCGTCGGCGAGTCGTTCGCGGATCAGGCTCTGGCGAACCTCGCTAAGACGCCGCTTGGCCAGAAAAGGTTCCGCCAACATGAGCAAGGCGCAGGCACCGAAGCTGCCCCAGACGTAGAAGGCGTAGCCACCCATTGCGAAGAATTCACCTGCGCTATTCCACTGCATGTTTCACCCAATCCGTGTGTCGCTCGCGTTCAAGAATAATGGCGCGCACCCTGGTCAGCGCCACTGCGATGGAGTACATCCAGAAGCACAGCGCCATCAGCAGCATGCCCCAAAGCATGGTGTGCGCCATTGAAGGTGCCTTGGTGAGATTGATCGTGGAGCCCTGATGCAGCGTGTTCCACCACTTCACCGAAAAATAGATGATGGGAATATTCACCACGCCGACCAATGCCAGAATCGCCCCGGCCTTGTCAGCACGGCGCGGGTCATCAATGGCCGCCTGCAGCGCCATGAAGCCCAGATACAAGAAGAACAGGATCAGTTCGGAAGTCAGCCGCGCATCCCACACCCACCATGCGCCCCACATCGGCTTGCCCCACAGGGCTCCGGTCCACAGCGACAGGGCAGCCATCAAGGCGCCGGTGGGCGCCAGCGACTGCGCCATCATTCCCGAAAGCCGCGTATTGAGTGCCAGCCCGAGACCGGCCCAGAAGGCCATCACCAGATAGATGAACATCGACATCCACGAGGCTGGCACATGCACGAAGATAATGCGGTATCCCTCCCCCTGCTGCGCATCGGTCGGCGCGACGAAGAAGGAAATCCACAGACCGGCAATGCCAAAGGCGGCGGCGGCGGCCCAGAACCACGGGATCATGCGCCCAGCGAGCGGATAGAAGGCCTGCGGGCTGCCAAACTTGAACCACTGAATAATCGACTGATTCACTCCAACGCAATCCTCAAAGCGGCCGTAGTCGCCCACGGCGCAAAAAACACTGCCAAAGCCAGCATCGCTGCCAGCAACGACAAATGACCACCCGCACCAAGACCGGCGATGTGGGCCTCCACCGCCCCTGCGCCGAAGATCAGCGCCGGAATGTAGAGCGGCAATACCAGCAACGCCAGCAACACGCCGCCGCCCCGCACTCCCAGCGTCAGCGCGGCACCAATCGCCCCGATCAGGGACAGCAATGGCGTGCCCAGCAACAGCGCCAGCGTAAGAATAACCAGTGCCGACGCGTCGAGATCGAACTGCAGACCTAGTACCGGTGCCAGCAACACCAGCGGCAAACCACACAGCAACCAGTGGGCCAGTATTTTACCTGCAACCAGCAGCCCCAATGAAGATGGCGACAAGGCCATCTGTTCCAGCGTGCCATCCACATGATCGGCCGCAAACAGGCGCGGCAAGCCGAGCAGGGTCGCCAGCAGCGCGGCAACCCACAGAATGCCGGGAGCGATCTTCTTCAGCAGCACGGGCTCCGGCCCTATCCCCAGGGGAAACAGGCTAGTGACGATGACGAAAAAGAACACCGCCGTCAGCACCTCGCTTTTGCGCCGCAGCGCCAGCAGCAAATCGCGGCGTACCGTGGCCAGAAGTGCGTTCATAGCACCAGCGCCTTGCCGCCCGGCACGGGCAGCGGCTGGTGGCTGGTCAGCACCGCCATCCCGCCCGCGGACAGATGCTCGGCAATCAATTCCCCGAGCAGTTTCACGGCGGCGACATCCAGCGCATTGAAGGCTTCGTCGAGCACCCACAGCACCGCCGGGCGCGTCAACAGGCGGGCCAGCAGGACGCGCCGCTTCTGCCCGGCTGAAAGCACGCGGACCGGCAACTCCTCGCGGCCGCGCAAGCCGAGCCTGATCAAGGCGGCCATGGATGCACGCTCATCGAGCGCAATGCCGTCCAGCGCGGAAGCGAGCCGCAGATTTTCCAGCGGCGTCAGGTCTTCCTTGACCGCGGCATGGTGCCCGAGATAGATCAGGTCGCGGCGGAATTCGGCCGACGGCGTCGGCTCGTCGCGCCAGCGTATCAGCCCGGCATCGGCCGGCGAGAGTCCTACCAGCAGGCGCATCAGGCTAGTCTTGCCGGACCCGTTTTCTCCCTGCACATGCAACCATTCGCCTGCGGCGAGCGAGAAGCTGACGTCGGAAAAAAGGCGGCGTTCACCACGCGAACAGGCAAGACCTGAAACATTGAGCATGGGCCAATTGTGCCCGAAACCGCTTCGCTGCGCCTTGCGTCGGGTCAAGCCGACGGTCGCGCCGGCAGCAATACGGTGCCGATTGCCGTTAGAACCAGCACCAGCGCTGCAAAGTCCTGCCAATGCGGAGTTTCGTTCAGAAAGACCATACCGCTGAAGACGCCAACCACGGGAACGATCAGCGAGCCAAGCGAGGACACCGCGGCCGGGACCATCTGGACCAGCTTGTTCCATGCCCAGTAGCAGAACAACAGGCCAATGAAGACGTTGTACCAGAAGCCGAACATGGGCCAGAAACCGATGCGTCCCCATTCAACACTTTCCAACGCATGGCCGGACAAGGCGATGGGTATTCCACCGAGCAGAGCCTGCCAGGCCGTCAGTGAGGTGATGGGCATCGGTGGCGGGTCGCGCTTGTAGAGCACCAGACCGCCAGCCCAGAAGACGGCGGCGATCAGCATCAGGATCACACCAATCGGCGCGCTGCCCAGTTTCTCGAACTCGGCACCAATCAGCAGCGCCATGCCGCTCATGCCGAGTACCAGACCGATCAGCCGGCGCCGGGTCAGTCGTTCATCGAGAAGCCACACCGAGAGCAGCGCACTCCAGATCGGCATGGTGTAGCCGAGGATGGCGGCACGCCCTGACGGCAAGAGGCTTACGCCATAAATGGCAAACATGTTCCAGCCGACGATGTTGCATGACGCCAGACCGAGCAGTTGTGGCCAGCGTCCCCGGGGTACTTTCAAGGACTGACCGGAAAACCAGGCGATGCAAAAAAGTCCGATGGACGCCAGCAGGATGCTGTCGCCACGAAATATCCAGCGCGGAATCTCGGTGATCACGACTTTCATGATCGGCCAGTTGAAGCCCCAGCCGAGAGACAGCAGGCCGAGCAGGAGGAGCCCGGCGCGCGGGATGGGGGCGGACGACATGGTGCGCGAGTGTCGCATGGTGTTGCGACCATTACAATCCGCCAATGTCGCCCCTCACCCTGTTGCCATTGCTGGCAATTGCTGCCCTGCTGTCGCTGGCGACTGCGGGCGTATTGCTGATCGCGGGACAGGGTGCGCCGCAACTCGCTGCCCACGTAGCCTTCGCCCTGGGAGTACTGCCGCTGATCCTGGCGGCAATGAGCTATTTCGTTCCGGTGCTGACGCGAGGCGCCGGAGCAGGAGTTGCGGCATGGTGGCCTCCTTTGCTGGCTTGGGCCGGCGGGATGCTGGCGGTCTTCTCGTTCGCCAGCGATTTTTCGCCGACGCGGCTGAGTCTTGCGGCAACACTGGGCGGGCTTGCCGCACTCAGTCTTGGCGGCTGGACCCTGAATCGGGCGCGCCACATGTTCGGTCCGCGCCATCGAGGGCTGGACTGGTACCTGGCCGCGCTCGGCTTCCTGCTGCTGGCACTTTTCGCGGTGGTCCTGATGCCCCTGTTCCCCGCCCAGCGCAATGCCCTCCGCTTGTTCCACCTGCATGCCAATCTGCTCGGCTTTGTCGGACTTACCGCGCTGGGTACCTTGCAAGTATTGCTTCCCACCTGCATGGGAAAGGGCGACCCCGGTGCCGCCTTGCGCCTGCGACGCGACCTCAAATGGGCGGCAGCCGGCGCGCTGCTGATCGCAGTCGGCGTGTCTTTGCCGCTGCCGCCCTCCGTTTCAAGGATAGCGTCGGCGCTTGCGCTGTCGGGCGCCGCCCTCTACGGCTGGGTTGTCCTGCGCATGCTGCGCGGCTGGCAATCCCGGTTTGGCAAGGCTCTGCTGCAATTGCACGGAGCGGCACCGTCGCTGACAGCTGCCGCACTGGGATTGCTGGGTCTGCTGGCATTGGGTGTTGCGCATGGGTTCGGCTGGCTGCCGGCGCGTCCCGCGGTTGCCGGTTATGTCATTGCGTTTCTGCTGCCGCTGGTAAGCGGGGCCGCCGCTCATCTATTGCCGGTCTGGCTGCGACCAGGTGTCCAAGGCCCATGGCATCAGGTGTTGCGTACACGACTGTGCCGCTGGGGCGGAGCACGCGGCCTGTTGCTGCTGCTGATCGGATTGGTGATCAGCCTATCTTGATCAAAGTGGTGGAATGCAGCCGAGATCAGGCATGGCGCAAGGCATGAACTTCACCACGAATGCACCGCCGACGAGGACTGCCGTCACCCAATGCAGGGTTTGAAAAAAAACGATAGCATAGCGTCTTGACCACCCACAGCAGGAGAACGTCATGGCCCGCAAAAAGAAACTGGATTTCAGCGACATCGCCACAGATCGCAAAAAGGAAAACCTTAATCAGAAGGATTTCTGGGTGAGGTATGGCGTCACTCAGTCGGGCGGCTCCCGATATGAATCCGGCCGCAATATCCCCAAACCGCTGGCGATCCTCCTTTGGCTGCATCGCTCGGGAAAGATCAGCGACAAGGATCTCAACGACGCTCTGAAGTAATCGGTTGCGGGCGAGGATTTGCGCTGAGAATCATCGCTTGCCAACCTCGCGGGAATCGAGTGCATCCGATGACGGTACGTGCCATTATCCGGCTAGTCCGGCCATGGCGTTATGCGTCATCAATACGCACGGAAAAGCCGAACCAACCGGTTAAGTTGGTTCGGCTTGATTTTTGGTGGGCTGTGAGTGGCTCGAACACTCGACCTACGGATTAAGAGTCCGCTGCTCTACCAACTGAGCTAACAACCCGAAAAACAGATTATATATTACGGTGGTGGGTCGGCCGAGATTCGAACTCGGGACCAACGGATTAAAAGTCCGCTGCTCTACCGACTGAGCTACCAACCCAGCCTAGAAGGGCGCGAATCCTACAGACCTTCCCCGAGGCTGTCAAACCGGCATTGAGAATCCGACCACTCTCAAGTATCGTCTGAAAATCAGCGCAAAAAAAACGCAACCCGAGCGGGGCTGCGCTTAATCCACACCAAAGGAGGAGGGTGGAGGAGACAAGGGTCAAACACGGACTGACTCAAACATCTTGCTGCGTCAATCGGCGTTCAGTTGCACAAATTGTTGCATAGCCTTTGTTGCGATGCAAGACTTTTTTGTGCGTTGCGCAATTGCCGCGTTCCACAAGAGCCTGCTTGAGCTAAAGTTAATTGATTACATTGATTATTAACAGATTCATTCTGTATTACGCGTCAGCAGGTTTGTCTATATCGTCACTGGGCAACAGCCTGAAGCCGTATTTCCGCTCAGTTTGGTGCGATGCCATATTCGCCCGTCGGCGCCACCGCTAGAATGCTGACTATTGCTTGAGGGAGTGAATGGAATGGAATGCACGGTACGCTGGCATGAGGGCATGAGCTTTGTCGCCGAGACCGGTAGCGGCCATTTGGTCTGCATGGACGGCGCGCCCGACGCGGGTGGTCGCAACCTGGCGCCACGGCCTATGGAACTTCTGTTGGCCGGAACCGGCGGCTGCACGGCCTTCGATATTGTCCTCATCCTGAAACGCGGCCGCCATGAGGTCAGCGGATGCGAAGTGAGGCTTCAGGCGGAGCGCGCGGAACTGGATCCCAAGGTATTCACCAGGATCAACATGCACTTCGTGGTGACCGGGAAGAATCTGAAGCCCGCGGTTGTCGAGCGCGCAGTGAAAATGTCCGCGGAGAAATACTGCTCGGCGTCGATCATGCTGGGCAAGACCGCCGCGATCGAACACACTTTTGAGGTGGTGGAGAGCTAGTCAGGCAACGTAGGACAGCCTCGTCATCACCTTCGATGACATCTTCATGGCCAGTTTGACCGGCGGCGGCAGCTCGCGGGCGCCGAAATGATTTGCCGTTTGCGCATGGCGAACCTCGTCGGCTTGCATTTGCTGCAGTACTTCCCATGACTTCCGGTCCTGTGCCGGCAGGCTGGCCATGTGGCTCTCGAGGTGCCCTTCGACCTGCCGCTCCGTTTCGGCCAGGAAGCCCAGACTCCAGGCATCACCGAATTTTCCGGCAAGCAAGCCGATTGCCAGAGAACCGGCATACCAAAGTGGATTGAACAGGCTCTTGCGGCCACCTAGCTCGGCAATGCGTCGTTCAGTCCAGTTGAGATGCTCGGTTTCCTCCCATGCCGCCTGCTCCAGTTCGCGCTTGACGGCAGGATCTCGCGAACTCAGTGCCTGACCCTGATACAAGGCCTGGGCGCAGATTTCGCCGCAGTGATTAACCCGCATCAGCGCAGCGACGTGACGCCTCTCGCCCTCGCTCATCTCGGCTTCGGGCAGATCCTGGCCAGGCATTTGGCGGCGGGTCGGGGCGGCGGCAAAGACGGCCCTTAACGCCTTGTCCAATTCCGGAATGATGGTGTCGATCAACTGGCATTCCCTGATATCAATTTGCGTTGGGGTGCTTGCCCAGGCGCAAGGCGTTGCGTCCTTCGTCAGCCGTGTTGATGGCGATACCCGCCGGGCAAAACAGGTCGTGGCTCAGTGCCGCGTGGTACCGATTGACCATCTTGGTTTCGATCGGCCGCCACTCGATTCGGTTGGCGCGGGACTTCGCCCAGGTGCCGTCGCTGCGACCTGTTGCGTAATGCTTCCAGCTGAGCGCCTTGCAATTGATGCCCTCGAAACTGACGTTGGTCGCTCCTCCTGAAGTCTGGACCACCAGCACGTAACGCACCACACGGTCGGCGCCGACAGCCAGCGTACTGGCGTCAATGAAGTACTTGTTGATGGTGGCCGCACTGACGTAGAACTCGCGCAGGTTTTCCTGCTTGGGGAATGCGGGTGGCTCAATCGCCAATTCCTGCCAGGGCTCTTCGTCGTCGCCCTGGTATTTGTTCGGCGCTGGAAGCCCCATCATGGGCGAGCCGAACTGCGCGGCCGCACTTCCCACCACGCCTGCCAAGAGCAGAAAAGCCCACCAGCGTTTCATTTCGTATTACCCACGGTATCTGTCTCCCAGCGCGGTACGCGCTCGTCTGGATGCACGAACAGAAGGCGCGCCAACTCGAGCAGAGCGGTTTCATACACCCCGCGCTTGAACTCGATCACGCTGCCCAGCGGCACCCAGTAGCTGTTCCAGCGCCAGGCATCGAATTCCGGATGATCGCTGGCACGCAAACAAACGTCGCTGTCACGGCCGACCAGACGCAGCAGAAACCAGATCTGTTTCTGCCCCTTGTAGGTGCTGCGCCATTCGCGGCGAATCCAGTGTTTCGGCACTTCGTAGCGCAACCAGTCGCGCGTGCGGCCGATAATCCGCACATGTTCAGGCTTGAGGCCGGTTTCCTCCTGCAGTTCGCGCAGCATGGCCTGTTCGGGCGTTTCGCCTTTCTTGATGCCCCCTTGCGGGAACTGCCAGGAATGTTCGCGGATGCGCTTGCCCCAAAAGACCTCGTTTCGACTGTTGACCAGAACGATGCCGACGTTCGGGCGAAAGCCTTCACGATCGAGCATGATGCATATATCCAATGATTGACTGGTGAACATTCTTTCACAATCGCGCCTCGCTGGAAAGCTGCATCTGCCGAGTCTGCAAATTCCTGGTCGAAGGTAAAATGCGCACTTTCCGCTTTTCGGCCTACCGCCATGCTCGCCAGCCAGTTCTTCGTCGCCACCCTCAAGGAAGCCCCCTCCGACGCCGAAATCGTCAGCCACCAGTTGATGCTACGTGCCGGCCTGATCCGCCGCCTCGCCGGCGGCATCTATACCTGGATGCCGATGGGGTTGCGCGTGTTGCGCAAAGTGGAGGCCATCGTGCGCGAGGAAATGAATCGAGCTGGAGCCATTGAACTGCTCATGCCGGCGGTGCAACCTTTTGAATTGTGGGAAGAATCAGGTCGCGGCCCGAAGTACGGTCCGGAGCTTCTGCGTTTCAAGGACCGTCACCAGCGCGAGTTCGTGATCGGCCCTACCCACGAAGAGGTCATCACCGACGTCGTGCGCCGCGAAGTGAAGAGCTATCGCCAGCTTCCGCGCCATTTCTACCAGATCCAGACCAAGTTCCGCGACGAGATCCGGCCGCGCTTCGGCGTCATGCGTGGACGCGAGTTTCTCATGAAGGATGGCTATTCCTTCCACACCTCGTATGCCGATCTGGAACGCGAATACCGCAACATGTACGAAACCTATACCCGCATCTTTACCCGCCTAGGGCTGAAGTTCCGCGCCGTGGCGGCGGATACCGGCGCCATCGGCGGCACCGGCTCGCACGAATTCCACGTGCTGGCGGACTCTGGCGAAGACGCGATCGCCTTCTGCCCGGCGTCGGACTACGCGGCCAACGTGGAACTCGCCGAGGCCGTAGCCCCGCCGACAGTAGGCGCTGACGACACGGCGGCAATGATCAAAAAGGCCACGCCGGGCAAGACGAAATGCGAGGACGTGGCGGCTTTCCTCGGTCTGCCGCTGACGCAGACCGTCAAAGCCATCGCCGTGATGGCTGAACAGGAGGGCGGCAGCGAATTTGTCCTGCTGCTCCTGCGCGGCGATCACGATCTGAACGAGATCAAGGCGCAGAAAGTGGTCGGCGAATTCCGCTTCGCCCGCGACGAGGAAATCATCGCGGCGCTCGGCTGCAAGGCCGGGTACATAGGCGCGGTCGGCTTTGCCGGTAGAGTCGTGGCGGATCGTAGCGTGGCGGTAATGCGCGACTGCGTTTGCGGCGCCAACGAAGAGAATTATCACCTCACCGGCGTTAATTTCGGCCGCGACCTGCCGCAGCCGGCAACGGTTGCCGATATCCGCAACGTCGTCGAAGGCGACCCATCGCCCGATGGCAAGGGCGCGCTGGAACTGTGCCGCGGCATCGAAGTCGGCCATATCTTCCAGCTGCGCACCAAGTATGCCGAAGCGCTGAAGTGCACCTTTCTCGATGAGCAGGGCAAGGACCAGGTGATGGAAATGGGCTGCTATGGCATCGGCGTTTCGCGCATCGTCGGCGCCGCCATCGAGCAGGGCTACGATGAGCGCGGAATTATTTTCCCCGCCAGCATCGCACCCTTTGTCGTCGCCGTCGTACCGATGAATTACGCCAAGTCAGAAGTCGTCCGCACCGCAGCCAATGCACTCCATGGCGAACTGCTCGCTGCCGGCATCGACGCGATTCTGGATGACCGCGATGAGCGGCCGGGCTCGATGTTTGCCGACTGGGAACTGATCGGCGTCCCGCATCGTGTGGTGGTCGGCGAGCGCGGCCTGAAGGAAGGCAAGCTCGAATACAAAAGGCGCGGCGACGCCGAGGCCACCATGGTTACTGCAAACGCAATGGTAGCTTTCCTGAATCAGAAGTTGTGCGGCTGATTTCTGGTCTTGCGCTGAGTCTTGCCGCCGCCCTTTTGCCCGCGGCGGCCTACGCCGGCGCGCAGCAGTACGAGCCGCTGGCGGCCAGCGTACAGGCAGCATTGCACGAATCGATTGCCGACCGCGCTGCACCTGAACCGCAATTCCCGTCGATCCAGGAAAAGGTCGACTGGCTGACCGACATGTCGTCGCGCCTGAGTCGCCGCATGCCGGACCGGCAGGCACGACTGGAGTTTCTCAAGACCGTGTATTACGAAGCCAAGCGCGCCGGCCTCGACCCGCAGATGGTGCTCGGTCTGATCCAGGTGGAGAGCGGCTTCAAGAAATACTCGGTATCTGCGACCGGCGCCCGCGGCTATATGCAGGTGATGCCCTTCTGGGTGCGCCTGATCGGCAGCCAGGACAGCAACCTGTTCCACATGCGCACCAACCTGCGTTTCGGCTGCACCATCCTGCGCCACTATCTGAACATCGAAAACGGCGATATCTACCGCGCGCTTGGCCGCTACAACGGCAGCCTGGGCAGGCCCGAGTATCCGAACATGGTGCGCGGGGCATGGGAGAAGCAGTGGGGCTGGGGGCCGCGAGTGATCGGGCCGCGGTAGCCGCTGCACCGAGGCACAACGACTGCAAGAGTCGGCGCTGGCGATACGGCGAGTACGTCAGCGCATGCCGGGCAACATTCCCTTCATGCCGCGCATCATCTTCTGCATCCCGCCCTTGGAGAACTGCTTCATCATTTTCTGCGTCTGCTCGAACTGATTCAGCAGTCGATTGACTTCCTGCACCGACACGCCGGCGCCGGTGGCGATGCGGCGCTTGCGGTTGGCCTTGATTAATTCCGGTTTGGTGCGTTCCATCGGGGTCATGGAATTGATGATGCCCTCCAGACGCCGAACGGTCTTGTCCTCCATGCCACCGCCGGCCTTTTGCGCCATCGCACCGAACTGCGCCGGCAGTTTGTCCAGCATGGCGGCCATGCCGCCCATCTTCTTCATCTGGCCAATCTGCTCCTTGAAATCGTTGAGATCGAAGCCCTTGCCGGACTTCATCTTCTTGACGAACTCCTGCGCCTTGTCCTGGTCGACGCCACGCTGGGCATCCTCGACCAGGCCGAGGATGTCACCCATGCCGAGGATGCGCGAAGCCATGCGCTCGGGATGAAACTCCTCGAGGCCGGTGAGCTTTTCGCCGACGCCGGCAAACTTGATCGGCTTGCCGGTGACATGACGCACCGACAGCGCGGCACCGCCCCGGGAATCGCCGTCGAGCTTGGTGAGGATGATGCCGGTCAGCGGCAGCGCTTCGTTGAAGGCCTTCGCCGTATTCACCGCATCCTGGCCGAGCATGGCATCGACCACGAACAGCGTCTCGATGGGCTTCAGCAGCGCATGCAGTTCCTTGATTTCGGCCATCATCGCTTCGTCGATGGCCAAGCGCCCGGCGGTGTCCACGAAGATCACGTCGTAGTAGTGCCGCTTGGCGTAATCAAGTGCCGCCGCGGCAATGTCGGCCGGCTTCTGCTCACCGGAAGAGGGGAAAAAGTCGATCCCGGCCTGGGCCGAAACAGCCTTCAATTGTTCGATGGCGGCGGGGCGATAAACGTCGCAACTGACCGTCAGCACCTTCTTCTTCTGCCGTTCCTTGAGCCACTTGCCGAGCTTGGCCGTGGTCGTCGTCTTGCCCGCTCCCTGCAGTCCGGACATCAGGATCACGGCCGGCGGCTGCGTGGCAAGATTGAGGCCGACGCTGGCGCCGCCCATCAATTCGGTGAGTTCGCGGTGTACGACGCCGACCAGCGCCTGGCCCGGGGTGAGCGACCCGATGACTTCCTGTCCGAGGGCCTTTTCCTTGACGCGGGCGATGAAGTCCTTGACCACCGGCAGGGCGACGTCAGCTTCGAGCAAGGCCATGCGCACTTCGCGCAGCATGTCGGAAATATTGTCGTCGGTCAGGCGTGCTTGTCCGCGCAGGTTCTTTACGACGCGGCCGAGGCGCTGGGTAAGGTTATCTAGCATGAATGAAGGGGGTAGGTCTGAAAAGAGAGGGGAGGCTTGGTGTAGACTTCGCCGATGCCCGCAATCTTAATGCATCTGCTGGCCGCAGCCCTCTATGCCGGCCTGGCGGTACATCTTTGGCGCACCCGCTGGCGCGGACCGGCGCTCGACCAACCTACCGGCGGACTCAAGCTCGGCGAGCGCATCCTGCTGCTGGTGGCGCTGGCGGCGCATGCCGTCAGCCTGCGCATGGCGATATTCGATGGCAGCAGCATGCACTTTGGTTTTGCCATTGCGCTTTCCGTGATGCTTTGGGCGGCGATCGCGCTTTACTGGATCGAGAGTTTCTACGCCCGAATGGACGGTTTGCAGGTTCTCGGTCTGCCGGCGGCGGCCGTGGCAGCCCTGCTGCCGGCAATCTTCTCTGAGCCCCATGTGCTGGCCAATGCCGGCTCGGTGGCTTTTCGCCTGCATTTCCTTATGGCCATGCTGGCCTACAGCCTGTTCACTCTGGCGGCCTTGCACGCCCTGCTGATGGCGGCAGCCGAAAAGGGCCTCCATCGCGGCCGCATCTCCCCGTTCCTGGCCGGCCTGCCGCCCTTGCTGACGATGGAGAAGCTGCTATTCCGCCTGATCCATGTCGCCTTCGTCCTGCTCACATTGACGCTGATTTCAGGCGTGTTCTTCTCCGAAACCCTGTTCGGCAAGGCGCTGGCCTTCAATCACAAGACGGTGTTCGCGATACTGTCCTGGCTGATTTTCGCCGCACTGCTGGCCGGCCGCCACTTGCGCGGCTGGCGTGGCCGCGTGGCATTGCGCTGGACGCTGGCTGGCTTTGCCGCGCTACTGCTGGCCTATGTCGGCAGCCGCTTCGTGCTTGAGGTAATCCTCGGCCGCTGATGGACGAAATTCCGCTTTCGGCGCAATTCGTAGCGCTCGCTGTATTGCTGATCTGCTCGGCCTTTTTTTCCATGGCGGAAACCGCCATGATGGCCTCCAATCGCATTCGTCTGCGGCATCTGGCGCAGGAGGGACATCGCGGCGCGCGGCTGGCCGTCGCCCTGCTGGGAAGAACCGACCAGTTGCTGGGCGTGATCCTGCTGGGCAACACACTGCTCAATTCCATTGCCGCCATGTTGACCGGCAGCATTGCACTGCGGGTTTTTGGCCACGAAAAATGGGCTCTGGAAACAGGCGCCTTGGTCGTTACGTTTTGCCTGCTGGTATTTTCCGAGATCACACCCAAAGTGGCGGGAGCGACCTACCCCGACTGGCTGGCGCTGCGCATTGGCTACATCCTGACACCGTTGCTGCGTGTTGCCTATCCGGTAGTCTGGCTGGTCAATTTGTTCGTTCAGCCGTTGCTCAGCGTGCTGCATCTGCAACCGAAGCCAGGGCACGAGTCGTCCCACCTTTCGCCAGAGGAACTACGTGCCGTGGTGCTTGAATCCGGCCAGTTCATTCCGCAACAACACCGCTCCATCCTGCTCAACCTGTTCGAACTGGAGCAGTTGACGGTAGCCGACATCATGACGCCGCGCGGTGAAATCGAGGCTATCGATATTGCCGCCCCCATCGAAAGCATCAAGACGCAACTGGCGACCAGCTTTCACACGCGGGTCGCAGTATTCGAGAACGATCCGGCCAATATCGTCGGCGTCTTGCACCAACGACGGCTGCTGGCCGAGGCCTTTGCCGGAGAGATCGCCCACGCGACCCTGCGCGAACGCATGTCCGAACCCTATTTCATTCCGGCAGCAACACCGATCTACACCCAGCTTCAGTTCTTTCGTGAAAACCGGCAGCGCATGGGCCTCGTGGTGGACGAATATGGTGAGATAGAGGGGCTGGTCACGCTGGAAGACATCATCGAAGAACTGGTCGGGAAATTCACTACGCGCCAGTCCGATTTCGGCGGTTCGCTTTCCTGGAACAATGACGGCGTGGTGCTGGTGGACGGTGCGACCAGTCTGCGGGAACTCAATCGCCTGCTGGACCTAAATTTTCTCCTGGACGGGCCGCGTACGCTCAACGGGCTGATTGTAGAGCACTTGCAGGATATTCCCGAGGTAGGCGTCGGCGTACGGGTAGAAGGCGTACCGATGGAGATCGTTCAAACACAGGATCGAAAAGTCAAGATGGTACGTCTTCACCGCCCCGCCGTAGAGTGATACTCTCGGCATACTCAAGGCGTAGAATCACCACAACGGAGTTTCAGTGCAGGCTAACGCCGGTTTTATGTCCCCGCAGGAAGCGGGGACGGTATCCCTTGCGGATATCGGCGTTAAGTGCGGCGGCCGAAACTAAAATTCATGCGGGGGAAGCCGATGGCCACAGCAGGCAAGCAGGAGAAAAAGAAGGAAGGCCCAAAGGAACTCAATTTTTCCTGGGAAGGCAAGAACAAGACCGGCAAGGTGGTTCGCGGCGAACTCAAGGCAGCCAGCGAAGCAGCGGCGAACGCTGCACTACGGCGGCAAGGCGTCAGCGTCACCAAGCTCAAGAAGCAGAAAGTCGGGTCCGGCGGCAAGGTCTCGGACAAGGACATTACGCTTTTCTCCCGCCAACTCGCCACCATGGTCAAGTCCGGTGTGCCGCTGCTGCAGTCTTTTGACATCGTTGGCAAAGGCACCAACAATCCGGGTCTGGCCAAGCTTTTGTTCGACATCAAGGCCGATGTAGAAACCGGTTCCAACCTGGCCTCGGCCTTCCGCAAGTATCCACTGTATTTCGATGCCCTGTACTGCAATCTGGTCGAAGCCGGAGAGCAGGCGGGTATTCTCGACACGCTGCTGGATCGTCTGGCGACCTACAAAGAGAAGATTCAGGCGATCAAGTCGAAGATCAAGAGCGCCCTGACCTACCCGATCGCCATCCTGATCATCGCCTTTATCATCACCGCGGTAATCATGATCTTTGTAGTACCCGCGTTCAAGGGCGTGTTTGCAAGTTTCGGCGGCGAACTGCCTGCGCCGACTCAAATCGTGATCGCAATTTCCGATTATTTCACGGCCAATTGGTACATCATCTTTGGCAGTATGTACGCAGTCATCTACGGCATTGGCCAGGCTTTCAAGCGTTCAACGGCGTTGCAGATCGCAAAAGACAAGTATTCGCTAAAACTGCCCGTCTTCGGCGACATGCTGACCAAGTCCTCCATTGCGCGCTGGACGCGAACCCTGTCCACCATGTTTGCCGCCGGTGTGCCGCTGGTCGACGCCCTGGATTCGGTCGGTGGCGCTGCGGGCAACTACGTCTACACGATGGCGACCAAAAAGATCCAGGACGAGGTGTCCACCGGTTCCAGCCTGACGGTGGCCATGGAAAATTCTGGCGTCTTTCCGCCGATGGTCACGCAGATGGTCGCCATCGGCGAAGAATCCGGCCAGCTGGATTCAATGCTGGGCAAGACCGCAGACTTTTTCGAAGCGGAGGTCGACGAGGCGGTCGAAGCGCTATCGAGCTTGATGGAGCCGATGATCATGGTCTTCCTTGGCGGACTTATCGGCGGTCTGGTGGTGGCCATGTACCTGCCGATCTTCAAACTCGGTTCCGTCGTTGGCTAAGCGCGGGCAATGATCGCCCAGTTCGCCGACCCGGCGGCGTTTGCCGTCGTCGCCGGATTATTCGGCCTGATCGTTGGCAGTTTCCTCAATGTCGTCATCCATCGTCTGCCGATCATGATGGAGCGCGACTGGGAGACGCAGTGTGCCGAACTACGGGGCGAAGCTGCACCCGCTTTCGAACCACTTTCGCTGGCCCGCCCGCGTTCGCGTTGCCCGCAGTGCGGGCATTCGATCACCGCCATGGATAACATCCCCGTCGTCAGCTGGCTTGTACTGCGCGGACGGTGCAGGGGCTGCGCCGCTCCGATTTCCTTCCGCTATCCGCTGGTCGAAGCGCTGACAGCATTGTTGTTCGCCTTTGCCGCCTGGCATTTTGGTTTCACGGCTGCAGGATTGGGCGCCATCGCATTGATCGCAGCGCTGGTGGCCTTGACCGGCATCGATTTCGATACCCAGCTATTGCCCGACGACATTACCCTGCCTTTGCTCTGGCTGGGCTTGGCACTGAATGCGTTCAGCGTCTACACGGATTTGAAGAGTGCGGTGATCGGCGCCATGGCGGGCTATCTGTCGCTGTGGTTGGTTTACTGGTTGTTCAAGCTCGCCACAGGCAAGGAAGGCATGGGCTATGGTGACTTCAAGCTCCTGGCGGCACTCGGCGCCTGGCTGGGATGGCAGGTGCTGCCATTGACCATCCTGCTTTCGTCCCTCGTCGGCGCAGTGGTCGGCATCGCCCTGATGGTCTTTGCCCGTCACGGCCGCAACGTACCCATTCCTTTCGGCCCATATCTGGCTGCAGCAGGCGCCATTGCCCTTGTCTGGGGCAAACCGCTGACCCGCGCCTATCTCGGCGTCAGTCTCTAGCCCCTTGCAAATCAGGGGTCAGGCCCCATTTTTCAAGCGTCGGGATGGCGCTGTCGTGGCTGGCGCGCCAAGGGCTTCAGCTATAATCTCCCTCTTTGCCAGAATGCCGGAGAATGTCATGCCGATCTACGCTTATCGCTGCACCGAATGCGGCTTTGAGAAAGATGTCATGCGGAAAGTCAGCGATCCGCTGTTGACCACCTGCCCCGAATGCAAGACCGAGAACTTCGCCAAGCAGCTGACCGCACCAGGTTTTCAGCTCAAGGGGAGCGGCTGGTACGCCACCGACTTCAAGGGAGGCGGCGGCAAGCCAGCGGTGGCCAAGAGCGATAATCCGCCGCCGTGTCAGGGCGGAACAGGTAGTTGCGCTGCCAACAGCTGACCCCGTCTGCCTTGAAAAAGTACTTCATTACGGGACTCCTGATCTGGATCCCGGTGGCAATCACCGCATGGGTGTTGTCCATGATCGTCCGTTCCATGGATCAGACCCTGTTGCTGTTGCCGCAGGCGATTCAGCCGGAGCACCTGATGGGAATATATATCCCCGGCCTCGGCGCGCTGATGACTCTGCTGGTGGTATTCATCACCGGCCTGGTGACGACGAACATCGTCGGCCAGAAGCTGGTGCGTTTCTGGGAACGGGTGCTCGCCCGCATTCCAGTCGTGAAGTCGATCTATTACAGTGTCAAACAGGTCAGCGATACGCTGTTCTCGGGCAGCGGAGTCGCATTCCGCAAGGTGCTGCTGGTCCGCTATCCACATCCCGAAGCGTGGTCGGTAGCGTTTCAGACCGGGCATCCGGCCCGCGATGTCGCCGATATGCTGCCCGACGAACACGTCGGAGTCTTCATCCCGACCACGCCCAGCCCGGTCAATGGATTCTTCTTCTTCGTCAGAAGAAAAGATGTCATCGAACTCGACATGAACGTCGACGAAGCCTTGAAATACATCGTCTCCATGGGCGTCGTCGCCCCGCCCATGAGAAATCCCCGCGGGCGCGCCCAGAATCAGTAACCGCCCTACGGGCATCACAACAGTCCGGAAATCCTATGCGTACCCACTACTGCGGCGAGGTCAATGCCTCCCATGTCGACCAGATCGTCACCCTGTGCGGCTGGAATCACCGCCGTCGCGATCACGGCGGCGTGATCTTCATCGATCTGCGCGATCGCGCCGGATTGACGCAAGTTGTTTGCGATCCGGATCGCCCCGAGATGTTCAGGATTGCCGAGGATGTGCGCAACGAATTCGTGCTGAAGGTTACCGGCAAGGTTCGCCGTCGCCCCAAGGGCACGGAGAACCCCAATCTGGCCTCGGGCGAAATCGAAATTCTCTGCCATGAGTTGGAAGTCCTCAATACGGCCGTCACGCCGCCTTTCCAGCTTGATGAAGAAAACCTCTCGGAGACCGTGCGGCTCACTCATCGCGTCATCGATCTGCGTCGCCCGCAGATGCAGAAGAATCTGATGCTGCGCTACAAGGTGGCGATGGCCTTCCGCCGTTTCCTCGACGAAAACGGCTTCATCGACATCGAAACGCCGATGCTGACCAAATCGACGCCCGAGGGTGCACGAGACTATCTGGTGCCTTCGCGAGTGCATCCCGGCAAGTTCTTCGCCCTGCCGCAATCGCCGCAGCTGTTCAAGCAGCTGCTGATGGTGGCCGGCTACGATCGCTACTACCAGATCACCAAGTGCTTCCGCGACGAAGACTTGCGTGCCGACCGCCAGCCGGAATTCACCCAGGTCGATATCGAGACCTCCTTCCTTGGCGAGGAACAGATTACTGCGCTGATGGAGGAAATGATCCGCAGCGTGTTCAAGCAGTCGCTGGCCGTCGATCTGCCCAAGCCCTTCCCGCGCATCGGTTATGCCGAAGCAATGAATCGTTACGGGTCCGACAAGCCTGACTTGCGCGTCACGCTGGAGCTCACCGACGTCACCGATGCGGTGGCCGACGTCGCCTTCAAGGTCTTCAGCGGTCCGGCGACTTCCGGCGGCCGCGTCGCGGCGCTGCGCGTACCGGGCGGCGCCAGTGGGGCAACCGCGCTGACCCGCGGCGAGATCGACGGCTACGCCGAGTTCGTCAAGATCTACGGTGCCCGGGGATTGGCCTACATCAAGGTCAACGATGCAACGAAGCTGAACGAAGAGGGCATGCAGTCGCCTATCGTAAAGAATCTTCACCCGGCAGCCCTGAAAGCCATTATCGAACGCACCGGGGCGCAATCCGGAGACCTGATCTTCTTTGGCTCGGACAAGACCAAGATCGTCAACGACGCGCTGGGCGCCTTGCGCACCAAGCTCGGCCACGAGAAAGGCTACGTTGATGGCTCGGTCTGGCGACCGCTGTGGGTGGTCGATTTCCCGATGTTCGAATACGACGAGGACAACCAGCGCTGGGCGGCCTGCCACCATCCCTTCACCAGCCCCAAGGACGGTCACGAGGCATTGCTGGCGACCGATCCCGGAGCCTGTCTGGCCAAGGCCTATGATCTTGCCTTGAATGGCTGGGAAATGGGCGGCGGTTCGGTCCGCATCCATCGTGCGGACGTCCAGGAAAAAGTATTCCAGGCGCTTGGCATCGGCCCCGAGGAGCAGCAGATCAAGTTCGGCTTCCTCCTCGACGCACTGAAGTATGGGGCGCCACCCCACGGCGGGCTGGCTTTCGGTCTCGACCGCATCGTCACCATGATGGCCGGCGCCGAGTCGATCCGCGATGTGATCGCATTCCCCAAGACGCAACGTGCTCAATGCCTGCTGACCGATGCGCCATCGGATGTCGATGAAAAGCAGTTGCGTGAGTTGCACATCCGTCTGCGGCAGAAAGTCGAAACCCAGGTCGAGGTCGACAAGGGTTGAGCATGCTGCGCCGTTTTCTCGCGCTGCTATGCATGGGTCTTGCGCTGCCGGCGGCGGCACTCGATACCAGTATTGCCGAGGCAACCCTACCGTCGGAAGCACGCGAAACCCTGCGCTTGATCGACCGCCGAGGCCCCTATCCCTACCACCGCGACGGTGTCGTCTTCAAGAACCTTGAGCAGCGCCTGCCGCAGAAGCAGCGCGGCTACTATCGCGAATACACGGTATCCACCCCCGGCAGCCGTGATCGCGGCCCGCGGCGCGTCATCACAGGCGACCAGCCACCCGCCGTGTTCTATTACACCGACAATCACTACCGCAGCTTCAGCAAGATCAAGCGCCAGGACCAAAAAAGATGAGCGCCATTGAACACTACCGGGCCCTGTTTGCCGATGCCGGAAAGGCGGGAGTCCATCATTTGCCGCACGGCAATCTGGAGCCGCTGATTGCCGGCGCCGAAGCCGCCGGCTGCCTGGTGCAGCGCGTCAACCTGGCGCACGCACGCAACAAGAATGAGATGCTGGATGCTATAGGCAAGGCCCTTGGTTTCCCTGATTGGTTCGGTCACAACTGGGATGCCCTGAATGACTGCCTGCTCGACATGGGCTGGCGCCCGGCCGAGGGCTACGTGACGCTTCTCGATCATTGCGATGGCATCCATGGCCGTGCCGAGGCCGATTTCGTCATGCTGATGCAGACCTTCCAGTCGGCCGCAGAAGAGTGGCGCGAGGATGGTGTGCCCTTCTGGTGCCTGGTGGATATGCACGCAGACGGCATTGCCTGGTTGCCGACGGTCCCCCAGCCCGCCTGATGCACTACAAGAAACCAGTCTCGGTGCTGGTTGTGATCCACACCCCGGCGCTGGACGTGCTGCTGCTGGAACGCGCCCGTCACCCCGGTTTCTGGCAATCGGTCACCGGCAGCCAGGAAGACGACGAGCCGCTGCTCGAGACGGCCCGCCGCGAAGTGCGCGAAGAGACCGGCATTGATGCCGCCGCAGCCGATTTCATCGACTGGCAGTTGACCAACCGTTACGAGATTTTCGCCGAGTGGCGCTACCGCTACGCACCCGGCATTACGCACAACACCGAGCACGTCTTCAGCCTTCGCCTGCCCGATCAGATCCCCGTGACCATCACGCCCGAAGAACATCTTAGCTATCGCTGGCTGCCCTGGCGCGATGCCGCAGCCGCCTGCTTTTCCTGGAGCAACCGCGATGCGATCCTCGAATTGCCGGACCGGCTTGCCCGAGGAGCCGCCCCGCCCTCGTAGCGGGCGGTGCCAGGCCGCGGCTCCTGCGGCGGAGATGCGCACGCAATGTCCGGGCGGCAAGTTTGCCGTGTCCCGACTTGCGCCGAAGCCAATGTCGAAGCTCTTGAAATTTGCAGGCGGGCGCTCATGTAATGGGCAAGGCCCCGCTTGGACGGCGGCCGCAAATTGAATTGAAAAGGAGAATGAAATGAGCAACCTGATTCGTCGCGACCCTCTCGATGACTTGTTCCGTGGTTTCTTCGTTCGCCCGGTCGATTTTGGATCCCAGCCTGACGCGCCCGCCCTCGCAATTGATGTCGAGGAGCGGGAGAACGGCTACGTGGTCCATGCCGAAATTCCCGGCGTCAAGAAGGACGATATCCATGTCGCCGTCGATGGCGCAGTGGTTTCCATCACCGCCGAGCGGCGCGAGGAAAAAAACGTCAAGGACGATGCGCGGGTCCTGCGTGCCGAGCGGTATTTCGGAAAGGTGTCGCGCAGCTTCCAGTTGGCGCAGGAAATCGACGAGGCGCAGGTCACTGCCAAGTATGCCGACGGGGTGCTGGAACTCGCGCTGCCGAAGAAGGCGGCGACCCAGGCCCGCAGAATCACCATCCAGTAACACTCGGCGCTTGCCGGCCTGCGAAGCGGAATCCCCGGCAGACCGAGTCCGCCGCACCGAAGCAAGGACTTTGCGGCAAACCAAGTAACGGGGCAGCCTGCCACTATCCCGGCGGGCTGCCCCGTTTTGTCGGCCGGCCGGTAGAATGAGCGAAGTTACCACTTGCTCTCGCTGACACCCATGACCGAAAAGCTCGCTCCCGTCATCAAGGCCGGCATCCTGACCGAAGCCCTGCCCTACATCAAGCGTTTTCATGGCAAGACCATCGTCGTGAAATATGGCGGCAACGCCATGACCGACGAAAATCTCAAACAGTGCTTCGCGCGCGACGTGGTGTTGCTCAAGCTGGTCGGCATGAACCCGGTAGTGGTGCATGGCGGCGGCCCGCAGATCGAGAATCTGCTCGCCCGCGTCGGCAAGAAGGGCGAATTCGTCCAGGGCATGCGGGTCACTGATGCCGACACCATGGATCTGGTCGAAATGGTGCTCGGCGGTCAGGTCAACAAGGAGATCGTCAATCTGATCAATCAGCATGGCGGCAAAGCCGTGGGTCTGACCGGCAAGGACGGCAACTTCATTCGCGCCAAGAAGCTGATGATGGAAAACAAGGACGCCCCAGGCGATCTGATCGATATCGGCCAGGTCGGCGACATCGTGTCCATCGATCCCAGCCTGATCGCCCTGCTCGACAGCGGCGCCTTCATCCCGGTAATCGCGCCGATCGGCGTCGGTAGCGACGGTGAAACCTACAACATCAACGCCGACGTGGTCGCCGGCAAAATCGCCGAAGTGCTGAAGGCAGAAAAGCTCGTGATGCTGACCAATACGCCGGGCGTGCTGGATCGGGCCGGCAAACTGCTGACCGGTCTCACACCCAAGCAGATCGACGACATGGTGGCGGACGGCACGATTGAAGGCGGCATGCTGCCCAAGATCAGTTCGGCGCTGGATGCGGCGCGCAGTGGCGTCAAGAGTGTGCATATCATCGATGGTCGCGTCGAGCATGCACTGCTGCTGGAAATTCTGACCGATGAAGGCGTCGGTACGCTGATCAAGTCAAAGTGAGCCCGCCATGAATGAAGCCCGCGCCGCCAAAGTTGGCGAAAAGAAACTTCAGATTCTGCAAACCATTGCCGAAATGCTGGAACGCCCGACCGTGGAAAAGGTCACCACGGCGCTGCTCGCCAAACAGCTCCAGGTTTCCGAGGCAGCCCTCTACCGCCACTTCGCAAGCAAGGCGCAGATGTACGAGGGGCTGATCGAGTTCATCGAGAGCGGCGTGTTTTCGGTGATCACCCAGATCGAGGCGTCCGAGGAATCCGGCCTCAAGCAGGCCGAGGCCGTGGTGGCGTCGCTGCTGCGCTTTGCGCAGAAGAACCGCGGTCTGACGCGGGTACTGGTGGGTGATGCGCTGGTGCACGAGAACCCACGCCTGCAGGCCCGCATCAACCAGTTGCTGGACCGGATCGAATCGACCCTCAAACAGTGTTTGAAAGTGGCCTCAGCGCAGGGGGCACTGACCAACGAGCACGATTTCGGCGCGCACGCCGACCTTCTGGTTTGCTACACCATGGGCCGCTGGCAGCGCTTTGTGAAAAGCGGCTTCAAGCACGACCCGCTGGCGGACTGGCCGGCGCAGTGGCCGATACTCGCGCGTTAACCTCAGCGGCAATCGCCGTACCGTCAGCACCGACTCTTACGCCTTCAGCAGCGCCGCCGCTTCAAGCGCGAAGTAGGTCAGGATGCCGTCGCAACCGGCGCGCTTGAAACATAGCAGCGCTTCCATCATCACGGCATCGTGGGCGAGCCAGCCATTCTGTGCCGCGGCCTTGAGCATCGCGTATTCGCCGCTGACCTGATAGGCATAAGTTGGTACGCCGAATTCGTCCTTCACCCGGCGCACGATGTCGAGATACGGCATGCCGGGTTTGACCATCACCATGTCGGCGCCTTCGTCCAGATCCAGCGCCACTTCGCGCAGCGCCTCGTCCGTGTTGCCCGGATCCATCTGGTAAGTGGATTTGTTGCCCTTGCCCAGATTGCCGGCCGAGCCGACAGCATCGCGGAACGGGCCATAAAACGCGGAGGCGTATTTCGCCGAATAGGCCAGAATGCGCGTGTGGATCAGCTTTTCGGCATCCAGCGTGGTGCGAATACGGCCAATGCGGCCGTCCATCATGTCCGAGGGCGCCACCACATCGGCGCCGGCGCGAGCGTGACACAGGGCCTGTTTCGCCAGGACTTCCAAAGTCTCGTCGTTCATCACGTAGCCGCGCGGATCGGCCGGATCAATCAGGCCATCCTGACCATGGCTGGTGTAGGGGTCGAGCGCCACGTCGGTGATCACACCGAGTTCGGGAAACTCCCGCTTGAGGCGCGCCACCACCGTGGGCACCAGGCCGGCAGGATTCCAGGCTTCTTCAGCCCCGGGAGTCTTCCTGCTGCCATCCACCACCGGAAACAAAGCCAATGCCGGAACGCCCAGCTTCAGCGCCTTTTCCGCGACGGGCAACAGTCGGTCGAGCGACATGCGCTCAACGCCAGGCATCGAAGCAACCGCTTCCGTGCGGCCCGCTCCTTCAAGGACGAAAACCGGATAAATAAGATCATTGGCCGTGAGTGTGTGCTCACGCATGAGTCGCCGCGAAAAATCGTCACGGCGCATGCGGCGCATCCGCGATCCAGGAAATACACCTTTTGGAATCATTGGCTTACCCTTGAGAATATTTTGAGAATTGCTTGAACTTTAACGCATACGGCCTATCATAGTAACCAGATGGTGGTGGACTTTTGTTCACGCTGTCTCCCGCTTACCTCCCTGAGCGGGTACCTTGAACACTTCAAGGTGTTTTGCCCTCGACCTCCTCCCCTTTGGTCGAGGGCTTTTATTTTTGGCTTCGCCGAAAATAAAAGCCCTGCGGGCGAATTCTGTGGGCTATCCCCCCGGCCCCCTTTCAGAGAAAGGGGGTGACTGATTTGACTGCGTCAGGGTGCTGGAACAGGCGTCGCCACTCAACCAGTTGCCGACCACTTTTTCCGCTTCTTCCATTCCGGTCTTCTTCAGGCTGGAAAACATTTGCACGGTGATTTGCTCGCCAAAATCGGCCAGCGCCGCGCGCGTTTCGCGCAAGGTCTTGGTTTGGTCCTGGCGCGTGAGTTTGTCCGACTTCGTCAGCAGGCAGTGGATTGGCCGTCCGGTGGAACCGAACCAGCCGATCATCTTCCAGTCGAGTTCGGTCAGCGGGCGACGCGAATCCATGATCAGCACCAAGCCGACGAGATTCGAGCGGCACGTCAGGTAATGTTCCAGCAAGCCTTGCCATTGCAGGCGCACCGCCAACGGCACCTGGGCATAGCCATAGCCTGGCAAATCGACCAGAGCCGCGCCGTTCTTCATGCGAAACAGGTTGATCAGCTGGGTCCGGCCCGGCGTCTTGGAAACGAAGGCAAGCCGGGTGTGCCCTACCAGGGTATTGATGGCACTCGACTTTCCTGAGTTTGAACGGCCAGCAAAGGCGATCTCCGCACCCTCCGGCGGAGGCAGGCCGCTGGGCTTGGCTACGGAAATTTCGAAGGTGGCGTGGCGGAATAGGGACATGGGCGATACGTCAGAGGCACGCCGCCATGACTGGCTGACGTAGAGAAATCGGGAGAGCTGGGATAGAATATCAGGTTTACAATTTCCGAATCCTGCAGTTTCCGAGGAGTTTTTGTTCATGAAGCGTTCCCTGCTTGTTCTGTTGTGCTCGATGACTGCATTCGGTGCCCATGCATCCGACGCCACCAAGGCCACCCCCAAAGGTGATGCCGCACGCGGCCAAGCCATCGTCTCTACCGTCTGCATTGCCTGCCATGGCCCCGATGGCAACAGTCCGCTTCCCGTCAACCCGAAGCTGGCGGGACAACATGCCGACTATCTGCTCAAGCAGATGAAGAACTTCAAGGGCACCGACGGCAAGCCGCCTGAGCGCACGAATCCAGTCATGAACGGCATGATCGCAGCCTACGATGAAGGCCAGATGCGTGACTTGGCGACGTATTTTTCGGCGCAAACCCAGAAGGGCGAAACAGCGAAGAATCGCGAAACCATCGAACGCGGCCAGAAGTTGTATCGCGGTGGCGATCAGGCCAAAGGCCTGCCTGCCTGCGCCGGGTGTCATGGCCCGACCGGTTCCGGCATTCCAGCCCAATATCCGCGTATCGGCGGCCAGTTTCCGGAATACATGGAAGCGCAGCTGAAAAGCTTCCGTGAGGGCACCCGCACCAACGACCCGAACAAGATGATGCGGACGATCGCACTCAAGATGACCGACGCAGAAATCAAGGCGGTCGCCGACTACATCGCCGGGCTGCGCTAGGAATTCGCTCTAGCCGCGATGGCGGTCCCGCAAGGTTCCGCCCGTAGCAGCCTAGGCTGGGCGCCTGCCGAAAAGCGCCGGAAACTCCTCTTTGACATAAGCCGCGTATTCCCGGTCGCTGCTCAGAACGTGGCGAATGAACCAGTCCTCGAAGAACGCGACCAGGTTCTCACCCGTTGCTTTCTTCTTTAACTGGTCTTCCAGTTCGACGATCTGGTCCAGAAGCCTTGCGTGCGCCTCACCGTGATTCGCACGATCCGGGTAGGTGACGATTTCCAGCAGGGACTCCTCCACGGCGAAGTGAAACTTCATGTACTCCGTCAGTTGCGCCAGGTGGAAGCGCAGAATATTCCAGGGATCCCGTTTTGCCACGGCGTTTTCGATGGCAAGCAGATGTTCGAAGATTTTCTTGTGCTGGTTGTCGATGGCTTCAATGCCGACCGCGAAACTGTTATCCCACTTCATCGTGTCTTCCTTCTCGCGGCCAAACGCGCTGCCGGGTCGCGTTTGCTTTACATCTCAAATTGTAGCGGTAACGGCCGGCCCACGCGCACGACACGCCAGATTCCTTTCTATTTGGCCCGGCCGCCGCTGACGCGAACTATGCCCGCGAGATCGCGGTGTTGTTCGATGCCGAGCAGGCCCGCTGCCGCAAGCAGTTCGCGCACCGCCTCGGCCTGATCGTAGCCGTGCTCCAGCCAGAGCTGCCCGCCGGGCGCCAGATGCGCCGGCGCGGCAGCGATGATGCGGCGAATGGCGTCGAGGCCGTCCGCCCCGCTGCAAAGCGCCGCGGGCGGTTCATAGCGCAGATCACCGGCGGCAAGGTGCGGATCGGCGGCGGCGATGTAAGGCGGGTTGGCCACAATCAGGTCGAAGCATTCGCCGGCCAGTTCGTCAAACCAGTCGCTCTGCAGCAGGCGCAGCTGCGCGCCAAGCCGTTCTGCATTCTTTCGCGCCACCTCCAGCGCCGCCGCTGAAGCATCCACCGCGCTTACCTGCGCCTGCCCGGCTTCCAGCGCCAGCGTAATCGCAATGCAGCCGCTACCGGTACCGAGATCGAGAATCCTCGCCGTTACCTGCCCGCGGTCTCGACACACCCGGGATTCCGCTTCGCGGCGGGCGAGCGGATTCCCGGGTACGCAGAGCGAGCCAACGCCGACTCCCGTGTTCAGGGCAATCTCGACCAGCAATTCGGTCTCCGGGCGCGGGATCAACACGGCAGACGAGACAGCGAACTCACGGCCGAAAAACTCGCGGTTTCCGACGAGATAGGCCACCGGTTCGCCGCCCGCGCGTCGCGCCACCAGCGAGGCAAAGCTGAGCAGTGCAGCCGCATCCAGGACCCATTCATCGTGGGCGATCAACCAGGCCGCTGGCCGGTCGAGGACACGCCCCAGCAGCAGGCGCGCCTCGCTCGCCGGCAGCTTCGCTCTCGCCGCTGCCAACGCCGCGGCCAACGTCGTCATTCGGCCAGTGCCTCCAGCAGTTCGGCCTGATGTTCGGCCGTCAGGGCACTCACCAGTTCATCAAGATCTCCGTCCATGATGGCGTCTATCTTGTACAGCGTCAGGTTGATGCGATGGTCGGAAATGCGTCCCTGCGGAAAGTTGTAGGTGCGGATACGCTCGGAGCGGTCGCCGGACCCGATCAGGGACTTGCGCTCGGATGCGATCTTCTGCTGCTGCTCGCGCTGCTTGGCATCGTTGATTCGTGCCGCCAGAACCGACATGGCCTGGGCCTTGTTGCGATGCTGCGAGCGGTCGTCCTGGCATTCGACGACGATGCCGGTGGGAATGTGGATGATGCGTACCGCCGAGTCGGTCTTGTTGATGTGCTGGCCGCCGGCGCCCGAGGCGCGGAAGGTATCGATGCGCAGGTCGGCCGGATTGATGTCGATATCAACCAGTTCATCGGCTTCCGGCATCACGGCCACCGTGCACGCCGAGGTGTGGATGCGGCCCTGGGTCTCGGTGACCGGTACGCGCTGCACGCGATGGCCGCCCGATTCGAACTTCAGCTTGGAGTAAGCGCCTTTGCCGTCGATGCGGGCGATGATTTCGCGAAAACCGCCGAGATCGGATTCGCTGCGCGAGACGACCTCGACCTTCCAGCGTTGACGTTCGGCATAGCGGCTGTACATGCGGAACAGATCGGCGGCAAACAGCGCGGATTCGTCACCGCCCGTCCCGGCGCGGATTTCCAGAAACAGGCTTCTGTCGTCATTCGGATCCGTCGGCAGCAGCGCGCGTTGCAGTTCCACTTCGAGCCGGGCCATTTCGGCGCTGGCAGAATCCTGCTCGGCAACGGCAAGTTCTTTCATTTCAGGGTCGCCGAGCATTTCAGCCGCGCTTGAAAAGTTGGCGCTGGCGCTGCGGTAAGCATGGAACAGCTCGACTACGGGCGTGATGTCAGCGCGCTCGCGGGTGAGCTTGCGATAACTGTCCATGTCGCGGGCGGCGTGTTCGCCGCCGAGCAGGCCGTCGATTTCGGCCAGGCGCTCGCTCAAGCGTTCGAGTCTTTCGAGAATGCTTTTCTTCATGGGTAGATGTGTGAGCTGGACGGGCGGCGGATCATGGGCTGGCAGGCGATGCAGCGCGGGCAATGCGCTCGATGCTGTGACGCACGTCCGCCGCCAGCAGCAGCTCGGTCTGTGCCGCAGCCAGGGTTATCCGCTCGTCGAAGCGCAGCAGCCCGGCATTATCAGCCTCCAATATTCCGGCATCGATCAGGTTGCGGATGACATTGGCGAACAGCAGCTTTTCCGAGAACTCTGCCGAGTTGAATTCGTAGAGCATGGCCAGCCGCTGCGCCAGCAGATGGGTGGCGTCTTCGAGCGCGGCGCGGGTCAACTGTCCGCTGCCATGGTGTTGCAACAGGGCCAGTGTAAGAAACTGCCGCTCCAGCGTGGGGCGAATGATTTCGCCCAGTTGCTGCAGTTCCGGACTGGCCTCGGTGCTGGGCGGCGGCGCGCGCAGAATCCCGGTCTGGCTGTCGATGAGTAGCAGACCGCGCCGGCACAGCGCGGCTTCCGTGCGGTCAATCACCGCATCGAGTTCCTCCGCTTCCCAGCGCAAAAACAGTTCGGCGCGCAGCAGCCCGTAGATGCCCTTGATCGCCTCCCTGGCACGTTGCCGCGTGAGCACCTGATTGTGGCTGAGCAGGCACGCGAGCAACGCGGGCAGGGCCAGCAGATGCAGCACGTTGTTGCGGAAATAGGCCAGCAACGCCGCCCGCTGCTCCGTCGCCCGGATCATGTCGCCCATGGGGTGCGGAAGGCACTCCACCAGATCGAGCTGGCGCACGTAGTCGATTACCTCCCTGGCCGTCAGATTGCACGGAATAACCGACTCGGCATAGGGCGTCTCGGTCAGCAGGTACTGCACATGCTCGATCTGCTTCTGCAACAGGCGCAGATCCGCGGCGTGCTTGGGTGTCGACAGCAGCGTCACGGCAAGCAGATTGACCGGATTGACCACCGCCAAGGCATTGATGCTACGTGCCAGCGCCGTCGCCGTGGCGTCTACTGCGCCGCGTAGCCAGGGAGTCTGCGGGTCAAGGTCTGCGTCGCGCCAGGAAGGTTGATGCGCATCGAGGAATTCAGCGAGTGCCAGCGGCGCGCCGAAATTCACATGCACCCTGCCGAAGTTGCGCTTCAGCAGCCGCACAGCACCCACCAAATCGATCAGCGATTCGGATTTCTTGGGCCGGCCATGGAGTTCGGCCAGATAGCTGGTCCCCTCCATCAACTTTTCGTAGCCGATATACACCGGCACGAACACCAGGGGCCGTGAGTGGCTGCGCACGAAGCTTTGCACCGTCATGGCCAGAATGCCGGCCTTGGGCGGCAGCATGCGCCCGCTGCGGCTGCGCCCGCCTTCGATGAAATATTCGATGGGGAAGCCCCGATCGATCATCAGGTGCAGGTATTCCTGAAACACCGTCGCGTAGAGCGGCTCGCCCTTGACCTTGCGACGCAGGAAGAAGGCTCCGGAGCGCCGCAGGATCACTCCGACCAGCGGCAGGTTCAGGTTGGCCCCGGCCGCGATGTGCGGCACCATGAGACCCCGGTTGAAGATGAGGTAGGAGATCAGCAAGTAGTCCACATGGCTGCGGTGGCAGGGCACATAGACGATGCCATGACCCGGCGCGACCGCAGTCACGCGCTCAAAGTTATGCACCTCGATACCCTTATAGACCTTGTTCAGGACCCAGGTCATGAACAGGGAAAACGCCCGCACCACTGAATAGGTGTAGTCCGAAGCGATTTCGAGTGCAAACGCTCGGGCTGATCGCTGCGCAGCGGCCAGGGAAATCGACTTGGTCGTCGCTTCGATGGCGATTGCATTGCGCACCGAGGGCATGTTCAGCAACGCGCGCAACTGGGTGCGGCGGTGGGACAAATCGGGACCGATCGCCATTTCGCGCTGACGCCGGAAGTGCACCCGCAGAACCCGCCCCAGCATGCGTACCGCGCGGGCCTCGTCGATGCCGTCGTTCAGCGCTTCGCGCAGGGAGATCGGCGCATTGAAACGCACCACGGTATGGCGGCCATGGATCAATATTGCAAAAAATTGCCGCAACGTGCTGACCGATTGCCATGTCTCGGCGAACAGCGCTTTCAGTATCGAGTCCTGCTTGTCCGGCTCGCGGCCCCAAAGTATCGTCACCGGCACGAGCTGGACATCGAAGCGGGGGTCGGCGAATGCGTTTCTCACCAAGGCCTTGAGCAGCTGCGAATGATAATTGCGCGGATTGGGTACCAGGCGGCCACGCTCGTTGCGCGAGAGAAAAAAGAAGGATCGTGGCGAAGTGAACGCAGCGTCCCGCAAGGGTCGCAGGGCCGGTGGCAGGCCCAATTGACGACACTCGTGATCAAGCACCAGCAGATTCGAAAGGTGGTGCTCGTGGAGCACATAGCAAACCGCCAGATCGGGCCGCAGGCCCAGCATCTCAGGTGCTTCCGGAAACACCCGCGTCCGCGTCACCAGATAAAGAATCCGGCGCATGACGTCCAGCGCCCATCTCGTGAAATCGAAAAAGGGCAGCCTGCTCACTGGCGGCCGAACCTGCGCCCGGGCGATCGATGCAATTCCAAGCAGCTACTCCCCGGAATTGAGGCGATAGATGCGGGAGATCAGCGACGAAACCTCGGCACGCTCCGAGCCTTCAGCCTGATTCAGGGCATGGGTCGGTGCATGCAACAGCTTATTGGTAATGCCGTGCGAAAGCGCGTCGAGTACCTTGGCCGGATCGTCGCCGCGCGCCAGCAGCTTTAGCGCGTGTTCCAGTTCATGGCGACGGGCGCGTTCCGCAGCATCACGCAGGGCGCGGATGGTCGGCACCGTCTCCCGCGATTCCAGCCAGTGCAGAAAGCCGGAGACGCGGTCGGTGATGATTGCCTCGGCCTCGACCACGGCAGCCTGGCGCGATTCAAGACCGGATTCGACAATCTGACCGAGATCGTCGAGGGTGTAGAGAAAGACATCGTCCAGCCTGGCCACTTCCTCTTCAATGTCGCGCGGAACGGCCAGGTCGACCATCACCATCGGCCGGTGCCGGCGCGCTTTCAGGGCGCGCTCGACCATGCCCAGGCCGATGATGGGCAGCGAGCTGGCGGTGCAGGAAACGACGATGTCGTACTCCGCCAGGCGTTCGCCGAGCTGGTCGAGGCGCATGGCGTCTCCGGAAAAGCGCGCGGCCAAATCGGCGCCGCGTTCCAGCGTGCGATTGGCGATAGTGAGTCGTTTCGGGTTCTGCGCGGCGAAATGCGCGGTACACAACTCGATCATTTCGCCGGCGCCGATGAACAACACCTTTTGCTCTGCGAGGCTGTCGAAAATGCGCGCTGAAAGATGTACTGCGGCCGCCGCCATGGAAACCGTATTGGCGCCAATGGCCGTGGTCGAACGCACTTCCTTGGCCACGGCAAAAGTGCGCTGGAACAGCTTGCCCAGCAGCGTGCCCAGCGTGCCGGCCTCTTCGGCGGCGCGCGCCGCCTGCTTCATCTGGCCGAGGATCTGCGGCTCGCCCAGAACCATCGAATCCAGCCCCGCAGCGACGCGAAACATGTGGCGTACGGCATCCTGCTGCGGATGCTGGTATAGGTAGGGATTAATCTTCTGCGGCGACAGCGAGTGGTATTCTGCCAGCCAGTCGGCGACGCCTTGCGGGTGTTCGGCTGCGCAGTAGAGTTCGGTGCGATTGCAGGTCGACAGGATCGCTGCTTCGCGCACATTTTTCGCCCGCAACAGGTCGTGCAGAGCCTGTCCCATGTGCAATGGGTCGAACGCCACCTGCTCGCGCACTGCCAGCGGGGCCGTATGATGGTTGATGCCAAGAGCGAACAACTGCACGGCGAGATGACCTTGAGACGACACAATGAAGACCAGTAGCGGCCATTAGAAACCGATAAGGCCCAAACAACAAGCCGACTCCGCCGGACCTTGGCCGGAACTGCCTTGAAGTTCGCATTATATTAGGGTGACGCGATATTCGGGCGGTGATGCCTGGCCAAGGCCCCGACCCAAGCTGCGGAATTCAGACAAGGAGACGAGATGAACGATGTTCAGCCCGGCATACTGGCTCCCGTGCCCCGATTGGCACGGTATCTATTTCTGGTCGCCATCCCCGATGCCGATCTAGGCGCCGCCCTCAGTGCGTTGCAGGGTCTGGCGGACGGCGATCAGACTGTGGTTGGCTTGGGGCGCTCTCTGGTGCTGGCGCTCGGCCATGAAATTGAGGGGCTGGCCACCTTCCCGCATCATGCGGAAGCGACCGTCGAGGTGGCATCGACGCCTGTGTCCCTCTGGTGCTGGCTGCGAGGCAATGATCGCGGCGAACTGGTGCATCGCTCGAGACAAATGGAGAAAGCCCTGTCTGGCGCGTTTAGCGTGTACCAGACCATTGACGCCTTCCGGCACCAGTCAGGGCGTGATCTGACCGGCTACGAGGACGGCACCGAAAATCCCAAGGGCGAGGCCGCCATTCAAGCCGCCATCGTTCGCGCCCAGGGCAGCGGATTCGATGGCGCCAGTTTTGTCGCCGTTCAGCAATGGATACATGATCTTGACGCGTTCGAAGCCATGACCGACGAAAGCCAGGACAACGCGATCGGCCGCCGCAAGTCTGACAACGAGGAACTTGACGACGCGCCGGCGTCGGCCCACGTCAAGCGAACGGCTCAGGAAAGCTTCAATCCCGAAGCCTTCGTTCTCCGCCGCTCGATGCCATGGGCAGACGGCGCAGCGGCCGGCCTGATGTTTGTCGCCTTCGGCAAATCGTTCGCCGCCTTTGACGCCCAGCTGCGCCGGATGGTCGGCGCCGAGGACGGCATTGCGGATGCCCTGTTCAGGTTTACGCGGCCCGTATCCGGCGCCTACTTCTGGTGTCCGCCGATGAAAGGCCGCCGTATCGATCTGAGCGCCATAGGCCTTTGAACAGCGCGTCGCAGCGGCCAGCCGACGCGCCGCTACGAGGCGGGAACGGCTCCAAACAGGTAGAATCGCGCCCGTTCATGGCGCATGCCAACGCCAAGTGGCGCGCCACCAGCGCCGACTCTCGGAGAATTTCAGTGCAACTCGTCTGTCTCGATCTCGAAGGCGTCCTCGTTCCCGAAATCTGGATCGAGTTTTCCAAACGCACGGGCATCCCGGAACTGTCCCGCACCACACGCGACGAGCCGGACTACGACACGCTCATGAAGTATCGCCTGGCCTTGCTGAAGACCCATATGCTGGGCCTGCCGGATATCCAGAAGGTGATTTCCGACATGGGGCCGATGGCAGGCGCCAGGGACTTTCTCGATGCCCTGCGGCGCGACTATCAGGTCATCATCCTGTCCGATACGTTCTATGAGTTCGCCATGCCGCTGATGGCGCAACTGACCATGCCGGTCTTGTTCTGTCACCAACTGGAGACTGATGCCGCCGGCTTTGTGGTGAACTACCACCTGCGCATGCCAAACCAGAAGAGGGAGTCGGTCAAGCGCTTCAAGGAACTCAACTTCAAGGTCATTGCCGCCGGCGACTCCTACAATGACACGGCCATGCTGGCCGAGGCCCACGCCGGCATCCTGTTCCATCCACCGCAGAGCGTGATCGATGCCTTTCCGCAATATCCGGTAACCATGAACTATGCCGAGTTGCGCAGCGAAATCGACAAGGCTTCGGCCCGCATCTGATGCACCACGCGCGCTTCTACACGCTGACTGCGTCCTGCCCTGATCAGGTCGGCATCATTGCACGCGTCACCGGCTTCATCGCCGAACACAAGGGCTGGATTCTCGAGTCCAGTTTTCATGCCGACGACCTCGACGGGCGCTACTTCATGCGCATCGAGGTCAAGGCCGATTCGCTGCCCTTCCAGCTCGCCGAGTTCCGCAGCCGCTTCCAGCCCCTGGCCGACGAACTGCAGATGGACTGGCGCATCAATGATTCGGCGGTCAAGAAGCGCGTCGTGGTACTCGTCTCGCAACAGGAGCATTGCCTCTACGACCTGCTGGCGCGCTGGCAGTCGAAGGAACTCGATATCGAGATCGCCTGCGTGATCTCGAATCACGACACCTTCAGGGGCTTTGTCGAGTGGCATGGGATCCCCTTCCATCACGTGCCGGTGCCGGCCGACCACAAGGCTGCAGCCTACGCCAAGGTTCAACATCTGTTCGCGGACGCGCAGGGCGACACGATGGTCCTGGCGCGCTACATGCAGATTCTCTCGCCCGACCTGTGCGCCGCCTATCCAGGGCGGATTCTCAACATCCACCACAGCTTCCTGCCTTCGTTTGTCGGCGCCAAGCCATACCACCAGGCCTACACGCGGGGTGTCAAACTGATCGGCGCAACCTGCCACTATGTGACCGAAGCGCTCGACCAGGGCCCGATCATCGAGCAGGACGTGATTCGGATCGACCACTCGGATTCGGTCGAGGATATGGTGCGCTATGGCAAGGACATCGAAAAAACCGTCCTGGCGCGCGGTTTGCGCTATCACCTGGAAGATCGCGTGCTGGTTCACGGCAACAAAACCGTGGTGTTCCGCTAAGGTCTTCAGCTAGGCCGTCCAGCCAACGCGGCGTCAAGTTGACTGCTGAGGTTGAATACTTAAGCGCCCGGCAGCGCAAACAGCACCACCGTCTTGCCCTTGAACAAGGCATCGCTATCTACCTTCTGCCACTCATCATTGACCCGAATCGGGAAAGTGACTTGGGAGACTGCCTGACCTTCTCGTGACTTGAGCATGGCTATATTTCCGCTGGTTCGTACTGAGGCTGGAAGGTGGAAAATTACGCGTCGGCGCAGGGATCATCTGTTCGCTGGCGAACCATCCAGCGCGTTCCCGCGGCACTGACACTCGCGATCATTCCGACACCATCACTGATCGGATGATTCGCCGTGTCGCCAGCACCGACTTTCATCTCCTGGCTGATGGCCGCCCAAATCGCCGCCACAGTTGCAAGGGACTTGCCGCCGCAGCCGGACAGCGCACCGATGGATAACAAATAGTTTGACCTCCACCTAATAAGCGTTTATCCTCGAGCTTGGTAGGGTCTTTGCAGTGGCTGACTCAAGCAACGGGGCTCGACCAGGCTTCGGATCGATGCTTGCTCGATGGGCGTGAGGATGAACAAATGACTGTACAAAGTGTCTCGCTGGTAATCGCCGGCAGCGGTGGCGCGGGAGTCGTCACCGCGGGCTCCCTGCTGCTGGACGCGGCTGCCAATGCCGGCTGGTATGCGTTGATGAGCCGCTCGTCCGGGCCGCAGATTCGGGGCGGCGAGGCCGCCGCCATGCTGCGCTTCGCGACCGAGCCGATCATGTCGCACGATGACAGCTTTCACCTGCTGATGGCCGTCGATTGGGAGAACATCACCCGCTTCTCGGCCGAAATACCGCTGGTTGCCGGCAGCCTCATCGTCGGCGACCCGGCCCATGGCGATGCCCCGGTTGCCTTGCTCGGCGGCAAGCCGCGCCAGGCTGCGCTGGCGATGACCGAGATTGCCGGCAAGATCGAAAATGGTCGGCCGAACATGGTTGCCCTGGGCGCCATCGCCGCCTTGATCGGCCTGCCTCCGCAAGCGATGCAAGCCGTCGTCGAGAAGAATCTGCGGCGCAAGGGACAGGCCGCGATCGATGCCAGCATGGCCGCATTCCACGCCGGCATCGCAGCCGCTGCGGACCTGCCCGCGATCCCGAAACTGCCTGCGGTCACCGCGGTGTCCGAGCCGCGCTGGAGCATCACCGGCAACGAAGCCACCGGGCTCGGCGTGATACGCGGCGGCGTGCGCTTTGTCGCCGCCTACCCGATCACTCCCGCCACCGAAGTACTGGAATGGCTGGCGCCGTCACTGGCGAAAGTGGGCGGCGTGCTGGTTCAGGCCGAGGACGAACTGGCTTCGATCAACCAGATCATCGGTGCGTCCTACGGCGGCGTGCCGGCGATGACCGCCACCTCCGGTCCGGGTCTTTCCCTGATGATCGAATCCCTCGGGCTGGCCGTTGCCGCCGAAGTGCCGATCGTCGTCGTCGACGTCATGCGGGTCGGGCCCTCGACCGGAATTGCCACCAAGTCGGAGCAGAGCGACCTCAACATCGCAGTTTATGGTTTGCACGGCGACGCGCCGCACATCGTCGTCGCGTCCAATTCGGTGGCCGACTGTCTGTTCACCACGCAATGGGCGGTGCATCTGGCCGAAAGCATGCAGGCGCCGACCATCGTTCTCAGCGATCAGGCGATGGGCCAGGCGCGGGCGATCATTCCGCGTCCGGCCGAACTGGCCTTCATCGGCCAACGCGAAACCGCCAAGGCGGCCGTCGAGGGCGAACGTTACCAGCGCTATGCCGTGACGGCCTCCGGTGTTTCGCCGATGGCGATACCCGGCACCGCGGGCCTGACGCATACCGCGGACGGGCTGGAGCACAACGAGTTCGGCACGCCGTCCTCGCAGGCGTCGGATCACCAGGCGCAAATGGACAAGCGCAGCCGCAAGCTGACGCAATTCAACTACGGCGACCACTGGGCCGACATCGAGGACGCGGAGGGCGGCGCCGGCGACATGGCGATCATCACCTGGGGCTCCTCGACCGGGCCGGCGCGCGAAGCCCTGCGCCGGTTCTCGGATGCGGGCGGCAAGGCGCGCCTGATTTCGGTGCGGCTGATCGCGCCGGTGCAGCCGGAACGAATGGCGGCCGCGCTCCATGGAATTACCCGCGCCCTTGTCGTCGAGCAGTCGCACAGCGGCCAGTTCCATCGCATGTTGCGGGCATTCTATGACCTGCCGCGCGAAACGCGTTCCCTGCATCAGGCCGGCCCGCTGGCATTCGGCCCCGGCCGGATCCTCGAACAACTCAAGACCTGGAGAGCGTGATGGAAGCGGCTGCGCGAAAATACAAAGCCAAGGATTACAAGTCGGAGCTCAAGCCGATCTGGTGTCCGGGCTGCGGCGACTACACGGTACTCAACGCGCTGACCAGGGCGTTGGCCGAACTCGGATTGCCGCCGGAACAGGTCGCGGTAGTCTCGGGCATCGGCTGTTCGTCGCGCATCCCTGCCTATACCAGCGTGTATGGCTTCCATGGCGTGCACGGCCGGGCCTTGCCGGTGGCGACCGGGCTCAAGCTGGCGCGCCCCGATCTGACGGTGATTGTCACCGGCGGCGACGGCGACGGCTTCTCGATCGGCGGCAACCATTTCCTGCACGCCTGCCGGCGCAATGTGGACATGACCTACATCGTCATGGACAACCAGGTGTACGGCATGACCAAGGGCCAGGCGTCGCCTACCACCGCTCCCGACTGGGAAGGCAGCAAGCTGACTCCGGAAGGAACCGGGATCAATCCATTTCAGCCGCTGGTGGTCGGCCTGGCGTCGGGGGCTAACTTCATTGCCCGCGTCTCGAGCAGCGACCCGGTCAACATGGCGCAGATCATCGTCGAGGCCATACGGCATCCCGGGTTTTCGCTGGTCCAGGTGCTCAGCCCTTGCGTGACGTTCCGACCCGAACAGGCGGAATGGCGTGACATCGTGCGCACCGCGCTGGTCGACTACACCGACGATGCCGCGCGTGCGGCGCGCCGCCTGATGACCGACGACGGCTTCAACGTCGGCAAGGTCCTGTACAAGGGCGAACGCCCGCCATTCCGTCCCGAGTTCGAAAACACCGACGGTTCGATCGCCGAGCTTGAAGCGAAGTTCTCGCTATGAATGAAACCTCGCCGGACAGCGGCGCCATTCGCACGCTTCCGGAACTTCTGGCGCACGCGCTGGCAATGGAAAGCGAGGCCGCCGAGCGCTATGGCGAGCTTGCCGTCCAGATGGAGACACACCACAAGACAGCGGTCGCCAGGATCTTCCGCCGTCTCGAAAGTGCGGAAAGGAAGCACCTTGGCGAACTCGAGGAAATGTGCAAGAAAGTCGAACTGCCGCACTACGCCCCGTGGGACTTCAAATGGACCGGGGCCGAAAGCCCGGAAGCCATCGACACCGGCAGGGTGCACTACCAGCTGTCGGTACGGGAGGCCATCCTGCTCGCGTTCGAGCATGAGCGCAGGGCGGCTGAGTTCTATGCCGGCATTGCCGAAAGCGCGGAAGCTGCTGACGTGAAACAGCTGGCCCGCGAGTTCGCCGCCGAAGAACAGGAGCACATCGGCTGGCTGGAAGCCTGGCTCGGGGAATGCGGCCCCGGCGATGCGCTGGCGACCGAGGACCCCGACCCGCCGCTGGGGCAGGAATAGGTGTCCACTGCCGCGGGCAACCCATTGGCCGACTTGCAAACTGAATATCAATCGAAGGGAAATAGAAATGGCGCTGCTCATCAATGATCTCTGCATAGCCTGCGACGTGTGTCTGGCCGCCTGCCCGAACAAGGCGATCTCGGCCGGCGAAGACATCTTCACCATCAATCCGGACCTGTGCACCGAATGCGTCGGCCACCACGCCGTATCGCAGTGCGTCAAGGTCTGCCCGGTGCGGGCCTGTGTTCCCGACCCGGCCAGGCGCGAAAGCAAGGACGAATTGCAGGCGAAGTACGAGCGCCTGATGGCGCAAAAAGCCGCCTGATCAGGCAAACTGAAGGAGTTCGGAAATGGGTATCAGGGACAAACTCGAGCGACTCGTCGCCCGCATGCACGACACGCCGCAGTACAACTCGCAGGGCGCGGTGCTCTTCGTCGATCTCGAACAGCGCAAGACGCTGAAGAAGTATCTGCCTCTGGATGTCCTGCGCAATTTCCTCGGCGGACGCGGCGCCAACATGTGGTTGCTCTACAACCTGGTGGAAGAGGAACGCGATGCGCTAGATCCCGAGATTCCCCTGATCTTCGGTTCCGGCGTACTGACCAGCAGCATGCCATCGGCCACGCGCGGCAACATCACCAGCAAGTCGCCCGACAGCTATGCGATTCTCGACGCCAACGCCGGCGACTATTTCCCGTCCTTCCTGCGTTGCCACGGCTACGACCATGTCGTCCTGTACGGTCTCGCCGCAAACTGGACCCTGCTCAAGCTCTCCTATGGCAAGGAGGAATTTGTCGACGCCGCGCCCTACGTCGGCCTCGACAACCTCGACATGGCCGCAGCGATTCAACGCGACTTCAATTGCGTCGAGCGCGAGGACATGGCGCTGGCCCGGATCACCAGCTCAGGCGAGAATCAGGTCCTGTGCAGCGGCATCATGGGTGGCATCAAGGCGATCTGGGCGCGCGGCGGCGGCGGCGCCAAGATGGGTTCGCTGAAGCTCAAGGCCATCATGATTCATGGCGCGCCGAAGGATCTGCAACCCGTCGAGCCGATGGCCAAGTACAACAAGATCATCGGCAAGAAGATCATCTCGACCAGCGTGATCAAGAATGCCCTGAAGATGGTCGGCACGCCTTTCCTCTACAAACCGAGCCGCGTCCTGTCCGCCCTCGGCACCAAGAACAATCAGGAGACGAGCTGGACCGCAGCGCTCGACGCCGACAATTTCGATCCCTATCGCCCCGGCATGGACGGTTGCTATCTCTGTCCCGTGCATTGCCGCAACCAGAACGACATGACGCCCGAAGCCGAGGGCGGCTGGGGCGCCGCGGCGCTCAAGGGGCTGACCGGCAACGCCAGCTACGACAAGGACCAGGCCTTGGTCGAGCACGGCAAGCAGCGCACTTACAACGGCATCCACGGTGACGGCAAGTACGACAAGTACGACAAGGGCGACGGTCCGGAATACGTCACGCTCGGCAAGTTCGGCCCGATGATCGGCATCAAGGAGCCCGAGCAGGTGCTGCGCCTGAACAACATCCTCAACGACCTGGGACTGGATTCGGCATCCACCGGCAGTTCGATCGCCTGGGCCATGGAACTCTACCAGCGCGGCATCATCACGCAGAAGGAAACCGGCGGGATCGACCTGACCTGGGGCAACTACGAGGTCATCGAGAAGCTGTTGTTCATGACCGCGAAACGTGAAGGCTTCGGCGACACCATCGCCGACTCGGCGCGCGCGGTCGAACGCGGCAAGTACCCGGCCGCCGCGCTCGACTACCGCATGGCAGTCAAGGGCCTGTTCCAGTCCGACCCGCACGATTCGCGCATCCTCAAGGCCTTCGCCCTCGGACTTTCGGTGGCGACCCGCGGCATGGATCACCTGCGCAACCGCGTCACCCTGGAAATCAACGCGCGCATCAACGATGACCCCGCGTTCAAGACGGCCCTGTACAACGGCACCGTGTCCGCCGCGCCGAACAGCTACGAAGGCAAGGAGTATGCCGTTCGCAAGTGCGAGAACAATTACGCGGTGGGCGATTCGGTCGGCATGTGCCGCTTCAATACCAAGCTGTTCAACTCGCCGACCCTGCCCGACCTGAATGATTTTGCGACCCAGCTGACCTCGCTGACCGGCCAGGCCTTTGTCGAGCAGGAACTGGACGAGATCGGTCGCAATGTCACGGGTATCGAGCGGATGTTGAACTTCCGCTTCGGTCTGCGCGCCAAGGACGACACCTTGCCCCGTCGCTGGTTCGAGGAAGCCCTGGCGACCGGGCCCTTCGCCGGCGAGAAGATCGACCGCGCCGAGTTCGAGGGCATGAAGGCGCGCTTCTACAAGCTGACCGGCCTCAACGCGGAAGGCACGCCGGCGGTCGAATGGCACGAAAAGCTGTCGCGCCTGATCACCGGATTTGCCGTCCGTGTCGAGTTGCCGAAGCAACTGCCGGGCGCTCCGGAACAGATCGTCGTCATCGACGAGAAGGTGAGCGACGTGGCAGGACTGCGCAAGGCCCTGTTGCGCAAACTTCCGGAGGCCGCAGGAGAGTTGAATGACAGCACCTGGAACGTTGCCGTCAACGGCGGCATGGTGCTTTCGGGAGAAAAGGCGGTACACATTTCCAGCGGCGACCGGGTCGCCCTGGTTCCGATCATCGCCGGCGGCTGAGTCAGTCCCGGCGCGCGGGCTGGCGCAGCAGCAGCCAGAGTCCGACCAGGATCATCGGCAGGCTCAGCCACTGCCCCATGCTGACCGTATAGGAAAGTCCGAAGATTCCGGCATCGGGCTCGCGGAAGAACTCGGCGACAGAGCGCAGTACGCCATAGCCGATCAGAAAGATTCCGGACACCTGCCCCACCGCGCGTTGCCGCGCTGAGAGCAGCCAGAGAATCACGAACAGCAGCAGTCCCTCGCCTGCCGCTTGATACAGCGGCGAGGGGTGGCGCGGCAGCCGGTCGACCTGCGGGAAAACCATCGCCCAGGGCAGCGTCGCATCGGCCACCCGGCCCCACAACTCGCCGTTGATGAAATTGCCGATGCGTCCAGCGAAAAGGCCCAGCGGTACCAGCGGCGCGATGAAATCGGTGACCTGGAAGAACGTCTTGCCGGCCTTGCGGCCCCACAGCCACATCGCCACCAGCACGCCGAGAAACCCCCCGTGAAAGGCCATGCCGCCCTTCCAAACCGCAAGGATCTCCAGCGGATGCGAAAAATAGTAGCCCGGCTCATAGAACAGCACCTGCCCCAGCCGGCCGCCGAACACCACGCCGAGCACGCCGTAGAACAGCAGATCATCGACGTCCTGCGCATTCATGCCGTGCCACGGCTGCGATTGTGCGCGCCGCTTGCCGAGCCAGAGGAAGGCGAGGAAGCCGGCCAGGTACATCAGGCCGTACCAGCGCACGGCGAGCGGGCCTATGGAAATGGCGATGGGGTCGAACTGGGGATGGATCAGCATGGTGGCCGGATTCTAACCGTCCGGCAAAAGTCGGCGCCGGCG
>JANXRC010000182.1 GCA_025353195.1 Rhodocyclaceae bacterium
CGTGATGAACATGGTGGCCAACGGCTTCGCTGTTAAGCCCCTTCGTAATAAGCGACGTGGTCCACCGTCAAGATAGGCAGTTAGTTGCCGATTGAAATGGCCCCTGACAGCCTGAAACTGTAACGTCTGCAATCGGGATACCGGGGCAAGGTCCGCTCCTGGCCGATTGCAGAACTCCCAGCGATTCTGCAGCGCAGCCATTTCCACCAAGCAACAGCAGCGAACCGCGAAAGGCTAGTGTCTCTTGCTATGGGTGCGGCCGGCCGTCGGTGGCGGCACCGGTTCTGCCGCCGCCAGGATCAGTTCGCGCAGCAGGCGCAGCACGTGCTTGGTCAGCGGTGTCGCCGGCTTGTGCGCCGACACGGCGAGGCACAGGGTGCTGGTCAGGCGCGGCTCGACCAGCTTGCGCAGGACGAAGGCTTCGGGCTGGCCCGAGGCCACCAGCGCGGTGGGCGTCAATATGGCGTGGCCATAGCCAGCGCGCACGAGCTCCAGGATGGACTGCACGCTGGAGATTTCCAGCGCGATATTCAGCTTGTGGCCGGTCAATGCGGCCTGCGTTTCCAGAAGCTTGCGGATGGCATGGCTGCGCTCGGGCAGGATCAGCGGCAGGCGCGCCAGTTCGGCCAGCGTCACCGTACCGTCAGCGCCGACTTTCCTCTTCGACCCCGCGGTGCCCGTGCCGGCGGGACTGACGACGCCGAGCGGCTCGTCGAGCACCGGCGTGACTTCGATGGCCGCCTGCGATTCGGGGTTGTGCAGCAGGCCGACGTCGACCCGGCCGGTGGCTATCCATTCCGCCAAATGGGCAGACAGACCTTCGACGATGGCCAGGCGCGCCTTCGGCAGTGCGTGGCGGAAGCCCTCGACCAGGGGCAGGGTGAGCAGCCGGCCCATGCTGGGCGGCAGGCCGACGACGATGCGACCGGCCGGTTCGCCGCGCGTGCTCTCCAGGTCCTCGCGCACCCGCGACACCAGTTGCAGGATGCCGACGCTGTGGTCGAACAGGCGCTGACCGGCTTCCGTCAGCACCACGCCGCGTCCGTTGCGCATCAGCAGCGTCACGCGCAAATCGGTTTCCAGCAGTCGCACCTGGCGCGACAGGGCCGGCTGGGCTATGTTCAGGATCAGCGACGCCTTGCTGAAACTACCCAGTTCGGCGACGCGAACGAAGTATTCAAGTTGCTTGAGGTTCACGAGCGATCTTTCGTAAGCACCGGCGGGGCACCCATAACAAAACGCGATATCTAATAGTACCCGCATTGGCTTGGCATGTTCCGCCCGCACTGCCAGAATCGCAGTGTGGCGAATTAACCCCGACTCCGCCCCGACCCCAGCAGTGTCCAAAAAAGACGAGGAGAAACTCAATGCAACTGACCAAGATTCTGAGCGCAGGCGCGCTTGCCCTGGCCACCGCCGCGTTTGCCATAACCGCGGCGCAGGCCGCCGAGCCGCTCAAGATCGGCCTGGTGCTGCCGATGACCGGCCCCTTCGCCGCCTATGGCAAGCAGATCGAGCACGGCGTCAAGCTCTACCTGGAAAAGAACGGCGACACCATCGCCGGCCGCAAGGTCCAGCTCATCGTCAAGGACGACGCGCCGGGCACCGCCGGCGATGTCAGCAAGCGCCTGGCGCAGGAACTGGTAGTGAAGGACAACGTCGACATCCTCGCCGGCTTCGGCCTGACGCCCTCGGCCTTCGCCGTGGCGCCGGTCGCCACCGAGGCGAAGAAGCCGATGATCGTCATGAACGCGGCGACTTCCGCCGTGACGACCAAGTCCAACTACATCGTGCGCACCTCGATGACCCTGCCGCAGATCACCGCCCCGGTTGCCAGCTGGGCGGCCAAGAACGGCATCAAGACGGTGTTCACGGTGGTCGCCGACTACGGTCCCGGCCACGATTCCGAAGGCCAGTTCAAGAAGACCTTCACCGCCGCCGGCGGCACGATTGCCGGCGAAGTGCGGGTGCCGGTGCGCAACCCGGATTTCGCGCCCTACCTGCAGAAGGTCAAGGACACCAAGCCGGATGCGGTGTTCCTCTTCGTCCCGGCCGGCGAGGCGGGCATCGCCTTCATGAAGGGCTTCCAGGAGCGCGGCCTGGCGGCGGCCGGCATCAAGCTGATCGCCACCGGCGACCTGACCGACGAGGACGTGCTCGATGCCATCGGCGATCCTTCGCTGGGCGTGATCAATTCCTTCCACTATGCCGAGGCGCACAAGTCGCCGGAGAATCAGACCTACGTCGCGGCCTATGCCAAGGCCTACCCGAAGGACCGCCCCAACTTCATGTCGGTCGGCGGTTATGACGGCATGCACCTGATTGCCGAAGTGCTGAAGAAGACCGGCGGCGACGCCAGCGGCGACAAGTTCATCGAAGCCGCCAAGGGCATGAAGTGGATGAGTCCGCGCGGCCCGGTCAGCATCGACCCGGCCACCCGCGACATCGTGCAGACGGTGTACATCCGCAAGGTGACGAAGGTCGGCGGCAAGCTGCAGAACGTCGAATTCGACCAGGTCAACGACTTCAAGGATCCCGGCAAGCAGTAAGCTCCGCAGGATGCCAGGGCGCGGACTCCGGTCCGCGCTGTTTCCACTCCCGGAAATATCGATGACCATCATCTTCGACGGACTCGCCGCAGGCATGCTGCTGTTCCTCATCAGCGTCGGCCTGTCGGTGACGCTGGGCCTGATGAACTTCGTCAACCTCGCCCACGGCGCCTTCGCCATGCTCGGCGGCTATACCTGCGCCCTGCTGCTGTCGCGCCTCGGCGTGCCCTTCCTGCTGGCGGCGCCGGCAGCGGCAGCGACGGCAGCGCTGGCCGGCATCATCCTCGAGCGCACGCTGTACCGGCGGCTGTATGCCGCCACGCACCTCGACCAGGTGCTGTTCTCCATCGGCCTGATCTTCATGTCCATCAGCACCGCGCACTACTTCTTCGGCGCCACGCAGCAGGCCTTCGTGCTGCCCGACTTCCTCAAGGGACAGATCAACCTGCCGGGGCTGGACGTCGGCATCTATCGGCTGTTCCTCATCGTCGTCGGCCTCATCCTCGCCGTCGGCCTGCAATGGATGGTGAGCCATACCCGCTTCGGCGCCGAGCTGCGCGCCGCCGTCGACAACCCGCGCGCGGCGCGCGGCCTCGGCATCAACGTCGACCGCGTGTTCACCCTGGCCTTCGCCCTCGGTTCGGGGCTGGCCGGTCTCGGCGGCGCGCTCGGCATCGAGATGCTCGGCCTCGACCCCGGCTTCCCGGTAAAGTACATCGTCTACTTCCTGATCGTGGTGGCGGTAGGCGGCAGCGGCAACATCAAGGGCTCGCTGCTCGCCTCGCTGATGCTCGGCCTGTTCGACGTGGCCGGCAAGTACTACCTGCCGCAGGTCGGTGCCTTCGTCATCTACGCGGTGATGGTGGTGATGCTGATCGTGCGGCCGCAGGGCCTGTTCGGCCGCGCGGCGGCGAAATAGCCATGACACCGGTCAAGCTCGATCTCTCCCCGCTGCGCCGGGCCGCTGCCTGGCACTGGGCAGAATATGCCTTCTGGCTGCTGCCGCTGGTGGCCTATTTCGTTTTCCCGAAAAACCTGGCCCTGCTCTCGCAGATCGCCATCACGGCATTGTTCTGCCTCTCGCTCGACCTCATCCTCGGCTATGCCGGCATCGTTTCGCTCGGCCATGCCGCGTTCTTCGGGCTCGGTGCCTATGCCGCCGGGCTGATGGCCAAGTACGGCTGGGGCGATCCGCTGCTGGGGCTGGCAGGCGCCGCTCTGGCCGCCGCCGCCGCGGGTTTTCTCACCAGCTTCCTGGTGCTGCGCGGGGCCGACCTGACACGGCTCATGGTGACCCTCGGCGTCTCGATGATGCTCTACGAGGCGGCCAACAAGCTAACCGATTTCACCGGCGGCGTGGACGGCCTGCAGGGCGTGGACATCCAGCCGGTGCTCGGCATGTTCAGCTTCGATCTCTACGGCAAGACCGCTTACTGGTACAGCGTGGCCGTGCTGTTCCTCATGTTCTGGGTGGCGCGGCGCCTGGTGCACAGTCCATTCGGACTTTCCCTGCGCGGCATCCGGCAGAACGTCGGGCGCATGCCGGCCATCGGCGCGCCGGTCAATGCCCGCCTGGTCGCCGCCTATACCATCGGCGCCGCCTACGCCGGTGTCGCCGGCGCCCTCCTGACCCAGACCACGCAGTTCGTCTCGCTCGATGTGATGGCCTTTTCGCGCTCTGCCGAATTGCTGCTGATTTTGGTGCTGGGCGGCACCGGCAGCCTGTACGGCGCCTTGATCGGCACCATGGTGTTCATGGCGGCCCACCATTTCCTGTCGGACATCAATCCGCAGTACTGGCAGTTCTGGCTCGGTGCGGCGCTGGTGCTGATCGTGCTGTTCGCGCGCGACGGCATCATGGGCCTGCTGCGCAAGCTGTCCGCGCCGGCAAGGACGCCGTCATGACGCCGGTGCTGCAGACGCGAAACCTGAGCAAGCGCTTTGGCGGCTTCTTCGCCAGCAAGGATGTCAGCCTCAGCATCGAACCCGGCGCGCGCCATGCCCTGATCGGCCCCAACGGCGCCGGCAAGACGACCCTGATCAACCTGCTCACCGGCTTCCTCGAACCCAGCGCAGGCGAGGTCTTCCTCAAGGGCGAGGATGTCACCCGCCTGGCCCAGCACCAGCGCGTCAAGCGCGGCCTGGTGCGCACTTTCCAGATCAACCGGCTGTTCGCCGAAATGACCGTGCTGGAATCGGTCACCCTCTCGGTGTGCGAACGCCTCGGCCTCGGCTGGAACTGGTGGCGACCAGTCGGCGACCACACTGCGGCGATCGATGAAGCGGCCGAGTTGCTGGCCACCTTGCGCCTGCTCGACGTGGCGCACACGCAGACCCGCAGCCTGGCCTACGGCCGCCAGCGCATGATCGAAATTGCGCTGGCCCTCGCCGCCAAGCCCCAGGTGCTGCTGCTCGACGAGCCGGCCGCCGGCGTGCCAACCGACGAGAGCCGGGAACTGTTCGAGACCATCGCGCAACTGCCGCGCGAGGTGACCATCGTGCTGATCGAGCACGACATGGACCTCGTCTTCCGCTTCGCCGAGCGCATCTCGGTGCTGGTCGGCGGCGCCCTGCTGACCGAGGACCTGCCCGAGGTCATCGCCCGGGACCGCCGCGTCAGGGAAGTCTATCTGGGAGAAGCGCTCGATGGCTGAACTCCTCGAACTGGAAAACGTCTGGGCCGGCTACGGCGATGCCGTGATCCTGGAGGCCATCTCGTTCAAGCTCGGCGAGGCCGACAGCCTGGCGCTGCTCGGCCGCAACGGCATGGGCAAGACCACCCTGCTGTCGACCCTGATGGGCGCCACCCGCTTCAAGTCCGGCCGCATGCGCTACCAGGGGCAGGACCTAGTCGTGGTGCCGGCGCACGGGCGGGCACAGCTCGGCCTCGGCTGGGTGCCGCAGGAACGCGACATTTTCCCGTCGCTCACGGTCGAGGAAAACCTCACCGTCGTGGCGCGGCCCGGACCGTGGCACCTGAAACGCATCTACGACCTGTTCCCGCGCCTGGAGGAACGCCGCGCCAACATGGGCAACCAGCTTTCCGGCGGCGAGCAGCAGATGCTGGCCATGGCGCGCGCCCTGATGGTGAACCCGAAGCTGCTGCTGCTCGACGAACCGCTCGAAGGTCTGGCGCCGCTGATCGTCCAGGAACTGCTGCGCATCATCGGCCAAACGGTCAGTTCGGGCGAAATGGCGGTGATCCTGGTCGAACAGCACGCCCATCAGATCCTGCCGCTGACGCGCCAGGCCCTAGTGCTGGAACGCGGCCGCGTGGTGTTCTCCGGCGCAAGCGAAACACTCCGCAAGGACCGCACGCAGCTCGACAAGTGGCTCGGCGTCGGCGCTCACTGAGAGGAAGAGATGAAGACCATCGACATCATTCACGACGAGCACCGGGCGCTGGCCGCCGTGTTGCAGGCCCTGCGTTTCGTAGTCGGCGAAATCCGCGCCGGAACACTGCAAGTGGATTTCCGGCTGCTGACGGCAATGGTCGACTACATCACCCAGGTGCCGGAAAAAGTTCATCATCCCAAGGAAGACCACTATCTCTTCCCCCGGTTGCGCAGCCGATCGCCCAAGGCCGCGGCACTGATCGAGATTCTGGAAGACCAACACATCGCGGGCTACTGCATGACGATCGATCTGCTGCAGGCCCTGATTCATTACCAGAGCGTCGGCGCCGCCGGCTTCGCTGCCTTCGATGCGCTGGTCCAGCCCTACCTCGATTTCAACTGGCAACACCTCAACCAGGAAGAAGTGGAACTCCTGCCTTTGGCGCGCGAGGTACTCAGCGAGCAGGACTGGACCGAGATCGACACCGCCTTTGCGGCCAACTTCGACCCCTACGCGGGGGCCGAAGGCGAGTTCAAGGAGCTTTTCGGCAGGATCGTCAATATGACGCCGGCACCTTACGGCCTGGGTCCGGCGGGCTAGGCTCCCACATGCTGGATCTGCCGGCCTACCTGCGCCGCATCAAGTACGACGGCGAAATCGCGCCGACGCGGGAGGCGCTGGAAGCCCTGCATCTGGCGCACGCGACGCACATTCCGTTCGAAAACCTCGACATCCTGCTCGGCCGCCCGATCGCGCTCGACCTGCCCAGCATCCAGGCCAAGCTCGTCGACCAGCATCGCGGCGGCTATTGCTTCGAGCATAACCTGCTGTTTGCGGCCGTCCTGCGGGCGTTCGGATTCAGCCTGACCAAGCTGGCGGCGCGCGTTCGCCATCGCACCACCGCCGTCCTGCCGCGCACCCACATGCTCCTGCTGGTGGAGGCCGAAGGCAGCCGCTGGGTGGCCGATGTCGGCTTCGGCGGCGAGGGTCTGCTGCTGCCGGTTCCGTTCGGCTCCGGCGAGGAGGTCCACCATTACGCATGGACCTACCGCGTGATCGCGGAAACCGGCTCATCATGGGTGCTGCAATCGAGCCGCAACGATGTCTGGACGGACCTGTACGCGTTTTCGCTGGAACCGCAGCAGCCCATCGATTACGAGATCGCCAACCATTACATGTCGACCCACCCGAACTCGCGTTTCGTGCAAACCCTGACGGTACAGCTGCCGGGCACGGACCGGCGAATGATTCTGCGCAACCGGGAGTTGATCGAGGATCGCGGAGAAGTCGGCGCCGGGCGTACGGTGGTGGACGATGACGAACTGCTGGAAATTCTGCGGGAGACGTTCGGTCTTCATTTTCCACCGGGAACACGATTTCGCGATCGGGAATCCAACTGAAGGAAATGGCGCGGCAGCAGTCGCGACGGGTCATTGTTGATCAGCGCGGTCCGAGTTGCACGCGCATCGCGGCGACCAGAACGAGAGATTGCCGGTCCCGATGGCGATCTGGCCATCGAAGGGAACGGCGGGTCACGGTAGCGACGCCGAAGAGCCCGTGCGGTTCGGCAAGAGCCGCTCGAGCGCCATCGTCCGCTCTGACTTCGGCAGGATGGCAAGTGCTTCCACCCGCAGGTAGAAGCGCGGCAGATTCCCTCCTTCCTGTTCCAGCAGGGCGTTGAATGCCGGGACCCACTGCGTGTACAGGGCGATCGACCCCAGGGAAGCGTTGTTCAACGGCTGGCTGAACCAGCGGTCGTAAGCGCCAGTATTCCCCCAACCTGCTTTCAGATTGGTGTAGGTCCGCTTCAATCGTGCGATTGCTTCCGACTTGGCGCGCCTCTTCTCGTCGACCGTCACGGACGATGCATAGATTGCGCGCAACTGTTCGCGGCTGTCGGCCACGAGCCGATGAAATCGTGCATTGTGTTCCTGCTGCATCTCGAAGTCTCGCAACCGCTCCGGCGTAGCAAACTTCTGCAACCAGCGGCGCATGCCTTCATTTTCGACCGCCGTGGCGAACGATTCGTTGAACGCGGAATCACCAGTGGCGTATACGACCTGGTGCGCAAGCTCATGGAAGACGATGCGGGCGACTTCCTGGTCGCCGAAGCGCAGAAAGGTGTTCAACACCGGATCGTCGAAGAAACCGAGGGTGGAATAGGCTGGAACGCCGCCGACGTAGACGTCTGCTCCGGTCTGCCGCACTTCGTCGGCGTACAGGTCGGCGGCGCTCTTGTCATAGTAGCCGCGATACTTGAAGCAGTCGATGAATAGCAGGCACCACTGCTGCGGCTCCACTGAAAACTCCGGCGCGGCAAAGACGTTCCATACGACGTAAGGACGTCCGAGGTCGGCGTAGTAGCGATAGCTTTCATTATTCGGCAAAACCAACTCGTGGCTGGCGAATTCCCGTATCGCACTTGCCGTTTCCAGCTTCCGGCGCAGCGCGGGATCGGTCGCGGCATCGGCGATCACATCGGAAATCGGCCGCGACACCACCAAGAGTTGCACCTGGCCTTCAACCGCCTGAGCGTAGTAGGCGATGTTGGCGCAGCCACTGACAAGCAAGCACAGGGTCGTCGCGAGAATCAGCCTAGACATGAATGAAGCTTCCCGTCCTCAGAAAGTTGGCGGTTTGCCCGGCGCAGGTGCGGGACGCGAGCATGCCGGAATGGCTGACCTTCAGCGCGATGCTGTCCTTGGCCGTGGCGAGGTGCGTTTCGTCTACGGCAACGAGCCCATCATTGGGGCGTGCCAGTCCGGGAATCATGCGCCCGAAACTGATCCGGCGGGTGCCGGCGATTATGCCAATCTCCGCCGTGACGGGCAGGGCCAAACGCGGACGGGTGAACCAGTCCGCAAAGGTGCGTCCCACCAGCCGCGTCAGTACCGGGATTGCGGCGAGGGTTGCGCCGCAATGGCAGCCCGCCAAAGGAGTTCCCAGCAGGACGACACGGCGTATGCGCGGGTCGGCTTGCCGGGACAGCATCTCTAGCGCGACCAGCCCGCCGAGGCTGTGTGCGACAAGGTGGATGACGGCACCCTGCGTTTCCCCGACGAAGGCGGACAGCAAACGGACGTTATCTTCCAGGCCGGCGCTCCGGGAGGGATATGAAAACCGGCGAACGACAAAACCCTCAGCGCGAAGCCAGCTCTGATAAGGCAGCAGGACCACGCCGTGCATCCAGAGTCCATGAATCAGAATCACAGTTTCCACTTTTTCGTTCATCGCCGTCCATACCTCGATGCCCCTGCCGCCGATGCTTCACGGCGCGGCGGACCCGAATGTCAAGGCTGCGTCAATTCGGTGGCGAAATCAAGGCGCCGGGTTGAAACAAGGCTCTGTGCGGCGCCGCACGGTCATTGCCTGCTTGTCCGCATAGATTTGTCAGGGACACTCCTCCACGGATTTCTTTCTGCTCCGATCGTCCGCGCGTGCGCCCAATTCCCTGCAGCGCAAGCGCTTTCTCGATCGCATCGACGAACCCGAGAAAAACTGGAAGTTCAGTCTTGCCGACATTGAAGAGCGGAAATTCTGGAAACAGTACATGCAAGCCTACGAGGCTTGCCTGAGCGCGACGAGCACGAAAACGTCACCGTGGTACATCGTGCCCGCAGACAACAAGAAGAACGCCCGGCTGATCATTTCCTCAATCATTCTCGATTCCCTGAAAAGTCTCAAGATGAAATACCCCGTGAGCACGGCAAAGCGTCGTGGTGAATTGTCGACGATTCGCGAGCGCTTGGTGCAGGAAGGCCTCGACGACCAGCGATGAACCTCGAACCGGAGCCGCTCGCCGGCGTAAGCGAAAAGCAGCGCCAGCGGCTTTCGCTGCCGGCGCTGTTGCTTGCGGAAACCCGGCCGATTACTTGGCCGGCACGGCAGCCGGAGCAGCCACAGCGGCCTTCTTTTCGTGCTTGTGATGCTTGTGCACCTTCTTCGGGCTGCCTGCGGCAGGTGTCTTCGCGGTGGTAGCAGAAGTGGCAGCAGGAGCGGGCTTGACGTCAGCCTTCGGGGTGTCGGCAGCGAATACCGAAGCGGCAAACAGACCGGCGATCAGGGTAGCGAGAATCTTGGACATTGTGTGTCTCCTAATTAAAGCCAACAACATGTTGGATACGCCAAATAACGTCCGGCCGGATATCCCGATGACCCTCAAGGTGTAACGCTTTGTTGCTGTGACAATTCATTGCACGCCATTGATCAGCGACATTGTCCAATACGCGCTATGCTGATCGGCGAGCAGTGATCGCAGAAGGAGGATCAGATGTTGAGACTACTCAAATCGGTACTCATCGTGGCCACCCTTGCGTCTGTGGCGATATCACCGGCCTGGGCGGATCGTTATGGTCACCGCGGGGGGCATGGTTGGGGTTGGTGGGGTCCCGGACTATTGTTCGGTACCGCCCTCTATCTGGCGGCCACCGCGCCGCCTCCCGCCTATTACCCGGCACCGGTCTATACAGTGCCGGCCTACGCATCGCAGACTTACGTGCAACAGCCGGCAGTCATCGCTCAAACGGCTCCGTCACCGGCACCCGTTCCTCAGCAAAACTGGTGGTACTACTGTGCGCAAGCTGCCGGCTACTATCCCTACGTAAGGACCTGCCCCACAGGTTGGACTCAGGTTTCACCCGTGCCGCCCGGCCAGTAGGGGAATGTCATACCGGGGCGTTCAGGAATGCGCCAAAAAAAAGCGGGCATCTTCGACGCCGGCCGCCTCCTCGAACCGCGGGCTCCGACAGCCGCATCACCTCACTCTACAGTGACGCTCTTGGCGAGGTTCCTCGGCTTATCCACGTCCGTGCCTTTGACCAGCGCGGCGTGATAGGACAGCAACTGCAACGGGACGACATGCAGCACCGGTGACAGCAGGCCGTAGTGCTCCGGCAGGCGCAGCACATGCACGCCCGCTTCCTCGTCCACCGCGGAATCGGCGTCGGCAAAGACATAGAGCTCGCCGCCACGCGCGGCGACTTCCTTCAGGTTGGACTTGAGTTTTTCCAGCAGGGCGTCGTTGGGCGCGATGCTGATGACCGGCATGGTCCGGTCCACCAGCGCCAGCGGGCCGTGCTTGAGTTCGCCCGCGGGATAGCCCTCGGCATAAATGTAGGAGATCTCCTTGAGCTTCAGCGCGCCTTCCAGCGCGATCGGATAATGGTGGCCGCGACCGAGGAACAACGCGTGCTGCTTGTCGGCGAAGCGGGTTGCCCAGACCTTGATTTCGGGCTCGAGGGCCAGTACTTTCTGCACCGCCACCGGCAAATGGCGCAGGGCCGTCAGGTGTCCCCCTTCCTGCTCCGGCGTCAGGCGTCCCGCCTGCTTGGCCAGCGTCACCGCCAACAGGAACAGGGCGGCCAACTGCGTGGTGAAGGCCTTGGTCGAGGCGACGCCAATCTCGAGCCCGGCGCGGGTCAGAAAGCGCAAGGCGCATTCGCGCACGATGGCCGATTCGGGCACGTTGCAGATCGCCAGCGTGCGACCCATGCCCAAGGATTTGGCGTGCTTGACCGAGGCCAAGGTGTCTGCCGTTTCGCCGGACTGCGAAATCGCCACCACCAGTTGCTGCGGGTTCGGCACCGAGACGCGATAGCGATACTCGCTGGCGATCTCCACGCCGCAGGCGATCCCCGCCAGTTGCTCGATCCAGTAGCGGGCGACGAGCCCGGCGTGGTAGCTGGTGCCGCAGGCGAGGATCAGCACCGACTGCACGCCCTGCAGCATCTCCGGCGCCGCCACGCCGAACAGGTTGGGACTCAAGGTCTGCGCGCCGCCGATCATTTCCAGCGTGGCCGCCAGGGCCTGCGGCTGTTCGAAGATTTCCTTCTGCATGTAGTGCTGCCAGTCGCCCAGTTCGACGTCGTTCGCCGACAGCGTGCTCTGATGCAGCGGACGATCGGCCGGCACCTTCAGCGCCGTACCGTCAGCGCCGACTATTCGCACCGCATTGCGTTTGAGTTCCGCCACGTCGCCGTCTTCAAGATAGACCATGCTGCGCGTTACCTGCAACAGCGCCGACGCGTCCGAGGCGGCGTAGTTGCCGTCGTCGCCCAAGCCCAACAACAGCGGCGCGCCGTGGCGGGCGACGACAATGCCGTCGTCGCCTTCCCGCAATACCGCAATGGCATAGGCGCCGATCAGGCGCGCCGTCGCCCGGCGCACGGCATCGAACAGATCGGGCGTCGACTGCAGCGTGTGCTGGATCAGATGCGCGATGACTTCCGTGTCGGTATCCGAGGTGAACACATAGCCTGCTGCCATCAGCTCCTGCTTCAACTCGGCGTAGTTTTCGATGATTCCGTTGTGCACCACCGCCAGCCCTGCCGAGACATGCGGATGGGCATTGCGCTCGCAGGGCACGCCATGCGTTGCCCAGCGGGTATGGGCGATGCCATGGTGCGCCACCTGGCCTGCCGCCTGCGTCGCCAGTTCGGCAACGCGGCCGACGCTGCGCAGTCGTGTCAGTGTCGGATTGAGCAGCGCCAGGCCGGCCGAGTCGTAGCCGCGGTACTCCAGCTTCATCAGTCCCTCGAGCAGCACGGGGACAATGTTGCGTTCCGCGACGGCGGCGACGATACCGCACATGGCTCAGCCCTTCTTCTGCTTCACAGCCCGCTTCCAGCCGGCGACCGACACCTGCTTCGCGCGCGAGACGGTCAGCTGATCGGGCGGAGCGTCGCGGGTCAGCGTCGTGCCAGCGCCCAGGGTGGCGCCGCGACCGACGGTAACGGGCGCAACCAGCTGGGTGTCGGAGCCGATGAAGACGTCGTCCTCGATCACGGTGCGGAACTTGTTGGCGCCATCGTAGTTGCAGGTGATGGTGCCGGCACCGAGGTTCACCCGGCTGCCGATGGTCGCATCGCCGACATAGGCGAGGTGATTGGCCTTTGAATGATCGGCTATCGTCGAATTCTTGATTTCGACAAAATTGCCGATATGCACGTCGCGGCCGAGTTCGGTGCCGGGTCGCAACCGGGCGTAGGGGCCGATGATGCTGTCCGCCCCGACGGCGGCGTCTTCGATGTGGCAGAAGGGTGCAATGCGCGTGCCGCTGCCGATGCGGCAGTTTTTCAGCACGCAGTTGGCACCGACGACAACCTTGTCGGCGAGTTCGACGCGGCCTTCGAAAACGCAATTGACGTCGATGGCGACATCGCGCCCGCAACTGAGTTGCCCGCGAACATCGATGCGCGCCGGGTCACTCAGCGTCACGCCGGCTTCCATCAGTTGCCCGGCGACATTGCGCTGATGCACGCGCTCCAGGGCGGCGAGTTGCAGCTTGCTGTTGACGCCCTCGATTTCCCAGACCTCGTCGGGCTGGGCGGTTACCACCGGCACGCCTTCCGCGACGGCCAGAGCGACGATGTCGGTCAGGTAGTACTCGCCCTGGGCATTGCGATTGCCGAGCGTCGGCAGCCAGCGCGCGAGGGCCGCGGTGGGCGCGACAAGGATGCCGGTATTGATCTCGCGAATCGCGCGTTCGGCGTCGTCGGCATCCTTCTCCTCGACGATGCGCGTGACCTTGCCTGCGACCCGGACGATGCGGCCATAGCCCTGCGGATCATCGAGATGCGCGGTAAGCAGCGCCAGCGAGCCGGCGCCGGCCGCCTCGATCAGGCGGCGCAGGGTCGTGGCGCGAATCAGCGGGACATCGCCGTAGAGCACAAGAGTCGGCGCTGACGGTACGGCGGTTGGCGTGGCCTGCAGTACCGCATGGCCGGTACCGAGTTGCGGCTCCTGCAAGGCCCAGGCTATGTCGGGCGCGTTCAGCGCGCTGCGCACCTGCTCGCCGCCGTGGCCGTAGACCACGCAGATTTTCTCTGCCCCAAGTTCGCGCGCGGTGTCGAGTACGTGCCCCAGCAATGGTTTCCCCGCCAGCGGATGCAGCACCTTGGGCAGGTCTGAGTGCATGCGCTTGCCCTGCCCGGCGGCGAGAATGACGACGTTCAAGGCCATCTCACCTCGGCAAGGTGCTGGAACCCATGAGGAACTGATCGACGGTGCGCGCGCACTGGCGACCTTCGCGAATCGCCCAAACGACGAGCGACTGGCCGCGCCGCATGTCGCCCGCGGCAAACACGCCGGGCACATTGGTGCTGTAGGCCTGCACACCTTCGGTATTCGCCCGGGCATTGCCGCGCGCATCCTTGTCGATCCCGAACGCATCGAGGATGCCGCCCACCGGATTGAGGAAGCCCATGGCGAGGAAAGCAAAATCGGCGGCAATCTCGAATTCGGATCCCGGTACTTCGCTCATCTTGCCGTCGGCCCACGCCAGGCGCACGGCCTTGATGGCCTTGAGCCGACCATTCTCGCCGACGAAGGCCTTGGTGCCGATGGACCAGTCGCGCTCGCAGCCTTCGTCGTGCGACGAGGAGGTGCGCATACGCAGCGGCCAGTAGGGCCAGGTCAGCGGGCCGTTCTCCTGCTCGGGCGGACGCGGCAACAGCTCGATCTGGGTGATGCTGGCCGCACCGTGGCGATTGGAGGTGCCGACGCAATCCGAACCGGTATCGCCGCCGCCGATGACGACGACATGCTTGCCGTTAACATCGATCGGATTCTTGCGTCCGCCGGAGATTTCCTTGTTCTGCGGAATCAGGAACTCCAGCGCGAAGTACACGCCTTCCAGCTCACGGCCCGGAATCGGCAGATCGCGCGGATTCTCGGCGCCACCGGCGAGCACCACGGCATCGAAATCCTTCTTCAGTTGCTCCGGGGTGAGCGTCTTCTTCGCGTCATTGACCACGCCCTTGGGCAGGGCCGCTTTCGTAACCATGGTGCCGGTGACGAACCTGACGCCCTCCGCCTTCATCTGCGCCATGCGCCAGTCGATCAACCGCTTGTCCAGCTTGAAATCGGGAATGCCGTAACGCAGCAGACCGCCGATGCGGTCGTTCTTCTCGAATACCGTCACCGCGTGCCCGGCCCTCGCCAGTTGCTGCGCCGCGGCCAGCCCCGCCGGGCCGGAGCCGACAACGGCGATCTTGCGGCCGGTCTTGTGTGCCGCCGGTTGCGGCAGCACCCAGCCGTTCTCGCCGGCCTTGTCGATGATGGCGCGCTCGATCGACTTGATGCCGACCGGAGTCTGCGGGATGTTCAGCGTACAGGCCGCCTCGCAGGGTGCCGGGCAGATGCGGCTGGTGAATTCCGGAAAGTTGTTGGTCGAATGCAGGGTCTCGATCGCCTCCTGCCAGTTGCCTTTGTAGACCAGGTCGTTCCAGTCCGGGATCAGGTTGTTGACCGGGCAGCCGTTGTTGCAATAGGGAATGCCGCAATCCATGCAGCGCGCACCCTGTATCTTCGCCTGCTGATCCGTCAGGTGCGGAATGAACTCGTGGTAGTGAAGGACGCGGGTCTCCGCCGCTTCGTAGCTCTCGGATATGCGTTGAAATTCGAGGAATCCGGTGGGCTTGCCCATTACGCTGCTTCCTTCAGTTGCGTCGCCGCCATCTCTTTCAGGGCGCGACGATATTCATTCGGGAAGACCTTGACGAACTTGCCGCGGGCATTGGCCCAGTCGGCGAGAAGGGCCTGGGCACGTTCGCTGCCGGATCGCCTGGCGTGCTCCTCGATCATGCGTTTGAGTTGCGCCTCGTCGGTCTGATTGTGATGGCGCAGTCCGTCATCCGGCTGTTCTGCCTCCGGCAGCACCTTGTCCAGGGTGACCATGGACGGGTTGCAGCGCCGCGCAAACATGCCGTCTTCATCATAGACGTAAGCGATGCCGCCCGACATGCCCGCCGCGAAGTTGCGGCCGGTGAGACCGAGCACGGCCACCGTGCCGCCGGTCATGTATTCGCAGCCATGATCGCCGGTGCCTTCGACCACCGCAGTGGCGCCGGAATTGCGCACCGCGAAGCGTTCGCCGGCGACGCCGCGAAAGAACACCTCGCCTTCGGTGGCGCCGTAAAGCACCGTATTGCCGACAATGATGTTCTCGCTGGGCACGCCGCGGAAGGCCTCGGGTGGGCGCACGATGATGCGGCCGCCGGACAGCCCCTTGCCGACGTAATCGTTGGCGTCGCCGGTCAGATCCAGCGTGATGCCGCGCGCGAGGAAGGCGCCGAAGCTCTGTCCCGCCGTACCGGTGAACTTGATGGTAATGGTGCCGTCCGGCAGCCCCTCGTGTCCCTTGCGTTTGGCCACTTCGTGCGACAGCAGGGTGCCCACGGTGCGGTTCTGGTTCCTGATGGGCGACTCGATCACCACCTTGGCGCCGCGTTCCAGGGCCGGCCCGGCCTTGGCGATCAGGCTGTGATCCAGGGCGTTCTTCAAGCCATGATCCTGGGTTTCGCTATGGCGACTCGAGACGCCGGCTACTTCCGGTCGCCGGTAGAAGATTCGCGAGAAGTCGAGTCCCTTGGCTTTCCAGTGATCGACTCCCATGCGCATGTCGAGCAGATCCGAGCGGCCGATCAGGTCGTCGAACTTGCGGATGCCGATCTGCGCCATCAGTTCGCGCACTTCCTCGGCGACGAAGAAGAAGTAATTGACGACGTGCTCGGGTTGCCCCGAGAAGCGCGCGCGCAACACCGGATCCTGCGTCGCCACGCCCACCGGACAGGTATTGAGGTGGCATTTGCGCATCATGACGCAGCCTTCGACCACCAGCGGCGCGGTGGCGAAGCCGAACTCGTCGGCGCCGAGCAGGGCACCAACCACCACGTCGCGCCCGGTCTTCATCTGGCCATCGGCCTGGACCCGGACGCGGCCGCGCAGACGGTTGAGCACCAGGGTCTGCTGCGTCTCGGCAAGACCGAGTTCCCACGGCGTGCCGGCGTGCTTGATCGAGGAGATGGGCGATGCGCCGGTACCGCCGTCGTGGCCGGCGATCACCACATGGTCGGCCTTGGCCTTGACCACGCCCGCGGCGACCGTGCCGACGCCGATTTCCGAAACCAGCTTGACCGACACGCTGGCCTCCGGATTGGAGTTCTTCAGGTCGTGGATCAGTTGCGCCAGATCCTCGATCGAATAGATGTCGTGGTGCGGCGGCGGCGAGATCAGTTGCACGCCCGGCACCGAGTGGCGCAAAAAGCCGATGTATTCGGACACCTTGTGGCCGGGCAACTGGCCGCCTTCGCCGGGCTTGGCGCCTTGCGCCATCTTGATCTGGAGCTGGTCGGCATTGGTCAGGTACTCCGCCGTGACGCCGAAGCGGCCTGAAGCCACCTGCTTGATCGCCGAGCGCAGGCTGTCGCCGGCCTTCAGCGCAATGTCGCGCGCAACGCGGCTCTTGCCGATCACGCTGGCCAGGGTGCTGCCTGCGGCCACCGGCTTGTAGCGCATGCGGTCTTCGCCGCCTTCGCCGGTATTCGATTTGCCGCCGATGCGATTCATGGCAATCGCCAGCGTGGTGTGGGCTTCGGTCGAAATGCTCCCCAGCGACATCGCGCCGGTGGCAAAGCGCTTGACGATATCCTTTGCCGATTCCACTTCATCGGGGGCCAGCGCAGGGCCCGCCGGCTTGATCTCGAACAGGCCGCGCAGGGTCATGTGGCGCTGCCCCTGATCGTTGATCAGCCTGGCGTATTCCTTGTAGGTCTCGTACTTGCCGGAGCGCGTCGCATGCTGCAGCTTGGCAATCACATCCGGAGTCCACATGTGCTCTTCGCCGCGTACCCGATAGGCATATTCGCCACCGCAGTCGAGCATGCTGGCAAGCACCGGATCGGTGCTGTAGGCATCGGCATGCGTGCGCAGCGTCTCCTCGGCGACCTCCTTCAGACCGATGCCTTCCACCTTGGTCGGCGTGCCGGCGAAGTAGCGGTTGACGAAATCCGAAGAAAGACCCACGGCCTCGAAGATCTGCGCGCCGCAGTATGACTGATAGGTAGAGATGCCCATCTTCGACATCACTTTCATCAAGCCCTTGTTGATGGCCTTGATGTAGTTTTTCTGTGCCGTGTAGACTTCCGGCTTGCCGGGCAACTGTCCGGCAATCGCGGCGATGCTCTCGAAGGCGAGCCAGGGGTGGATGGCTTCCGCGCCATAACCGGCGAGCGTGGCGAAATGATGCACCTCGCGTGCGGCGCCGGTTTCGACCACCATGCCGCAGGAGGTGCGCAGGCCGACCTGCACCAGATGCTGATGAACGGTGGAACATGCCAGCAGCGCCGGAATCGGCGCGCGCTCGTGATTGGCCCCGCGGTCGGAGAGAATGACCACGTTATAGCCCGCACCCACCGCCCGCTCGACGCGGGTGCAGACCTGGTACAGGGAACGGCTCAAGCCCGCCGAACCGTCCGCTGCAGGCGTCGTGATATCCACCACGATGGAACGGAAGGTGCCCTTGGTCAGGTCGTCGATCTTCTTCAGCTTGGCCATGTCAGCCGACGAGAGTATCGGCTGATGCACTTCGAGCCGCGGGGTCGGCTCGGTCTCGTCCACCCCGAGCAGATTCGGGTTGGGGCTGACCAGGGAAATCAGCGACATGACGATTTCTTCGCGGATCGGATCGATCGGCGGATTCGTCACTTGGGCAAACAACTGCTTGAAATAGTTGAACAGGGGCTTGGCCCTGTCCGACAACACCGGCAGCGGGGTGTCGCTACCCATGGACCCGGTGGCTTCCTCGCCCAAGGCGGCCATCGGCTCGAGAATGAACTTGAAGTCTTCCTGCGTATAGCCGAATGCCTGCTGCACCTTGAGCAGGGGTCCGGTCAGCTTTTCGTGCGACTTGACCTCGGGCATTTCATCCACGAAGTAGCGCGACTGCTCGATCCACTTCCGATAAGGCTTGGCCGTGGACATGGTGCGCTTCAGTTCCGCGTCGTCGATGATGCGGCCTTGCTCCAGGTCGATGAGGAACATCTTGCCGGGCTGCAGACGCCACTTCTTGAGGATGCGCTCCTGGGCGATCGGCAGTACGCCGATCTCGGAGGACATCACCACCAGATCGTCGTCGGTGATCAGGTAGCGCGCCGGCCGCAAGCCGTTGCGGTCGAGGGTGGCGCCAATCTGGCGACCATCCGTGAAGGCCACCGCGGCGGGGCCGTCCCATGGTTCCATCAGCGCCATGTGGTACTCGTAGAAAGCGCGCCTTTCCTCGTCCATCAAGGGATTGCCGGCCCAGGCTTCGGGGATCAGCATCATCATGGCATGTGCCATGCTGTAGCCGCCCATCACCAGCAGTTCCAGGGCATTGTCGAAGGAGGCGGAATCGGACTGGCCATCGTAAATCAGGGGCCAGACTTTCTCGAGGTCTTCGCCCAGCACCGTGGATGAAATTCCATGCTCGCGGGCACGCATCCAGTTGACGTTGCCACGCAGCGCGTTGATTTCGCCGTTGTGCGCGATCATGCGGAAAGGATGGGCAAGATCCCAGGTCGGGAAGGTGTTGGTGGAAAACCGCTGATGCGCCAGCGCCAGCGCCGAGACCACACGCCGGTCCTGCAGATCGAGATAGTAGGTGCCCACTTGGTTAGCCAGCAGCATGCCCTTGTAGACCACTGTGCGCCCGGACATCGACGGCACGTAGAACATCTTGCCATCGGGCAGCTTGAGGGCCTGGATGGTGTGTCCAGTGGCCTTGCGCAGTATGTAGAGTTTTCGCTCCAGTGCGTCCGCATCGGCAATGCCCGATCCCGCGCCGATGAATACCTGACGCACCACGGGCTCGATATCCTTGGCCGCCTGGGCCAGCCCGACGTTGTCGACGGGGACGTCGCGCCAGCCCAGCAGTACCTGGCCTTCGTAACGAATCGCACGTTCGATCACCGCCTCGCAGGCTCGCCTGCTGGCGTCGCCGCGTGGCAGAAACACCATGCCGACACCATACTCTCCGGGCGGCGGCAGGGTAACGCCCTGGCAAGCCATTTCCTCACGGAAGAATGCATCGGGTATCTGGATCAGAATGCCTGCACCGTCTCCGAGCAGGGGATCGTAGCCAGTGGCGCCGCGGTGCTCGAGGTTGCACAGAATCTGAAGACCCTGCTCGATGATGGCATGGCTCTTCTGGTTCTTGATATGGGCAACGAAGCCGACGCCACAGGCGTCATGCTCATTGGCCGGATCGTAAAGACCCTGACTATGGGGGAGGACCATCTTTTCTTTCCTCGGGAATACGACCTGCAAAAAGCCGGGGGCGGGCGGCAAAAAAGCCGGGGTGATGCCGCTCCCCGGCCTTGAATGGTCCGCCGAAGGTGCCGGGCGGATAGCTAAATATACCGCCAAAAGCGGTCGAATTCAATACGCTGCATCGCAGCAATCAGACTTCACAGTTCGCCGACAGAGAACAGGCGGCGATGCTCCTTCATCGAGTAGCGGTCGGTCATGCCGGCGATATAGTCCGCTGTGGCGCGGACGACGCTCTCGGTCGCTGCCATTTCCTGGTATTGGGGCGGCAACAGGCGTGGATCGGCGACGAAGGCGCCGAACAAGTCGTGGATGATGCGGCGCGCCTTGGTCGTCATGCGCAGCACCTGGTAGTGCAAGTACAGATGGTCGCGCAGAAACCCCTTGAGCGCGCGGTTTTCTGCCTGCATCGCATCGGTGAAGGCAATCAGCGCCGGCGCCGCGTGCACCTCCGCCAGGGAACTCGGCGCCGCAACCGCTATGCGTCGTGCCGACTCGGCCAGAAGGTCCGTTACCAGTGCGTCGATCATGCGCCGTATGGTTTCGTGCACCCGGCGACGGCCTGACAGCTGCGGAAACTCGGCATCCGCGGCGGCTGCATGGCGCGCGAAGAGGCTCACTTGCTCCAGTTGTTCCAACGTGAGCAAGCCGGAGCGCAGGCCATCGTCGACATCATGATTGTTGTAGGCGATCTCGTCGGCCAGATTGCAGATCTGCGCCTCGAGCGACGGGCGACGACCATCGAGAAAGCGCTGGCCCAGTTCTCCGAGCGTGCGCGCCCGCGCCCGCGAGCAATGCTTGAGGATGCCCTCGCGCGTCTCGAACATCAGGTTGAGGCCGTCAAAGGCGCCGTAGCGCTCTTCCAGCCGATCGACAATGCGCAAGCTCTGCAGATTGTGCTCAAAGCCCCCATGCGCCTGCATGCACTCGTTCAGGGCGTCCTGCCCGGCATGCCCGAACGGCGTGTGGCCGAGGTCATGTGCGAGTGCGATGGCCTCGGCCAGGTCATCATTGAGGCGCAGGGCCCGCGCGATCGAGCGGGCAATCTGGGCCACCTCGATGCTGTGCGTGAGCCGGGTACGAAACAGGTCACCTTCGTGGTTGACGAACACTTGCGTCTTGTATTCGAGGCGACGAAAGGCGGTGGAGTGCACGATCCGATCACGATCGCGCTGAAACTCGCTGCGCGCCTTGGGCCGCGGCTCGACCCAGGCACGTCCGCGACTGGTGCTGTCGTGAACTGCGTAAGGCGCGAGATCACTCACGGCAGCAAGCGTCGATGGCGGCGACAAGTTCGTCGCGCGGCGTATCGGCATAAGTCACGGCGTGACCCAGCGCCTTGAGCAGGACCAGGCGCAAACTGCCGGCCACCACTTTCTTGTCATGAGACATTAGCTCAAGATAGCGCGCCGCGCCAAGATCGGCCCCCTTGACGGGCAAACCGGCACGCCGCAACAGGACGCGGACGCGGCCGACATCGGCGGCAGACAGCCAACCCAGACGGTGCGAGAGTTCAACCGCCATTACGGTTCCGGCGGCGACGGCCTCCCCGTGCAGCCATTCGCCATAACCAAGGCCGGTTTCGATGGCGTGACCGAACGTGTGTCCGAGGTTAAGCAGCGCGCGGCCACCTTCCCGTGCGGTCTCGTATTCGTCAGCCGCCACCACCTCGGCCTTGTTGGCGCATGAACGTTCGATGGCTTCCGCCAGCAATTCTCCATTGCGTGCCAGCAGGCCTTCCATGTTGGCTTCGAGCCAGCCGAGAAAGGGCAGGTCGCGAATCAGGCCGTATTTGATGACCTCCGCCATCCCTGCCGAGAGTTCGCGATCCGGCAAGGTCTTCAGGGTATCGGTATCGGCCAGGACCAGCTTCGGCTGCCAGAAGGCGCCCACCATGTTCTTGCCGCGCGGATGATTGATGCCGGTCTTGCCGCCCACCGAAGAATCGACCTGCGACAGCAACGTCGTGGGTATCTGGACAAAGGGCACGCCTCGCTGATAGGTGGCGGCGGCAAAACCCGCAAGATCCCCGATGACCCCCCCGCCGAGGGCAACGACAGTCGTACCCCGGTCGCAACGAGTTGCCAGCAGCGCGTCGTAAATCAGGTTGAGGGACTCCCAGTTCTTGTGTGCTTCGCCATCGGGGAGGATTATCGGCGTCACGGCGACACCGGCTTTGTCGAGCGCCGTGGCCAGAACTTCCTGATACAAGGGAGCCACGGTGGTGTTGCTGACCAGGGCGACGCGTGCGCTGCGCAGAAACGGGAGGATCAGGTCGGCCCGGGAGAGCAGTCCTCCGCCGATGAGGATCGGGTAGCTGCGGTCAGCAAGATCCAGGTTCAGGCGGCGCATTGCTTGTGCAACTCCCTCTCGACCTGCTTGATCAGGTGGTTAATGCTGCCGCCCAGGCTATTGATCACAATGTCGGCGACTTCGCGGTAAAGAGGGTCGCGCTGGGCGAACAGTTCTTCGATCTTCTGCATTGGATCGGCGACCTGCAGCAGAGGGCGGTTGGGATCAAGGCGGGTGCGCTCGAAGAGCAGCCGTGGCGACGCGTGCAGATAGACCACGGTGCCTCCCTGCTTGAGCGCAGTGCGATTCTCGGGACGGAGTACGACACCGCCACCGGTGGCGACGACCAGATTGGATTCATTGGCCAGTTCGGCAATCACTCTCGACTCGCGATCGCGAAAGCCCTGCTCGCCCTCGATGTCGAAAATCAGGGGAATCCTGACACCCGTACGCGCCTCGATCTCGTGATCGGCATCGATGAAGGGCCGCTGCATGCGCCTCGCCAGATGGCGGCCGACCGTGGTCTTGCCGGCGCCTGGCATGCCGACCAGGTAGATGTTGTTGTTTTTTGCGCTCACCTGTCGATTGTAGCAGCGCATCCGCAACGGAATGCCGTCCCCGACATTCCGATTGGGGACCTATCACCCGAACACTGTCACCGGATTTCGCGGGGACGTAAGAGCCAAGGGCCGACATAAGCCGGCCCTTGGCATATGAGGATGAACCAAACCTATCGTTGCGTCAGCGAATCGCTGATGATGCGCGGCGTGATGAAGACCAGCAATTCGCTGCGCGATATGCTCTTCTGCGTAGTCTTGAACAGGAAGCCGACATAGGGCAGATCGCCGAGGAAGGGAACCCGGTCCTGAGTCTGAATATCGGATTCCCGCGCAAAACCGCCGATGACCACGGTACCGCCGTTTTCAACGATCACGTTGGTGGTAACGGTGTTGGTGTCGAGGCTGCCGGTAGTCGCATTGGTGATCGTGCTCTTCGCAATATTCAAATCAAGGCTGATCCGGTTGTCGGGGTTGACCGAAGGTGTCACCCCGAGAGTGAGAGGGGCTGAGAAGGTCTGGTAGATCGGCAGACCCGTCGTCGCATTGACCCCCGTCGGAATGGTCACCTGCTGGGTATTGTTGATGGTCGCCGCCTTGCGGTTCATGGTGATGATGCGGGGAGACGAAATGGTCTTGTTTCGCGAATCGTTCTCTGCCGCCTGCAACTCCAGCGCAAGCAATTTGGTCCCGGCGCTATTGAAGAGCATCAGGCCAATATTGGCAGCCGATGCCAATGAATAGCTCGGCTGAAATACGTTGGTAGTCCGCGTCAACCCAGGCGCAGTCGGCGCGCCGTAGGTGTCAACGTTGGAGAAGCCGGACGTGGTCCCCAGCGCCGCGCGCGTCGTATTGGTACCGGGCACTTGATAACCGCCCTGCCCCAGGGAGGCCGAGTCCGCGAGCCGCAGGCGAACACCCAGCGAATTGGCAAAGGTAGTGGACGCTTCCACGATACGGGCTTCGATCATCACCTGCTTGGGCGGCGTATCGACATTGCGGATGACTTCGCGAATGGCTTCAATCACGGCGGCAGTGTCGCGGACAAATACCTGATTGGTGGCTTCGTGAATCGAGATTCCGCCACGCGAAGTGAGCATGCCCTTGCTTGCACTGCCGGCCGCCACGGTTGGTGCCGCTGCTGCGGGTGCGCCTGCCGCCGGGGCTGCTCCCGCCGCGCCAACCGCCGGAGCGGCTGAAGCGAAGCTGCTATTCACCAGCGCCACGATATCCGACGCCTTGACATAGTTGAGCTTGAAGGTTTCCGCCACCAGTGGCGCTATGTCGCTCGCTCGCGTCAATTCATCAGAGGTGTCCTGGTCACGCTTTTGCAGCACGGCGCGATCACCAAACAAAATGAAGTCATTGCGCACCCGCATGCCGGCATTGACCTGCGCCATGATGATTTCCAGCGCCTGGTCATATGGGATGTTGTCAAGGTTGGCGGTGACCGTTCTGCCGTTCAGCGAGGGATCGATCATCACGTTCTTGCCCGAGATGTCGGCAAGAGTGCGCAACACCATGGTGGCGTCAGCGTTGAAGAAGTTGATCGAAATCTTTTGCCCTTGCTGTCCGGTCTGAACCAGCTTGTTGGCTTCATCGGCGGGTATCGGCTTGACCTCGATCGTCAGCTGGTTATTCGCCAAATGCGACTGATGAAACCAGCGACCGCGGGCCGCAATATCGAGGCGGGTCATATTGCCCATCGCGCGCGAGGTAATCGTCGTGACCGGAGTCGCAAAATCATTGACGTCGCGCCTGTTTTGCAGGCGTTCAGGTAGCTCGACGTCGCGCAACTCGACGACAATGCCCGTGCCGGCGCGATGGATGTCTATGGGTACGGTGCCATCGGTCAGATCCACTGTGATCGTGGCCTGGCCATCTTCACCGCGGCGAAACACGATATCGCGAATTGCCGCAAGGTCGGCTACCGGAACCGGCTGTCCTGCCGGAGTTGCCGGCGAAGCCGCCGAAGTCGGCTGATAAACGCTCGGCGCCGGCTCCTGGCTGGCCTGAACGCCTTGCGCCTGCAGTTTGATGAAAAGAACGTCGCCGGCAATCTCGGTCGAAAACTTCGTCGGCCGGTACAGGTTCAGCACCAGTCGCGTCAACTTGTCAGTCTGAACCAGATTCAGGCTCTTGAGATCACCCGCCGCCACCTGCTGTGTGGACTGACCCGACTGATTGTCGGTGTCCGGAAAGTCGATCACCACGCGTGGCGGCTCCAATACGCTCCAGTTGCCCGGGAGTGTCTTCAGGGGTGCGGACATCTGTACCTTGAGCAGGACCTGATCGCCGTCGCGCCTGACCTGAATCTGCTTGATCGAGTTTTCGGCCGCGATCGATGCTCCCGAGAGGCCGAACCATAAGCCCGCCAGGGCAGCGACAATATGAAAATGTTTCATCAACGTCCTCCTTCTTTCGGCACCATGAGCACCTTTTCCTGCTCCACCCATGCGCCGTTCGCATCCTTGACGGATTCAAGCACCGTAATGCCATCTCGGGTAATTGCTGTGATCTTGCCGAAGCTGCGGCCCATGTATTCGCCCACGCGCACGTGCTTCGGCTTGTTCGGTGGCGGAGTCTGGATCAGGGCATAGGGCACGTTCCCGACCATAAGGACGCCGACCACCTTGAGGTCTTCGATCGGGAAAATCTCCAGCGGCTGCTGCGGTCGAGTGCGATCCGGCGCGGTCTTGTCGGCAACGGCCTCCAGAGTCACGATCTTTCCGGGCGCAAAGGGCGATGTCAGCGCCTCCGTTTCATACGCAACCACCGGGAATGCCGCTATCTCGGGCAGAGGCGACACTTTGCCCTTCATGCTCTTCGCTTCTTCGCGCATCCACTCCCGAAGGTCCTGATGGTCTTCGGCGGCACAGCCCACCAGCAGCAGCAGCAATGGCCAGAGGAAAAGAAGTCTGTGAGACTTCATTTCTTGCCTCCTTTGGCCGCTTGCTGAGCCTTCTTCTGCTTGGCCAGTTCTGCTTCGTCAAGATAGCGGAAGGTCTTGGCCGTGGTTCTCAAGGTCAGCGTCGTGTTCGGGTTCGCGGTCAAATTGATGTCATTCAACGTAACGATGCGCGGCAGCTTGGCAATATCTCCCGTAAATGCGCCAATGTCATGGTAGCTGCCGATCAGGTTCAGTGTAATCGGCACCTCTGCATAGAATTCTCTCGGAGCCTCACCGCCTGGCTTGAAGAGTTCAACCGACAGCCCCCGTGCCTGGGCCGCCTTGTTGATGTCCACCAGCATGTCGCCCATCTCCGCCTTGTTCGGCAACTGCTTGAGCAAAGCGCCGAACGAGCGGTCAATCTCGGCCAGCTGGCGACGGTACTCGTCGACATTCACGGCCTGCCGCTTCTTGCTCAACCAGTCTTCCTTGTGCTTGGCTTCCTCAACCTTCTTGGCCTCCAGTTCCTCCAGCTGGACGCTCCAGCCAATGGCTCCAAATCCCCATGCGGCGGCGATAAAAGCCACGAAGAGGCTCAACAGGATGACGATGCGCGGAGCCAGCGGCCACAGCCCCGGATCCTTCGGATCCAGAGTCTTGAAGTCCAGGGCCAGCTGTTGAAAATCAATCAGCGCGGTCTTGGGTGGAGCGGCCTCGGCCTTGACGTTGTGCTTGTCCGCCATGCGTTCGATGGCCGACTTTCGCTTGAACAGTGAGGCCAGGTCGGGCAGTTTCATTATTTCTTCCCCTGCGCGGCAACGGTCTGGCGAGTGATCACGGTGGTTATGCTGAACGCATTGAGGCGTCGATTGCCCACCCCTTCAGCCTTGGTTTCGATCAGGGTCGACTGCTCAAGCAGGGGCGATTCGTCGAGGTTGTTCATCAGCGTGGTTATTCGCGCGTTCGACTGCGCGTAGCCCGAGATGGTGATCTTTGGCCCGGCTTGCACAAGGGTACGCAAATAGATCCCCTCCGGCACCTGCTTTGCCAGTTCGTTGAACAGGTGCACTATTTCCGTGCGGTTCGCCTGCAGCGCTTCGATGACCCGCTTGCGCGCCAACAACGCGTTGGTCTGTTCCTGAATCTTCTTGATTTCGTCAATTTCCTTGTCCAGGCTGGCAATTTCGCGCTTGAGGAATTCGTTCTTCTCGCTCTGCACGGTGATCTCGCGATTGATCAGCGAGAAGCCGAGGAACCAGATCACTGCGGCCAGCACCGACACCAGCCCCAGCAGGACATAGAACTGCTGACGCCGCCCCTTGCGCTTCTCCTCGCGATGAGGAAGGAGATTGATCCGGATCATTGATCGAACTTCCTGAGAGCCAATCCGCATGCCACCATGAGAGAAGGCGCGTCAGCGGCAAGCTGTTTGGCACGAATGCGCGGCGAGATTGCCATTCCGGCAAATGGATCGGCCAACAGGGTATTGACATTGGTGCGCTGGCCGACGAGTTCGGCAACACCCGGAACCAGCGCAGATCCACCCGCAAGAATGATGTGATTCACCTCACCAAACTGCGTCGAGGTGAAGAAGAACTGCAGCGCGCGAGCAACTTCCTGCGCCATATTTTCGATGAAGGGATGAAGAATTTCTGCTTCGTAGTTGTCGGGCGGCGTGCCCGAACGCTTCAGGTTCTCGGCTTCGTCCGGGCCCATGCCGTAGGCACGCATGATCTCATCCGTGAGCTGCGATCCGCCGAAGGCCTGCTCGCGCACATAGAGCTGCTGGTCATCCTTCATGATGGTGACTTTCATGGCCGAGGCGCCGACATCCACCAGCGCGACGATCTGGCCCACTCCCTCGCGGGGCAGCTGCTTGGTCACCAGTTCATACGCGGCTTGGGTCGCGTAGGCCTCGACATCCATCACTACCGGCTTCAACTCGGCCAATTCCGCAGCAGCGACCCGGTCTTCAACCTTCTCCTTGCGTGAAGCCGCCAGGAGTACCTCGACGTCATCGGGGCTCCCCGGCGCCGGGCCGATCACCTGAAAATCAAGATTGACCTCTTCCAGCGCAAATGGAATGTACTGATTGGCTTCCGACTCGACCTGAATCTCCATGTCCTGCTCGCGCAGACCCGCAGGCAGCGTAATCTTCTTGGTGATTACTGCAGCCGTCGGCAGCGCCAGCGCGATAAAACGCGTGGTGGTGCCGAGTCGCTTCCAGCAGCGTTGAAGGGTTTCCGCGACAGACTCCAACGACGAAAAATTTCCATCCAGCACGGCATCCTTCGGCAAGAGCTCGATGGCGTAGCGCTCTACCCGCGGCTGCCCCTTGCCGGCATCAACCAGCTCGACCATCTTGACGGCGGTCGAACTGATATCCACCCCGATCAGCGGACGCAGCTTCGGGTTAAAGATCGACTTCAGGGCCGAGACATCGATCTGCAAAGGATTTTCCCTTTAAAAATATTGCGTTACGAGCTATACAGATAATTTACTTCAGATGCTAGCAGCAACTATATCGACTGTAAAGCAAAATCATTAAGGCTGACTCAGCGCAGCGTGTCTCCAGTACCACAGCTATAATCCCACGCGCCGCCTTCTGCCCTGTCCATTCGTGCCCATTCCCGCCCTACCTGCCCCCGCCCGCTGGGCTCTGTATTTCCTGCTCCTGATCGGCGGCGCCGTGCTCAGTGTCGTCGCTCTCGCCGGCATCGTGCTTGTTCTCGTCTATCCACGGCTTCCGTCGCTCGACGTGCTGACCGACTATCAGCCGAAGATTCCACTGCGCGTTTACTCCAGCGATGGCCACCTGATTGGCGAGTTTGGCGAGGAACGGCGCAACTTTGCACACATCAATGACGTCCCCACGGTAATGAAGCAGGCCATTCTCGCGGCCGAAGATGAGCGCTTCTATCAGCATCCAGGGATAGACACGCTCGGCGTATTGCGCGCAGCCTATTCCAATTTCGTCGGCGGTGGCAAGCGCCAGGGCGCTTCGACCATCACCATGCAGGTGGCTCGCAACTTCTTCCTTTCCAGCGAAAAGACCCTGACCCGAAAACTTTACGAGATGTTACTGGCTTTCAAAATAGAGAACAATCTGAGCAAGGACCAGATTTTCGAAATCTACATCAATCAGATTTTTCTCGGGCAGCGCGCCTATGGGTTCTCTGCAGCGGCCCAGATCTATTACGGCAAAACACTGAAAGACGTCAGTGTGGCTGAGGCCGCCATGCTTGCCGGCCTGCCCAAGGCGCCATCGGCCTACAACCCGGTGGCCAATCCGAAGCGGGCGCAGTTGCGCCAACGCTACGTCCTGCGCCGGATGCACGAGCTGAGCTTCATCAACGACGCGCAATGGAAGTCCGCCCAGGCGGAACCCCTGCACGTCAAGCGTGACGTCAATGACTTCGGCGTCCGCGCCGAGCACGTGGCCGAGATGGCCCGCCAGATAGCTGTCGAGCGTTTCCCCGACGACGTCTACAGCCGCGGCCTGCGAGTCGTCACCACCATCCCTTGTCGACCTTCTGCACGCGAATCACCGCGCCGCGCCGCACCCGCTTGTTCGGCGGCGATTTGTCGTCCAGCATGCGCGCGGCAAACTTGAGTCCCTCGTCGCTGATCCTGAGGATTTCTCCGCCGCGCAGATAGGCGCGCACCAGTTTTGG
>JANXRC010000192.1 GCA_025353195.1 Rhodocyclaceae bacterium
GCCAGCCGTTGGGCGTGAACCTCTGCACGACGCCGAAGGTACCGCCGGCCTGGGCGGTGCCGGTGAAGTTGCCGCCCACCAGGGCGAGCACCAGGTAGATGCCGGTGAAGCCGACGATCACCGTGTTCATGCTCCAGATGCCCATCTGGGCGCCGACCAGCGGCAGTGGGAACATTACAACGAAGCTGACCTTGAATCCCATCAGCACCGCCACCGTCAGGATCGCGGCACCGAGGTTCATGGTGATGAAGGTCATGGCCGGCAGCCAGCCGGTGATCGCCTTGCCGACGCAGCCGCCCGAACGGTGCAGGCCGACCCCGATCATGAGCTGGAAGGAGAAGGGAAAGGCCAGCGCCGCGCCATGCAGCGTCAGCGTGGTGTAGAAGTGGCCGGTATCGAGGTTGAATATCTGCGTGGCTGGCATCACCAGGCCGAGCAGACCGGCGACCGCCAGCCAGATGAAGGAGGCCATGATCATCAGGGCCGGCCAGGCATTGATTTCCTCCAGGCCGGTACTCTTGTCTACGCTGAACATCCGGCCAAAGACCGGGGTGCCTTGGACTATTGCGGTGGCGATTGTCATCTTGGATTCTCCTCGGTTCAGGTGGCGACTTTGCTCTTGACGACGATCAGTTCGTCCTGCATGCCATGGTGGGCGATGCCGCAGTATTCGAGGCAGCGGATCTTGTAGGTGCCCGGTTCGGTAAAGGTGCGCACGACGCTGGTGGCTTTCGACACGCCCGGCATCATGAGCATGGTGAACAGCATGCGGCCGTCGGGGTGATACACGGCGAAACCGTGCTGGGTGTCCTTGGCTCGGCCGGAAAAGCGCACCGGCTTGCCGGCTTCGACCTCGCGGGTGGACATCTCGTACTTCCACGAAGTGGCGGTGAGCTCGACCTCTTGCACTGGCACGCCGCCGGTCGCGGCGTGCGCCGTGGCCATGATGGGCATGAATTTGAGGCTGGCGAGATTGATCGTGACGAAAAAGACGAAAACCGCCGTGAGCCAATAGCCCTCGAGGCGAGACATGGACGCGGGCGGCGTGCCGCTGGGCCCGGGATCGACCACCGACTTGCGGTGAATCACATACCAGAACATTCCGGCGAACGGCAGCAACATGGCCATCGTCGCCCAGAACGCGCCCCAGCCTGAAAACAAAAAGTCCAGCATGTGTGTGCCTCCTCCAGATCCGTTGTTCGGGCGCCGTGCTGCCCGGATCGCTGCGCTCGGCGTCGTGGCGGTTGACCTCTCCGCCGCGTTGCCGAAAAGATAGACCCTCGGGCATAGGCCGGCAATTAGGATGTCTACCTACCTCTGGCAAGGTTATTCCCGATTGCTCTCGCGCTTGCTCCGCTTCAGACTGACGCATCGATTCCCAAAAGTAGGGGTGTTGGCATGGCTGAAACTATCCTGATCCGGCCGAGTACCGGCGAAAGACTGCAACGCTACATCCGCCTGACCAAGCCGCGCGTCGTTTCCCTGATCGTGTTTTGCGCGGTGATCGGCATGCTGCTGGCCACACCGGGTACGGTGCCGCTGCAAACCTTGCTGGCCGCGACCATCGGCATCGCTCTGGTGGCAGGCGCCGCCGCCGCAGTGAATTGCCTGATCGAGCGCAAGATCGACGCCATCATGGCGCGCACCCGGGGACGTCCGCTGCCGCGCGGGGAAGTCGACATCACGGAGACCTTCCTGGTTTCCGCCGTGATCGGCAGCCTTGGTCTGGCGCTGCTCCATGCCTTCGTGAATCCCCTGACCATGTGGCTGACGCTGGCGACATTCATCGGATATGCGGTCATTTACACGGTGATCCTGAAGCCGCTGACGCCACAGAACATCGTGATCGGCGGGGCCTCCGGCGCCATGCCGCCAGTGCTGGGCTGGGCGGCCGTGACCGGGCAAACGCCGGAGCAGGCCTGGCTGCTGTTTCTCATCATCTTCGTCTGGACGCCGCCGCATTTCTGGTCCCTGGCGCTTTACCGGGCCCACGAGTACGCCGAAGCCAATCTGCCGATGCTGCCCGTCGTACATGGCCGGGAATACACGCAACGCAGCGTTTTCGCCTATACCATCGGCCTCGCGCTGGTGACGCTGATGCCTTTTGCCATCGGCATGAGCGGCTGGTTCTATCTCGCCGCGGCCGCAGTGCTCAATGCGATGTTCATCCGCCATGCTTGGCGGGTCTGGCGCCGCTACAGCGATCGAATCGCGCAGAAAGCCTTCCGCTTCTCGATTTTGTACCTGTCACTGCTGTTTGCCGCGTTGCTGGTCGATCACTATTTGCCGTACTGAGTGCCGCCGCCTGCACTCATGAATTGTTCAGCATCGACATCTTGACCAAGTCGGACACCGAGCGCGCATTCATTTTTTCCATCACCTTGGCACGATGGACTTCCACGGTTTTTGCACTGAGGCCCAGGGTGTTGGCTACCGCCTTGTTGGACATTCCCTCCACGACTAGGTCCATGACCTCGCGCTCGCGCGTCGTCAAACAGGCGAACAGCGCGCTCAACCGGGCGCGTTGCGAGTCGCGTGCGCGCTGCTCGGAATCGAACGATATGGCGCGCTGTATGCGGTCAAGCAGGTCCTGATCGTTGAAGGGCTTCTCGATGAAGTCGAAAGCGCCGGCTTGCACAGCGCGCACCGCCATTTGCACATCGCCATGCCCGGTGATGAAAATGATCGGAACGCGTATCTGCTGCGCGTTCAGACGTTCCTGTAGTTCAATGCCACTCATGCCCGGCATGCGTACGTCGAGCACCAGGCAGCCGGGTTTGGCTGTGGCGTAGCCGTCGAGAAACGCCTGGGCGGAGGCAAAGGTTTCCACTTTAAGCTGAACGGACTCGATCAGCCAGCGCAAGCTGCGCGCCACGGCCTGATCATCGTCAACTATGAAGACTGTCGGCTCGTTCATGCTTTGTTGTCTGCTGTTCGCTGGTCGGCAATGTGAAGCGGAAGGTTGCCCCGGTGCCGCCCGATTCGGCCCGCACGTGTCCGCCATGGGATTCCACGATCGAACGGCTGATTGACAGGCCCATGCCGACGCCCTCCCGCTTGGTGGTGAAGAACTGGTCAAATACCTGATCGATCACGGCTTCATCGATCCCGGGGCCGGTGTCGGCGATTTCGATCTCGACGCTGTCATCACCCAACATCTGCGTAAGAATGGTGATGTCACGGCGCGCCGAGTTGGCCTCGGCCATCGCCTCTACCGAATTGCGCACCAGATTGCAGATCACCTGCTCGATCATGATCGAGTCGGCGGCGACCTTGGGCAGTTTGGGATCCAGTTGCAGGCGCAACATCGTGCGATGGTGCCGCGCTTCATGCTCGGTGAATTTCACCACGGCGCGGACGATCTGATTGATGTCCATAGGCTTGGTTTTCAGCTCACTCTTGCGCACGAAGTCGCGCACGTGGCGAAGAATCTCGCCGGCGCGTTCGGCCTGCTCGCAAACTTCCACGAGCGGCTCGATCATTTCTTCGGTGGTTATTTCGCCGGAGCGCAGGCGGCGGATGCAGCCGCGCGAGAAGTTGGCGATGGCAGACAGCGGCTGGTTCAGTTCATGGGCGATTCCCGTTGCCATCTCGCCCATGGTGGACAGGCGTGCCACGCGCGCCAGCTCAGTCTGGTGCCGGCGCGCCTGCTCTTCGGCCTG
>JANXRC010000213.1 GCA_025353195.1 Rhodocyclaceae bacterium
TTTCGCCGCGCCCAGCGCATGCGAACTGACAATCGCGTGGAAGCGCGGTGAGAGTCCGGTCCTGGCCATTTTCAGTGTCACGCTCTTGTGATGCGCGTTGGTCGCCAGCACCACGCGCCTGCCGCTGGCGCGCATCGCGTCGAGAAACCCCGTTACATGCGGATGGACATCGATCAGGTGCGCGACCTCCTCCTTGAAGCGCATGATGTCGAGTTCCAGCGCGGATTCCCAGAAATCCACCGAGTACCACTCCAGCGTCCCCGCACGGCCGTGATAGCGGGCCATCAATTCCTCGCGTCCGGCCTCGGGCGACAGGCCGCGCGCTTCGGCATAGCGCTGCGGCAGGTGGGTCTGCCAGAAGTGGTTGTCGAAATTCAGGTCGAGCAGGGTACCGTCCATGTCGAGCAGGACGGTATCGATCTGCGACCAGTCAAGCATCGCAGCAGCAGCTGCAATTACGGACGGATATAGGCATAGCCCTGCTGCTGGCGGCGCATCAGCTCGACCACGCCGGCCGCGACGTATTCGACTTTCCGGTTCATGTCGTCGCGGCTGATCTTCAGCGACTTCATGGTGTTCTCGCAAGCCACCACCTTGACGCCGCTGGCGACTGCGTCCTCGACTCGATTGGCGACAATTGCATCGGCCTTGAGCATGCCGATGCCGGGACCGTAGGCGACGATCTCGACCTCGGTCTTGTCGGCGCCGAGATCCACTTGCACGTTCTTCGCATTGTTCAGGGCCAGATTCCATTTCTGCGGATCGGCATCGGATACCTGGATCACCACGCGCTCCTTCTGCGGCTTTTGCGCCGCCTTGTCTTCCGCGGCGATGGAACTCAGGGGAACGGCCAGCGCCACGCAGGCGATGGTTGCGGCGAAACTACGGCGCAGAGTGTTCAGAGTGTTCATGGGGTGTCTCCTGTTCGGGTATGTGAAGGCTGCGTCTGATGCGCAGTCCCGCAAGCATAGCAGCCCGACGTCGATCGCTGCCGCCGGCCGCGTTTATGCGCAAATACAAACAGGCTATGGCCGGATGTAGGTCCACCCCAGTTGTTGCAGGCGCATCAGTTCGACGTAGCCGGCCTTCGCATAGTCGATGCCGTCGATCATGTCGTCCCGGGTCAGGTGCTGCGCCTGCATCGAGTTGCCGCAGGCGACAAAGCGCACGCCAGTCGCCATCGCGTCCTGCACCCGATTCGCAACCAGCGCATCGGCCTTGAGCATGCCCAGCCCGGGCCCGATGACGACGACTGCGACAGCCACCCGACCAAGCTCTTCCTGCACATTGCCGATGTTGGCCAGTATCGTGTTCCATTTGCGCGAGTCGTCCTCATTCACCTGGAACACGATGCGATTTTTCGCTGCCACCGCACGGCCGTCCGTGGCAACGGCGTCCGCCGCGCTTGCCACGGCGGGCGCGACAACAAGCAGGATCATCAGGCCAAGTGCCGCGAAATGTCTCGGGTTCATGTCGGTTATCCTTGAAATCAATTCATCGACTTCACTGTGCCACAAATCACTCATGGAAGAAATCGGTTATGCCGACTTTGCGGTCAGCGGCCTGGCCGTTGTTTCCCTGCGGTCACATGGCATTCAGTTGAGCCAGCACCGGAAAATGTTAAAGTTGTTATATTTCTGCTTGAAGCACTTGCCGGCAGACGTCCCTTAGCCAGGCGCAAAACTGCCCGCAGCTGACTTCGCCGTTCGAATCGACACAAGCTTCATTGCCTGGATCCCGCGCCATCATTCCGTTCAGCCCTTCGACCCCGCATTCCACCGGAGACCACTGATGTCGATACGCAAACTTGTCGTCGCCAATGGAATCTACTTTGTCGAGATTCCGGAGGCCGGACTGTTTCTGCTTTGCGGCACGCCGGCTGACAGCGTCAAACATCTTTTCCGGCGGGGAATAATCCAGACAACCGAACGCGACGGGGTGACCTTCGAGAACGGCCCCAATGCCATCCTCCTGTCGGATTCGATGGTTCAGAACGGGCACTTGTGCAATCTGGCCGAATTTCCCATCCTGCAGATGCTCTATCGGCAGGGCATGCTGCTGCCGAACCATCCCAACAATACCGGCAGGAGACCCAGGCTGATCGGCACCCCCGAACAGCTTGCCGCACAACTCCGCTACATCCATCGGGGCAACTACGGATTGATCTCGGCCGATGAAATGACGGCGGCAGGGGTTGGCGGGATCGAAGCCGACGAACTGATGCGCATGAAACTCAAGTTTGCCTTTGGCCAGATTGCCAAGCCCGATGCATTTGTCGACTGCTTTCCGCTGGCCACCCATGCCACCGAGATCGGGGATGGAGTCACGGTCAGCCGTCTTGCGCACAACCTGTTTGAAATACGCCACGGCGGCGACGCCGTTCAGGTGGACCTGAACCTCGGCAGGCACGAGCCCTACCCCTGCCCCTATCCGCTGAGCCATGTCGCCATCGACCGGCATTACTTCGCCGTGGTGCACACCGGCGACGGCGATGGCTGGGACTACAACCGGCCGGCCATGGGCAGTGTCGTCATTCATCAGGGCAGGGTCTTTCTGATCGATGCCGGTCCCAACATCCACTACAGTCTCGATGCACTGGGAATCGGCATGAAGGAGGTGGCGGGGATCTTTCACACGCATTGCCACGACGATCACTTCGCCGGACTCACCACATTGCTCCAGTGCGATCAGCCGCTGCAGTATTTCGCCACCCCGCTGGTGCGCGCCTCGGTTACGCGGAAATTCTGTGCGCTGTTGTCGATACCGGAAAGCGAGTTCGCCAAGTATTTCGACATCCGTGATCTGGAAGAGGGAAAGTGGAACGACATCATGGGACTGGAGGTCCGGCCGACCGTTTCACCGCATCCGGTCGAGACCACCATTTTCAATTTCCGCGTGCTGTGGGAAGGCGGCTATCGAACCTATGCCCATCTCGCCGATATCGCGTCATTCGGCGTGATCGATGCCATGACCAGTTCCGACGCGTCTGCGCCGGGGATGAGTCCGGAACAAGCGAAGGCCATCAAGGCGACCTATCTGGAAGCCGCGGATCTGAAGAAGATCGATATTGGCGGCGGCATGATTCACGGCAACGCGGCCGATTTCGCAACCGACACCTCGACCCGGCTGCTGCTCGCGCATACCGCCAGAGACCTGACCGACGCCGAGCGGCGAATAGGCTCCGGAGCGCCCTTCGGCACACTGGACGTGTTGATTCCGGGACAGCAGAACTTTCTGCTGCGCGACGCCAGCGAGTTCCTCAAGAGCTACTTTCCCGCGGTGCCGATGGAGCGGCTGCACATGCTCCTGAACAACCGCATTGTCACTTTCAATCCGGAAACCATCATTGCGTCTGCGGGGAAAGTGCCCCTGGAGATCTACCTCCTGCTGGCCGGCAAGGTCGAGATGCTGACGCAGGATCCGGCCGATTCCCACTTCCTGTTCAGCGGATCGCTGCTTGCCGAGTCTGCCGCGATCTATAACCTCCCAAGCGAGGAGACCTACCGCTCCGTCGGCTTCGTACAGGCCTTGCGGCTACCGTCTGACCTCTACCGGAGTTTCATCGAGCGCTTCTTCTCCAGTAGCGAGCTGATTGAAGTACGCAAAATCGAGGAGCGGCTGCGACGCACATTTCTGTTCAGCGATGCCGTTACGAACTCCACCCTGTTTTCTCTGGCGCGGAACTGCAGGATTACCCAGGTGGCACCCGGCGAGCACTTTTTCGGCGACCAGGAGCAGCTCCACCTGATAGGAACAGGACGGCTTTCCAGGAGCGATGGCGACGCAAAGCAGGTGCTCGGGCAGGACCAATTCTGGGGTTCGGACGGTCTTTTTGGCGCGTTCTCAAACAACGCGAACGATCGACAAACCGTCGCCCAGCCCACGCGCACATTCATTGCCCTGGATAGTTGTGAAATCTACTCGGTGCCGCTGGCACTCGTTTCGAGGATTCCGGTCGTGCGCTGGAAACTCTTCGAGGCATTCCGCAGCAGCCATCCCTACGCCGCTCCCCGCTATCGGGGAACCGCCAGGTAGGCAGCCGATAGTCGCTTCGAGCGCCCGCTCGGTGATGGCGATCACTCGCAGCAGTGGCCCGGCATCACAGGACGTAGCGCGATAGATCTTCGTTCTTTGCCAGCTCGCCCAGCTTCACGTCGACATAGCTGCCGTCGATCACCAACCGCTCGCCGCTGTGCTTGCCGGTGCCCTGTACGCCGGGAGTGGCGCTTCGCGCACCGGCGTCGAAGGAGATTTCCTCGAGCAGCTTTTCCATCACCGTGTAGAGCCGGCGGGCACCGATGTTCTCGGTCTTTTCGTTGACCTGGAAGGCGATCTCGGCCAACCGCTTGATGCCGTCCGCGGCGAATTCCAGGGTCACGCCTTCGGTCGCCAGCAAGGCCTGGTATTGGCGCGTGAGACAGGCGTCGGTCTGCGTCAGAATCCGTTCGAAGTCGTCCACCGAAAGCGAATCGAGCTCGACGCGAATCGGGAAGCGGCCCTGCAGTTCGGGAATCAGGTCGGAAGGCTTGGCCAGGTGAAACGCACCGCTGGCGATGAACAGGATGTGATCGGTCTTGATCATGCCGTACTTGGTCGATACCGTGGTGCCTTCGACCAGCGGCAGCAAGTCGCGCTGCACGCCCTGGCGCGAGACTTCGGCGCCGTGCGACTCCGAGCGTGATGCGATCTTGTCGATCTCGTCGAGAAATACGATGCCGTTCTGCTCGACATTCTTCAGCGCGTCGGCCTTCACTTCCTCGTCGTTGATCAGCCGCGCGGCCTCTTCGTCGGCCAGCGACTTCAGGGCATCGTGTATTTTCATCTTGCGCTGCCGCTTCTTGCCGCCGCCGATGTTCTGGAACATGCCCTGGATCTGCTGCGTCAGGTCTTCCATGCCCGGTGGCGCGAAGATTTCCATGCTGGCCTGGGGCGCGGCGACCTCAATTTCGATTTCCTTGTCGTCGAGTTCGCCTTCGCGCAGCTTCTTGCGAAACTTCTGCCGCGTGCCGCTTTCTTCCGCCGTCTCGCCGGCACCGACTCTTGCCGCAGGCAGCAGCACATCCAGCACGCGGTCTTCGGCGGCGTCCATGGCCCGGTCGCGGACGATGCGCATGGCTTCTTCGCGGGCATCCTTGATCGCCGTCTCGGCCAGGTCGCGAATGATGGTGTCCACATCGCGGCCGACGTAGCCCACTTCGGTGAACTTGGTCGCCTCGATCTTGATGAAGGGCGCATGGGCCAGCCGCGCCAGGCGCCGCGCGATTTCGGTCTTGCCCACCCCGGTCGGGCCGATCATCAGGATGTTCTTCGGCGTGATCTCGGTGCGCAGCGGTTCGGCGACCTGGATGCGCCGCCAGCGGTTGCGCAGGGCGATCGCCACGGCGCGCTTGGCGCGCGACTGGCCGACGATGTTCTTGTCGAGTTCGGCGACTATTTCTGCGGGAGTCATGGAGGACATTGCGTAAGCTTTCACCACGACGGCGGCGTCTGGCAGCCCGTCGCCGGGCCGCCAAGCGCGGCGCGCCTAGTCCAGGATTTCAATGATGTGGTTCTGGTTGGTATAGATGCAAAGGTCACCGGCGATTTCGAGCGACTTCTTGACGATTTCGGCAGGCAGAAGGTCGGTGTTCTCCAGCAGCGCGCGCGCGGCGGACTGTGCATAGGCGCCACCGCTGCCGATCGCGACCAGGCCGTACTCCGGCTCCAGCACATCGCCATTGCCGGTGACGATCAGCGAATGCTCGCGGTCGGCCACCGAAAGCATTGCTTCCAGCCGCCGCAGTGCGCGGTCGGTGCGCCAGTCCTTGGCCAGTTCCACGGCAGCGCGCAGCAGGTTGCCCTGGTACTGCTCCAGCTTGGCCTCGAAGCGCTCGAACAGCGTGAAGGCGTCCGCCGTGCCGCCGGCAAAGCCGGCCAGAATCTGCTCGTTGTAGAGCCGCCGCACCTTGCGCGCCGTCGCCTTGACCACGATGTTGCCCAGCGTGACCTGGCCGTCGCCGCCCAGCGCGACGCTGTTGCCGCGACGCACTGACAGGATGGTGGTGCCGTGATATTGCTCCATGGAAATCCCCGCCGGAAGAGTCTGATTCAAATAGCGCGGGCGCGCAATTCGGCAACGTCGGCAAAACCGAGCGTCTCCAGATAGGCCGCCACCAGCGTGCTCAAGCCCATGATTCTCAGCTTCTTGCCGGTGGCGTGAAGGCGCGTCAATACGGTCAGCAATTGCCTGGCGCTGCCGACATCGATGCGCACCAGATTGTGCGCATCGATATCGAATTCGTCGCGGCCGGTCAGCGCCGCTTCCAATGGCGCAAAGTCGGCGGCGGCCGCGCCCATCAGCTGGCCGCGCAGAACAAAGTCCTCCACCTTGGACACCGCCGGGGATGAAGCCTGCGGCACCGCTTCGGCAGACCGCGCCGGAAGCGCTTCCCACGAGGGCGGCGAAACCTCGAAAGTGACGGCGTAGTTCACCGCAGCCTCCTCGAAGGCATCCTGCCGGAATGCCTGCTGATAAAGCTCCAGCAACAGTAGCCACATCGCTTCGTTGTTGCGCTCGCCCGGCACGACTTTCGCGGCCAGAATCTGCGCCAGATGCTCGGGGCTGCCGAACACGAGTTCCTTCTTTGCCCTTTTCAGGGCGGCCATGCCGCGCATCAACAGCGTGGCGCCGTTGTTGTCGGCATCGGTCAGTTTTGCCACGTCCATGCGTACCACGGTGCTGGTGGCCGCCAGTTTCATGGTCTGCTTGAGGACCTCGCCGACGCCGGCATTCAGCACCCCGGAGAGTGAAACATGGGCCCGCCCGCCGCTGCTCTCGCTGGCCGTGTGCGGGCCGTCGACCACGGCGCTCCAGGCCGGTGGCGATTTCTCGAAGCGGCGGGCAAAGGTCAGGGCCAGCGCATCGAAGGCCGGACGGCGCCCCAGTACCTGCAGCAGGTCAAACAGGCAGCCCCAGGCGCGCACGGCGGCATCGCCAAGGTCCTCACCACTCTTGATCGCGGCCTCGAGCCGACGCATGGCTTCCAGTTCCTGCCCCGCCGCGTACATCGTTGCGGCCTCTGCCAGCGCCGGCGGCAACGGCGCGCGCACCAGCGCAGCCGGGGGGGCGGGAATTTCAGGCGCAGCGGGCTCTGCCGGCGGGGTCTCGAACGCGCCGGGCACCGTGAAATCGAGGGACATCAGATCATCGTCGTCTTCTACCACTGATCTGTTTTATTTGATTGGGGATCGAACATTATAGCGTGCCGGCCGCCGGCTTGAAGAACCTTCGCCCACCAAGCGCCAGCAGGCACAGGCAGCGTAGACCGCAACGACGCGAAAGATACAGCAATGTTGCATCGCCAATCTTATTTGTGTTCCAATCCGGCGATGAGGTTCCGCGCAACATCCCCTCTCGCAGCTATCCGGCTCGCCATCGTCTGTGCCTTCTGTATGCTGGCGGCACAGCAGGCGGCTTACGCGCACTACATCGGCCATATCGGCAGCGCCGCCCAAGCGGTGTCGGTTCCGGCTGGTGACAACGGCGATGCGTCGCTTCATTCCTGCACGACCTGCTCGCTCTTTGCCGGACTCGCCGCCGCGCCGCCTGCATTTGCCGCGCAAATCCCCATAACGCGCGCCCCTGCGGTTCCTCCGCCGGATATCGCAACAGCCTACATACCAGCGCGTTCTGCGCTGCCCTATACCGCGCGCGCTCCGCCTGCCGTTCTCTGAAGCCTTGCCCTTGTCGTCGCCGTCCGCCTGCCGCGGACGGCTTCATCATTGCTTTGGAGAAAAATCCATGAAAGTTTGCAGTATTTCCCTGCTGGTGGCGTTGATCGCCCTTCCAGCCGCCGCATCCGCTGCCGCACCAGCCACCGCTGACGCCGACCTGCGCGCCTTGCGCGATGAAGTCGCCCGCATGCGCGAGAGCTACGAAAAGCGCATCGACGCCCTGGAACAGCGCCTGGTCCAGGCCGAGGCAAAGGCCGCTGCGGCAGAGAGCACCGCCACCAAAGCCGAGACGGCTGCGGCAAATCAGCCATCCGTGCCGGTGGGCAGCAACGCCTTCAACCCGAACGTATCGCTGATCCTTTCCGGCTTGTACAGCAACCTTGCCAGGGACCCCACGGGTTACCGCATCACCGGCTTCCACCTGCCCGACGGTCCGTTAGGCGATATCACGCCCCAGCGCGGTTTCAGCCTGATGGAAAGCGAACTGGGCATTTCGGCCAACGTCGATCAACTGTTCTACGGGGCGATGAATTTTTCCATCCATCCCGACAATACCGTATCGACCGAGGAAGCCTTCATCCAGACCACCTCGCTGCCGCAAGGCCTGACAGTGAAAGCCGGCCGGTATTTTTCCGGCATCGGCTACCTCAACGAACAGCATGCCCACGCCTGGGACTTCGTCGATGCGCCGCTGGCTTACCAGGCATTTCTCGGCGGCCAATTCAATAACGATGGCCTGCAGTTGCGCTGGCTGGCGCCGACCGACACGTATCTGGAAATCGGCGCGGAACTGGGCCGCGGCGCCCATTATCCCGGCACCGGCCGCAACAGGAACGGCTCCGGCGCCAGCGCGCTGTTCGCCCACCTGGGCGGCGATGTCGGCGCCAGCAATAGTTGGCGGGCCGGGCTGTCGCAGTTGTCCACCGCGCCCCAGGGTCGCCAATGGGACGATGTCGATGCGGCGGGCGCGGCGATCACCAACAGCTTTACCGGCAGCAGCCACCTGTGGATCGCCGATGCCATCTGGAAATGGGCGCCCAATGGCAACGCCAACAACAACAGCTTCAAGCTGCAGGGCGAATACCTGCGCCGCAGCGAAGACGGCGAGCTGGCCTACAACGGCGCGGCGACGGGAATCTATGCCGCGACCCAGTCCGGCTGGTATGTCCAGGGCATTTACCAGTTCGCGCCGTATTGGCGCGTGGGTCTGCGCAGCGAACGGCTCGACAGCGGCGCGGTCGACTACGGCAGCAACAACGCCAAACTGTTGCGGCCGGATTACGCCCCGGCTCGCAACGCCCTGATGTTCGATTACAACCCCAGCGAGTTCAGCCGTCTGCGCCTGCAGTTGGCACAGGACAAGTCGCGCCAGGGCGTGACGGACAGGCAGTTGTTCCTGCAATACCAGATGAGTATCGGCGCCCACGGCGCCCACAAATTCTAGGAGCCCGCCATGCTGCAGCGATTGATCAAACCTCTACTGGCGCTGGCGCTCGGCGCCTGCGCCCTGCCCTCCTGCGCCGCGCTCAACATCCTCGCCTGCGAGCCCGAGTGGGGCGCCCTGGCGCAGGAGCTGGGCGGCGACAAGGTGAGCATCTACAACGCCACCAACGCCTTCCAGGACCCGCACCACGTCCAGGCCAAGCCCAGCCTGCTGGTGAAGGCGCGCAACGCCGACCTGGTGGTGTGCACCGGCTCGCAACTCGAAATCGGCTGGCTGCCGATCCTCCAGCAGCAGGCCGGTAACCCGAAAATCCAGACCGGGCAGCCGGGCTACTTCGAGGCGGCGCAATTCGTGCGCATGCTCGAAGTGCCGAGCAGCGTCGATCGCTCCCTGGGCGATGTTCACCCCGGCGGCAATCCGCATATCCAGACCGATCCGCGCAACATCGGCCTGGTGGCCGCAGGCTTGGCGCAGCGGCTGGCCGCAGTCGATCCGGCCAACGGCGCGTATTACCAGGGCAACTACAAGGCCTTCGCCGGGCGCTGGCAGGCGGCCATCGCGAACTGGGAAAAGATGGCCGCGCCGCTCAAGGGCATGAACATCGTCGTGCATCACAAGGCCTTCGTTTACCTCGAGAACTGGCTCGGCCTGAAGGAAATCGCCGCACTCGAACCGAAGCCCGGCGTCGAACCTACCGGCGCGCATTTGTCCGAGGTGCTGGCGCTGCTGCAAAGGCAGCCGGCGAAAGCGGTGATCCGCGCCGCCTACACGGACGGCCGCGGTTCGGAGTGGCTGGCGGAGCGCGCCAAAATTCCGGCGGTGCTGCTGCCGTTCACGGTCGGCGGTTCGGAGCAGGCCAAGGACTTGTTCGGCTTGTTCGACGACACGGTGCAAAAGCTGTTGTCGGCACAACAAACGACGGCGGGGAAGAACTGATGAATCTCGATGCCTTCAACCTTTCGATTCTGCTTCCCGCGCTCCTTGCCGGCCTGCTGGTGCTGTCGACCCACGTCCCGCTCGGGATTCAGGTGCTGTCGCGCGGCATCGTGTTCATCGACCTGGCCATCGCCCAGATCGCCACGCTCGGCGTCATCGCCGCGGACCGGGTGGGCTTCGAGCCGCAAGGCTGGGTGGCCCAGGTGGTAGCCGTGTCGGCCGCGCTGCTGGGCGCCGCGCTGCTGACCTGGACCGAGAAGCGCTGGCCAGAAATTCAGGAAGCGCTGATCGGCGTGCTGTTCGCACTGGCGGCCAGCGGCGGGATGATCCTGGTGGCCAATAATCCTCATGGCGGCGAACATTTGCAGGAACTGCTGTCTGGCCAGATCCTCTGGGTCGGCAGCACGCAATTGCTTGCGGTGGCCGTTCTCAGCGCGGCCATCCTGGCCGTGTGGTTCTGGCTGGGAAGCCGGATCGGGCGCTTCGGCTTCTATGGCTTGTTCGCCTTCGCCGTTACCGCGTCGGTGCAACTGGTCGGGGTGTACCTCGTCTTTGCCAGCCTCATCGTTCCCGCGCTGGCCTGTCGCGGATATTCGCCGCGCGGCCGCCTGTTCGCCGCCTATGGCGTCGGGGCGGCAGGCTACGCCCTGGGGCTGGGGCTTTCGACGATTTTCGATTTGCCCTCAGGCCCCGTGGTGGTGTGGGCCCTGGCGCTGGTCGGCATTGCCGTGCATCGCTTCAAGTCGCCTCCGGAGGAGTGATCCGGCGATCCGCGGCATCAATCGACCTGCAGCAGCAAGCCCTTGAGGTAGTCGCCTTCAGGGAAAGCCAGGTCGACCGGATGATCGGCGGCCCCCTGCAAGCGTTGCACGATGCGTGCCGTGCGGCCGGCGTCGAGCGCGGCGCCGGCGACTATTTTCTGGAACAGCTCCGCCGTGACGCCTCCGGAACACGAATAGGTCATCAGCAGGCCGCCCGGTGCCAGCAGGCGCAAAGCGCTCAGATTGATGTCCTTGTAGGCCCGCGCGGCGCGCTCAGCGTGCGCTGCGGTGTGGGCGAACTTTGGCGGATCGAGCACGATCAGATCGTAGCTCGCCCCACCGCGCAGATTGCGCAACTCGGCAAACACGTCCGCCTCGAGCCAGATCGCCCGCGCGGCATCGAGCTGCGGATTGAGCGCCAGGTTGCGTTGCCCCGTCGCCAGCGCCGGGCCGGAACTGTCCATCGACACCACCTCGCGCGCGCCGCCCGCCAGCGCCTGCAGCGAGAATCCCGCCGTATAGCAGAAACAGTTGAGCACGCGGCGATCGCGCGCCAGTTCGGCGACGCGGCGGCGGTTGTCGCGCTGGTCAAGATAGAAGCCGGTCTTGTGGCCGCCGACGATGTCGACTGCCATCTTGACCCCGTTTTCCTCGATCACCAGTTCATCGCCCGGCGCCTCGCCAAGCAGCCAGCCGGTAACGGGTTGCAGGCCTTCGAGGCTGCGCACCTCCGCATCAGACCGTTCGTAGATGCGCGAACAGCCGATGGCCTTCAGCAAGGAGTCGGCGATGGCAGCACGCCACTTGTCGGCCCCCACCGTGGTCAGTTGCACCACCACCGTATCGCCATAGCGATCCGCGATGACCCCGGGCAGACCGTCCGATTCGGCGTGGATCAGGCGCAAGCCCTGCTGCGCGGCCAGTTCCGGCAATGCAGCGCGGCGCGCCACTGCCGCCGCGACGCGGCGCTTGAAGAAGGCATGGTCGATGGTTTCTTCCGGGTCGAAACTCCAGACCCGGGCGCGAATCTGCGACGCCGGGCTCCACGCCGCCCGCGCCAAGGGCCTCCCGTCGCAGGAGACGACGTCGACCGTATCGCCCGGCCGTGCCCGGCCATCGAGTTGAGCGATTGAGCCGGAGAACAGCCAGGGGTGACGGCGCAGGACGGATTTTTCCTTGCCGGGATGCAGAGTCAGGGTAGCCATCGAACCAGCCGGCGTTTGACCAATGCGTCAGCTTGCAACCTTCTGCCCCTCGAAGAGGGCAGTAATCGCCTCCGCCACCTGTTCGGAGGCGTCACGGTAGGAGCCTTCCTCCAGCATGCGCAAGGCTCTTTGCTTGTCCTGCTGGGCTACCGTCAGCACCTCTGCGGCGCACTGATGAAACCGGGCGTGGCGCGACCTGACCATCGCGAAGGCCGGCATCTGGCCGAAACGCTCGCCGCCGATGCCATTGATCCATTGGCCGAGGGTGCATTGATCGTCGCGCGACACGGTCTCGACCTTGAGATCTTCCTTGCCGACGCCCCGGATGTGGTCCCGCAACCGTTCCTTCCACCTGAGGTGGGCGTCGATGGCCTCGCCTTCCGAGGCGATGACGAACATCCGGGCCAGGAGCTTCTTGATCCATTGCGACTGCTGTACGTAATCGCCGCGGTGAAGCAGTTTGAGGGCACCGGCCTTGTCGCCTGACTGCGCCGCCTCCAGCACGCCGCCGGCACAGCGATGAAACTCGGCGTGGTGGACCTTCAGGTCGGAAAAGGCTTCGGAAAAGCCGAACATTTCCGCCCCCTTGTCGTGGATCCACCTGCCCAGGGGACATTGATCGTCGCGGGAGACCTCGTCGACGTGCCATTGCGTCGAACTGGTACCGTTGATGCAGCCTTCCAGCTGGATCTTCCATTTCATGTGGGCGTCAACCGCCGACATGAAATCCAGACCCGCCAGCTGCGTTCCCTTGTCTTCCGCTATCGCGGCTTCCGACGTCGGCAAGAGCGCGTTGTCGTCCCCATTCATGATGCTCTTCGACCAGGCCAACAGTCCCATGGCAAATTCTCCCTCTCGGTTAATAATTAGTTTGCGAACATAAATCGCTCAGTCTGCATCAGCCGCCGGCCTTGCCGAGTTCGAGCTTGAGCAAGACGTCACGCTGCTCCGGCTCGCTCTTTTCCGCGGTCCCCTGCCGGATGCGGGCTTCGGGCGCACCTGCGGCCTTCAGTGTCTCCAGCGCATAGTCGGCGCGCCTGACGGCGAGCGCCTGCAGCGCATCGTCCTTCACCGCTTCCTTGGCGCGCAGCCGATCGAACAGCACCGCGTGGAAATCCGCGCCCTTGAGCTGGCCCACCTCGGCTTCGCTGAGGCTGCGCTTCTCGCGCATCAGCCCGGAGAGGCGTGACATCATCCTGCCGGTCAGGCTTTCCTCCAGCTGGCCGGGATTGGCATTGCGGTAGCCCTCCTTGAGCGCCGCCAGTTCGGCGCTGCCGAAGCGGTCGGAGAACAGGTTTTCCAGCGCCGATTGGACCTTGGGCGCACGCGTCGACAGCGGGCCCGGATCCTCTTTCGCGCCGACCACCTGGCCGCTCCTTTCGGCGACGGTGCGGCGCAGTTGCAGATCCTGCAAGGCGACGCGATCCGCTTCGGCCCAGGTGCCATGCACGCTGAGCGCCAGTCCCGGGCGCTTGTTCAGCACGCTGGCGAGGCGCACCAGCTTCTCGCGTTCGGGCGGAGTCAGGTGGGTTGCGCCGGCTTCGAAACCAATGTTGTCGATCTGTTCACCGCCGCCGAACAGCGCACCCAGGGCGCGGAACGGCGCGGTGACGATCTTGGTCAGCACGTTGGTGATCGCCTTCCAGATGATCTGGCCATAGCTGAACTGCGGGTCGTCAAGGCTGCCGGAAATCGGCAGGCCGAGATCGATGCGGCCATCGGAATCAGTCAGGATGGCAATCGCCAGATCCAGCGGCAGGTCCTTCGCCATGGCACTGTCGACGCGATCGCCGAGCTCGAGGCGGTCGATGACGATCCGGTTTTCTCCCTGCAGCTGGCGCTTGTTGATCTTGTATTCGAGGTCCAGCGACAGTTTGCCGGAGTTGATCTTGCGCCCGGCAAAGGTGGCGGAATAAGGCGTCAGATGCGTCATCTCTACATTGCGGAACACCACCTTGAGGTCCATGAACTCCGTGGGCTTGAAGAAATCCACCTGACCCACCGCGCGAGCAAGGCCGAACTCGTCGACCTGGCCGTCGAGTTCCACCTGGCCCGGCGCACCGGGTTTCGACGACAGCCCGACGATCGATCCGCGCAAATTGTGGATGCGGGTACCGAAGGGAAAGACCAGCGAGTTGTCGGCAAAGAACATCGCACCGCTGCGAAAGCGCAGGCGGTCGATATTGACCAGGAAGCCCGGCGCTTCCGGCTTGGCGGGGGCCTTGTCGACAGCGGGTGCTGCGGCTTGTGCCGCAGGCGGCGCAGGAAGAGTCGGCGCTGGCGCCACGGCGGCGTCTTTACTGCGCAGCACGCGCTTGAGATTGGTCGACTTGTCCTTGTCGATGATCAGCTTGGTATCGAGCCCGTCGAGCGAAAGCAAAGCCATCTCGAGCCGGTTCGGACTCAGCACGAGATCGCTGCTGGAAAGCGATTTCCAGGCGAGGAACACTTCCTTGGTTCCGGCTTCGTTGAGGCGCAGGTCGCTCACCGCGAGGCTGCCGCGATAGCCGCTGGATTTGGCGTCACGCGTCACGCGCCCGACCGCCGAGATCTGGCCGCCGGCAAGATCCAGCGCAGCGACTTTGGACACATAGGGCTGCGCAGGTTTCAGCACGAGATTGCTCAGCTTCAGTTGCACGTCGGCCGCGGCATCGGCCGGCGTCAGCTTGCCGGCGATTTCCAGCCGGCCGCCGCTGCGCGCATCCAGGCTGGCCCTGATCGGCAGCGCCGCCTTGGGATCTTCGCTGACACCATCGACCGCAACGGCAATGTTGTCGAACATCAGCTCCGCTGCCGGCGAAACGGTTTCGTCGCGCACAACCGCGCCAACGCCGGCCAGCGTGACATGCTCGACGCGAAAGCGCCACGGCAGCTGCGGTGCGGCCGTCGGCTCCGGTTGCGCGCGCTGCGGCGCCGGCTTGGTGGCGCCCGGAGTTTTCGGCGTGGACTTTTCGCTCAGGCTGTCGATCACGCCGAGCAGATCGATCTTCCCCTGCGGATCGCGTCTGACGCTGATGGCGCCGCCTTGTATGGTCAACGCCGCCAGCGTTGCCTTGCGCTGCGCCAGGTCGACCCGGGCATCGGTCAATGCAATGTCATCGAGCTTTACTAGCGGCACCCGTGGCGTCTTTCCCATCGCCGTCTCGACGCGATTGCCCTGCCAGCGGATGGTGCCGAGCGCCAGCTGCTGCGTGCCCAGATCGAAGCGCCCGTCCTTGATCTCGACGCGGTCGCTGGCAAGCTGCGGCGCCAATTCGCCCGCCGCTTTTTGCAGCCGCAAGGCGGAAACGGCGAGGTCCATCTGTTCGAGGCTCAGGCTCAGCGTGCCGCCGGTCTGGACCAGCCGGTAATCGGTAGTGAGAGCAGCGATGCCGGAGGGCGGCGCAATTGGCAGCTTGTCCTGCAACAGCGGCGCCAGGCGCCCGAGATCGATGTCGCTGAGGGCGATGTGGCCCTTGCTGGCGATCGGATTGAGGGTGACGTCGCCCTCCCACGCCAGCTGTGCGCCGATCAGAGTTTTTGCGGTCAGCCGGAACTTGCCGGCGTCATCGGGCAGCGTAGATACGTCGGTGAGTTCGAGGTCGAGCGGCTCGACGCGGGTGACAAAGGCCGGCGTCACCCGCTGGTCCGTGTACTCCATTTTCGCGCCGCTCACCCGCAAGTGCCGGATGTCGAGGCGCGGCAAGCCTTTCGACTCGGGCTGCGGCTCCTTGCTCTGCAGCGCATCGAGCAGGGGGCTCCAGTTGAGGCCGCCTTCCTTGTGCTGGATCAGGCTGCCGTTGAGGCCGTCGACGCTGATCGCATCGAACACCAGTGCTCGCTGTATCAGGCTTGCCGCCGACAGATCGACAAAAAGTTCGTCAACGGCCAGCAGCGAGGCGCCGGCCGGGTCGATGAGACTCAAGCCGCGCAGCCGCACGCTCAAGGCCAGCGGATTGATCTCGGGGCGCGCCATGCTCAGTCGATGGCCGGTTTTCGCCGCGATGAACTTTTCAGCCTGCGACTGAACGATCCAGGGCAGTGCCAGCCAGACAAACACCAGGACGGCACAGATCACGCCGGCGCCGATCAGCGCGGGTTTCTTGAAACGTCGAATCATCGGATTCATGGTCGTCGTGCCGAGCGTTCAGACGAGTGGCGAGGAAGGGCGGGTTCGCGAGCGAGGAGCAACAACGCCATGACAGGAGTGTAGCCGTTTCGCGCAGACCCGGCGGGGTGTCTTGTCGCTGAAACATTCTACGCGGTGGACGCCCGCTCGCGGCCCTTTAACGGGTTCTGGGACCTTGCCGCGCCCCTAGCACCGCCCCGGCGGTCACCGCTGCCAGCCCGGCCCGCGCCAGCATCGACAGCGGCTCGCCAAGCAGCGGCACCGCCGCCAGCGCCGAGAGGCCGGGCACCACCGCCATCAGCAGGGCCACGGTCTGCGGGCCGAGGTGGCGCACCGCCAGCGTGTACAACAGCATGGCGACAAACACCACCAGCACGCCCTGATACACCGCCTGCATCAGGATTTCGGCGGCCGGCGCCCGGGCCATGGTGCTGGGCAGGAACAGCCACCAGAGCGGCAGATAGACCACCGCGCTGCCCAGCGTGGTGGTAACCGTCGCCGTCAGCGGCGAAACCGGATGGCGCCGCAGCAGCAGGGTGAAGGTAGCCCAGGCCGATGAGCCGCAGAGGAACAAGGCGTCGCCGACCATCTGCATGCCGGTAATCTGTGTGCCGTGCCAGAGCGTGTCGGCCGCGGTCAGCACGATGCCGGCGAAGACCAGCCCCAGTGCAATGCGTTGCGCCCGCGACGGCGCCTGCTTGAGCCACAGCCAGGCGATGACCGCGGTCGAGAAGGGCAGCGCACCCGGCATCAGCACCGCAGCGTGGGCCGCCGGCGCCATGCGGAAGGCGGAATATACGGTGACCGCGTAGCCGATGCCGCCGAACAGCGAAAACAGCGCAACCACCTTGAGCGGCGGCAGGGTCACGCGCGGCAGGAAGCAAACGGCGATCAGGGCGCCGACGCCGAAGCGCAGCGCGGCGACATCCCAGCCGGTCAGCATGCCTTTGCCGCCGGCACGCGAAACAAGAATGAAGCCGGTCCAGATGCAGATGGTGGCGGTGACCGCGATCCAGCCGGCGCGGGAGGAGGATGGAGGCGCAGTCACGAGTTCACGCGCGAGCCTTGCAGGTCGGGGCTTTGCATGCCTGGGCTTGCGCTTCGCGGGCAGGCAATTCCACTCCGCGGGTCGACGTCAGGGCAGGATGCGATAGCGCCCGCCGTGGAAAATCAGGGGCGGCTTCTCGTCGCGATGGAAGCTCTCCACATAGCCGACGAGAATGACGTGATCGCCGCCGGGATAGCGCATCTCGTTGCGGCACTCGAAGCGGGCGCAGCAACCCGGCAGAATCGGCGTACCGCCAGCGCCGACTTCCAGATCGATGCCGGCAAACCTGTCGCTCTGCGTCTGCGAAAAACGTTGCGCGAATTCGATCTGGTCGGCGGCGAGCACGTTGACCGCGTAGTGGCTGCACGACTCGAACGCCGCCAGCGAAGGCGACTGCAGGCCGAGGCTCCACAGCACCAGCGGCGGCTCGAGCGAAACCGAGGCGAAGGAATTGATGGTGACGCCGGTAGGCGTGCCGTCGGACCCGCGCGTGGTGACCACGGTCACGCCGGTGGCGAAATCGCCCAGTGCATCGCGCAGGCGGCGCAGGTCAAGAAGGTGCTGATACGACTGGTTCATTGGGGCGGGTCGTCAAGAGGCTCTAAAATCCGGGAACTTACTTATCGTTATCGGGAGCACCTGATGGGCATCAACAAACGTATCGGCACTCCACTGTCTCCGTCCGCCACGCGAGTGATGCTTCTGGGCTGTGGCGAACTGGGCAAGGAGGTCATTATCGCATTGCAACGGCTGGGTTGCGAAGTGATCGGTGTCGATCGCTATGCCGATGCGCCGGGCATGCAGGTGGCGCATCGCAGCCATGTCGTCACCATGACCGACGGCGCCGCCCTGCGCGCGCTGATCGAGAAGGAAAAGCCGCATCTGGTGGTGCCCGAGATCGAAGCCATCGCCACCGCCACGCTGGTCGAGATCGAGCGCAACGGCGTGGCCGGGCATTTTCCCGAATTCATCCCGACCGCCCGCGCCGCGCAATTGACCATGAATCGCGAAGGGATACGCCGGCTCGCCGCGGAAGAACTCGGCCTGCCCACTTCGCCCTACCGCTTCGCCGATTCCCTGGCCGAACTGCAGGCGGCCATCGACACCATCGGATTCCCCTGCGTAGTGAAGCCGGTCATGTCGTCCTCGGGCAAGGGCCAGTCGCTGCTGAAAAGCCAGGCCGACGTGCAGGCCGCGTGGGACTATGCGCAGGCCGGCGGCCGTGTCGCTCATTTGGCAAAACCGGGACGCGTCATCGTCGAGGGCTTCATCGACTTCGACTACGAGATCACCCCGCTCACGGTACGCGCGGTCGGTGCCGGTGGCGAGGTGGAAACCTTCTTCTGCGAGCCGATCGGCCATGTCCAGGTAAAGGGCGACTATGTCGAATCCTGGCAGCCGATGGCAATGACGCCGGACGCCTTGCAAAAGTCGCGCGACATCGCCCGCGCCATCACCGGCAACCTCGGCGGACGCGGCATCTTCGGCGTCGAGCTGTTCGTCAAGGGCGACCATGTGTGGTTCTCCGAAGTCAGCCCGCGTCCGCACGATACCGGCCTGGTGACGCTGGCGACGCAGCGCCTGTCCGAATTCGAACTGCATGCCCGCGCCATCCTCGGCCTGCCGGTCGATACCTCGCTGCGCCGCCCCGGCGCCTCGGCGGTGATCTACGGCGGATTGGCGGAAAAGGGCGTCGCCTTCGAAGGCGTGGCCGAGGCCCTGCAGGTGCCTGAATCAGACCTGCGCCTCTTCGGCAAGCCCGAGAGTTTCGTCAAGCGCCGCATGGGCGTGGCCGTGGCCAATGCCGACACGACCGACGAGGCGCGGCAGCGGGCGAAACTGGCGGCGTCGCTGGTGCAGCCGGTGACAGGTAAATGAGGGGGTGAAGGATTTTGCTGAGCGGCTGATCCGCTGGCACCAGCGCCACGGCCGC
>JANXRC010000020.1 GCA_025353195.1 Rhodocyclaceae bacterium
GTTCGGGGTGTGGCGCAGCCCGGTAGCGCGCTTGCTTTGGGAGCAAGATGTCGAGAGTTCGAATCCCTCCACCCCGACCAGATAGTTCCACGGGTTTCAGTCGAAAGACTGGAACCTTTTTTTGGTCCATCTTTTGCCGTACTACCGAGCCGATTACGAGTCGTCGCCTGGTGCCGAATGATTCGGCCGGCTTTGCGGGCTTAGTTTCCGTCTCCCAGCAGCGCCTTGAGATTGGCAAAGGGCGAGTGAGTGGCCGTCGCTCCGCCAGCTGCAGCACCTGAGTCGCTGCCCGCCGCTTCCAGTTGTCGTTGATGCTCGTTGTCGTGGCAATAGAGGCACAGCAGTTCCCAATTGCTGCCATTGAGGGGGTTGTTGGCGTGGTTATGATCGCGGTGATGCACAGTCAGTTCGCGCAGGTTGGCGCGCGTGAATTCGCGGGCGCAACGGCCGCATATCCAAGGGTAGATCTTCAGTGCTTGCTCGCGATAGCCTTGATCGCGGGTCTCTGCCGCGCGGCGGGCATCGGCGACGATCCGGTCGAGTTTGCCTGTGGCGGCAGGTTTCATGCAGCCTATTTTTCCTGAAGGAGGTTGTTCATCCGCTGTGCCCGACTTTTCGATTCCGCCTTGTTGATCTCGGACACCTGGCGACCATAGGCCTCGCGTGCCGCCGCGCCTTGCTGGGTGGCTTCAATGCTGCGTATGCAGCGCCAGCGCTTGCCGGTCTTGGTAACGATCAGCCTCATTTCGTCTCTCGGGTGATGCATGCGACAGTGATAGCAGTATGTGGGTTCTGTTGCCATGGGAATGAGCCGGTATCAGGCGGTGACAAGTGCAATTATGCTACGCTGAAAGCGGTTGTGCCGCACTTCGCCGATGCTTGGCCGATATTCGTGGCCCGCCATTCGATTGACGTCCGTTGTTCCGGTTTCCTTGTAAACTTGTCCCCTGCGGCAATGCAAGGCATTTGATCGCGGTGTTGAGCGCACGAAATTCCGTCATCATGATGGAAAGTGGTTCTGTTGCGCAGTGCATCCGCCCGTAGCTCATCTGGATAGAGCACCGGCCTTCTAAGCCGGGGGTAGTGGGTTCGAATCCCGCCGGGCGGACCATAGAAATGCAGGTGACTGAAACTGGTGCATAGAGGGGCTCATGAAAGCGACACAATTTGCCGGCATCGCAGATGCCAAAGCCAGAGTAGGGCAGGAGATAGGTGTCAGTGATTGGATGCTGATCGAACAAGAACGGGTGAATGCCTTCGCCGAGGTTACCGGCGACCGGCAGTGGATTCACGTCGATGTCGAGCGGGCGCAGCGCGAATCGCCTTTTGGCGGACCGATTGTTCATGGTTATCTGACCTTGTCCCTGCTGGCCAAGTTCGCGCAGGAGTGCATCGATGTTGCGGGCATCAAGCTTGCCGTGAACTACGGATTAAATCGCGTGCGATTTGCTGCGCCGGTGAAAGTCGGTAGCCGCGTCCGCGCGAGGTTTGTCCTTGGCGCGGCGGAAGACATTCCTGGCGGGGTACAACTGGTGTGGCAGGCCGTGATCGAGATCGAGGGCGGCGACAAGCCCGCCTGCGTGGCGGAGATGGTCACCCGCTGGTACTTTTAGGCATCCGTGTCCGCTTCAGCGCAAATCTGCGTCGCGCGGCATGGCGAAACCGACTGGAACATTGCCGGGATCTTGCAGGGTTGGACCGATATTTCGGTTAACGCCCGAGGCCGCACAGCACTAACCTGAACATGAAGCGCAAGAACGGCGAATGCCTGTGGCTCGAGGTTACCGAGTAATCCGTCCGTCCGGTGTGAATTGCGGGGATGCGTATCGCCGGGCACAAATGAAAAACGCCCCGCAGGGCGTTTGGCTACAGGCTTCATGGCGGAGAGGGAGGGATTCGAACCCTCGTTAGGATATTATCCTAAACACGCTTTCCAGGCGTGCGACTTAAACCGCTCATCCACCTCTCCGCAGATACGTACTGATCACTGCCGCATCAGCAGGGCGCGAATTTTAGCAGATCAGCCTTCGCTGTGCCGCAGCGAGAGATCGACGGCGCGCACATTCTTGGTCATGCTGCCTACGGAAATGCGGTTGACGCCGGTTTCGGCGATGGCGCGCACGGTTTCCAGGCTGACGCCGCCGGAGGCTTCGAGTTCGGCGCGCCCCGCGGTGAGGCCCACGGCCTGACGCATCTGTTCCAGGTCCATGTTGTCAAGCAGGATCATGCCGGCGTTGGCGTCGAGCGCCTCGGCAAGTTGTTCCAGGGTTTCGACTTCAATCTGGACGAAGACATCGTCGCGGCCGATTGCACGCGCCTGTTCCAGTGCTGCCGTAACGCCGCCAGCCGCCATGATGTGGTTTTCCTTGATCAGGATGCCGTCATAGAGGCCGAGACGGTGGTTGCCGCCGCCGCCACAGGTGACCGCATATTTTTGCGCCAGGCGCAGACCGGGCAGTGTCTTGCGCGTGTCGACGATGCGCGCGCCGGTGCCGGCGATGGCATCGACATAAAGGCGGGTTGCCGTTGCCGTGGCGGACAGCAGTTGCAGGAAATTCAGCGCGGCGCGCTCGGCGGTGAGCAGGGCACGGGTGCTGGCTTCGATTTCGCATAGCGT
>JANXRC010000014.1 GCA_025353195.1 Rhodocyclaceae bacterium
CACCGGGGTTGGCGCCGCAGCGGGAGCCGCGGCAGCCGGAGCAGCAGCGGGTGCGGCGGCAGCGGGTGCGGCGGCAGCGGGCGCCGTCACGGCGGGAGCCGCGGCAACAGGCTTGTCGTCGGCCCAGGCGCTCGATGCGCCGCCGGCGATGCCGACGGTCAGCGCCGTCAGCAGGATGGCAAGATATTTCTTCATGTCAGATCTCCCGTAAGCTCAGAGGGCTTCCTCACCGGTTTCGCCGGTGCGGATGCGGATGACTTGTTCGACGTCGAAGACGAAAATCTTGCCGTCGCCGATCTTGCCGGTGCTGGCCGCTTTTTCGATGGTCTCGATGACCTGTTCGACAAGGTCGTCGCGAATGGCGGCTTCGACCTTGACCTTGGGCAGGAAATCGACGACGTATTCGGCGCCGCGGTAGAGCTCGGTGTGACCTTTCTGGCGGCCGAACCCCTTGACCTCGGTGACGGTGATCCCCTGCACGCCGACGGCGGCAAGAGCCTCGCGTACCTCGTCAAGCTTGAACGGCTTGATTATGGCGGTGACGAGTTTCATGGCTGTTTCCTTTATGAAATGGAGAAGCTTCGATGTTGTTGCGGATCGGTCCGCCGGTCGGGCAGGCCGCGACGCTCAAAAAGTTTTTGTGACTGACAGGACGGCCTGGCTTCTGCCGATGTTCTTGCCGAAGGCGTTCATGTAGACCGTCGTGTCGTTGTCCTGCGCGGTATGTTTCGTATTTGCATAGGTATAGGCGAGACCGAAGGTAAAACCCGCGTAGTCCTTCGTGACGCCGAGCCTGTAGTCGGTGTAGCTGAACAGGCTGTTGTTGGCGCCGAGCGCCCCGGCTGTAGTGAAGTAGCCGAGGTTCGCGTTGCCCGGGTAGCGCTGATGACCGACGTGGGCGAGCAGGTTGAGTCCTTCGCTCAATGGCACGGTCGCCGACAGGTCGATGTAGCTCGCACCCTTCGATTCGTTGACGCCGAAAGTGTAGGGACTGATGGCCTTCGAGTACTTGAGCGTCACCCACTTGTAGCCGAGGGCCCCGTAGATTTCCGTGGTGCTCGGGTTGCGGTAGGCGCCGATGTTTTCGTAGGTGCCCGGATACTGGTAGCGCAGCACGCCGACGTCGTAGTTCCAGTCGCCGCCGGCGAAGCTGTTCTTGTAGCCGCCGTAGAAGTCCCATTCGAGGCTGGCCTGATTTGACTTGCCGGTTACGTAACCCGTCTGGAACGGAGGCGTGTTTTGGACGGCGGTCGGCGCGGACAGCGCCTGCGGCGCACTCTTGACGCCAGAGTTCTGGTCGGTGTACCAGGAGATGTTCGACAACGACGTGCCGGCATAGAACCCGGACGCATGGGAATAATCGAAGCCTCCCTGTATGGCGGGTTTGTCATTAGTTTGTGTTAGACCGCGAAACACGTAATTGCTCACCAGCCCGATATTCCCGGTGAAAGTATGCGGACTGGCGGGCGCGGCATCGGCCGCGATTGAAAGGGCAGGAAAACAAAATGCTCCGGCCACGGCAACGATTACTAGGGATTTGCGCATGATGAGGCTCCATGGAAGAATGAAAAAGTACAGCGTCCCTTATGCAGAGACCGTGCCACATAAATTAGTCTCGCTAAATCAATTGTTTGATTTGGGCAATCGACCGAGAGCCGAAAGCTTGGTACCATGCCGGGCACTAAACATGGGCACGTTGCACCATCGCGGTGCGGTAGCGGCGGTCGGCTCCTGCGCTGTGCTAGACTTTCTTTGTCATAGCAGGAATCCAACCATGCTCAATCCAAAATTGCTCGACGAAATGTCCGCCCGAGTCTCCTCCCTATTAGCGGCGACACCGGCCGGCGACATCGAAAAGCAAATGCGCGCGGTGCTCTCCAGCGTGTTTGCCAAACTCGATCTGGTGACGCGCGAAGAGTTCGACGTACAGCGTGAAGTTCTGACCCGCACACGCGAGAAATTTGTCGCACTTGAAGCGCGCGTCAGCGAACTGGAGGCCCGAAGCCAAACCATCAAGCCAGAACCCGGCCAGGCCTAAGGCCTCGATGTCGCTCGCCGTTCTCCGCTCGCGGGCGCTGGCGGGCCTCGCGGCCCCGGAAGTGACCGTCGAAGTGCATCTTGCCGCGGGGCTGCCGTCATTCACGCTGGTCGGCTTGCCCGACACTGAAGTCAAGGAAGCCCGCGACCGGGTGCGCGCCGCGATCCAGAATTGCCGCTTCGAATTTCCGCAGCGACGCATCACCGTCAATCTGGCGCCGGCCGACTTGCCCAAGGAGTCCGGCCGCATCGACCTGCCGATTGCACTGGGCATCCTGATCGCCTCCGGCCAGATCAAGGCCAACAATTTGGATGGCCACGAATTCGTTGGCGAACTGGCCCTCTCCGGCGAATTGCGCGCGGTGCGCGGCACCCTGGCGATGTGCGCGGCGATCCGCCACGAAGCCGGGCCACGGCACAGCACGGCGCGCGCCTTCGTCCTGCCCCTCGAAAGCGCACCCGAAGCCGCGCTGATCGAAGGCATCAGCATCCTGCCGGCGAAGAATCTGCTGCAGGTCTGCGCCCACCTGACCGGCCGCGAACTGCTCGCGCCCTTCGCCGTGTCGCCAGCGCCGACTCTTGCCTGCTATCCGGATCTGGCCGAAGTCAAAGGCCAGGCGCAGGCCAAGCGCGCACTTGAAGTGGCCGCCGCCGGAGGACACAGCCTGCTGATGAGCGGCCCGCCGGGGGCCGGCAAATCGATGCTGGCGCAGCGTCTGCCGGGACTGTTGCCACCCATGACGGCAGCGGAAGCACTGGAAAGCGCCGCCGTGCATTCGCTGGCGGGCAGTTTCAAACTGGCGCACTGGAACCAGCGCCCGTTTCGCGCCCCGCATCACTCGGCCTCCCAGGCGGCATTGGTCGGCGGCGGCGGCACGCCGCGTCCGGGCGAGATTTCCCTGGCGCATAACGGCACGCTGTTCCTCGACGAGTTGCCCGAGTTTCAGCGCGGCGTGCTCGAAGCGCTGCGCGAACCGCTGGAAACCGGGCAGATCAACATCGCTCGCGCCGCGCGCCGCGCCGAGTTCCCGGCGCGCTTTCAGCTGGTGGCGGCGATGAACCCCTGCCCCTGCGGCTGGCTCGGCCATGCGGCCGGCAAGTGCCGCTGCACGCCGGACCAGGTCGCGCGCTACCGCGGCAAGCTCTCCGGCCCGTTGCTCGACCGCATCGACCTGATGCTCGATGTGCCGGCAGTTGCAGAAGCCGATCTTTCCGCCCGTGGCGATGGCGAATCATCGGCGACCGTGCGGGCCCGCGTCACCGCGGCGCGTGCCGTGCAAATCGAACGCCAGGGCAAACCCAATGCGCGGCTCAGCCCCGACGAAATCAACCTGCACGCACGCCCTGACGAAGCTGGTGCGCAACTGCTCAAGCAGGCCATGGCAGCCCTGTCGCTCACCGCCCGGGCTTATCATCGCATCCTGAAAGTGGCCCGCAGCATCGCCGATCTGGCCGGCATCAAGCAGATCAATTCAGCGCATGTTGCCGAAGCCATCCACTACCGGCGCGGGCTCGCCGATTAGGAGTATTTGCATGGAATATCGTGTCATTCCGGTAACGCCCTTCGAACAGAACTGCACCCTGCTCTGGTGCACGGAAACCATGAAAGGCGCATTGGTCGATCCCGGCGGCGATAGCGAGAAGCTGCTGGCGGCCGCGGCCAAGCTGGGCGTGACGATCGAGAAGATCCTGCTCACCCACGGCCACATCGATCATGCCGGCGCCGCCGGCGAACTGGCGACGCGCCTGGGTGTGCCGATCGAGGGCCCGCAACGCGAAGAGAGCTTCTGGATCGACCAGCTGGTGGCGCAAAGCCGGGCCTTCGGGTTCCCGCTGGCACAGGCCTTCACGCCGGATCGCTGGCTCGATGATGGCGACACGGTCAGCGTCGGCAACGAAACTCTGCAAGTGCTGCACACGCCCGGCCACACGCCGGGGCATGTGGTGTTTTTCCACGCTCCGTCCAAACTCGCCATCACCGGCGATGTGCTGTTTGCCGGCTCCATCGGCCGCACCGATTTCCCGCGCGGCGATTACCATGCGCTAATCGACTCGATCCACCACAAACTCTGGCCGCTGGGCGACGATGTCAAGTTCATTTCCGGCCACGGACCGATGTCCACCTTCGGCGAAGAGCGCCGCAGCAATCCTTTTGTTGGTGGCGACGCCTGATCATGTCTTACCCATTCGAGTTGGCGCACCCTTACAAGGAGAAATAGCCATGAGTTTTGCGAGTGAGTTCAAGGAATTCGCGATGAAGGGCAATGTCGTCGACCTGGCGGTCGGCGTCATCATCGGTGCGGCGTTCGGCAAGATCGTCGACTCGATCGTCAAAGACCTGATCATGCCGGTGATCGGCAAGATCTTCGGCGGACTGGACTTCTCCAGCTTCTTCATCATGCTGGCGAATCCGCCGGCGGATTACAAGGGCGCCATGACCTACGACGCTCTGACCAAGGCCGGCGTACCGCTGTTCGCCTACGGCAACTTCATCACGGTGGCGATCAACTTCGTCATCCTGGCGTTCATCATCTTCATCATGGTCAGGCAGATCAACCGGCTGAAGAAGGGCGCGCCACCCGCACCGCCCGCAGCTCCAGCCGAGGACGTGCTGCTGCTGCGCGAGATTCGCGACTCGCTGAAGAAATAGATCACCGGCGGCTTGAAGGAGCCGTGCCTCAGTGATCTACCCGCACGCAAACCTTGCCGTGCGTTCTGCCTTCCTGCATCTGCCGCTGGGCGGCGGCCACCTGCGCCAGATCGACTATCTCGTGAATATACGGGACGACGACGCCGTCAGCAGCGAGTCGGGCCAATCGACGCAACAGTGCGCCAGTAGTCTTGAGCAGGAAGGGTACGCAGCGCTGCCGCGAGCTCAACCGCGCCACCCCCGCGGCCCAGAACAGCTCCGGCCGGGGCATGGTGTTGATGTAGGTCCCGGCGGGCAGGAGCCGTGGCCTGGCGATTGAAAACGATGCGGCAGCGGCTGCATCGAGGATCACGTCGAACTGCTGATCGATCTTCGCCCAGTCTTCGGCCTTGTAGTCGATTACCCGCTCGGCGCCGATCGACCGCACGTAATCGATGTTGGCAGTGCCGCATACACCCGTGACGTGCGCACCCATCGAGCGGGCGATCTGGACCGCAGCGGAACCGACGGCACCTGAGGCTCCGGTGACCAGGAGCGACTGGCCTTTCGCGAGATTTGCGATATCCGCCAGTGACTGAAGTGCGGTTCCTGCGGCCACCGGCAGACAGGCAGCCACCTCGTCGCCCACGGCGTCAGGAATCGCGGCGATCAGATCGGCTGCGAGGGCGACAAACTGCGCGCATGAACCCTGCCCGCCCATCGGATCGACCGAACCAAAGACCCGCTGCCCGACTGTGTAGCCCTGCACATTCGCGCCGAGTGCCGTGATCACGCCGGCGAAATCCTTGCCTGTGATCGCCGGACGCCTGGGGCGCCCGACCAGGCGCAACATGCCGCTGCGCAGCTTGAAATCAACCGGATTCAGACTGGCCATGGTGACGCGAACCTGAACTTCGCCGCGCCCGGGCCGGGGTACCGGGAACTCTCTCACCGCCAGAACCGATGCATCGCCGAAACTGTCGTATGCCACTGCCCGCATAGCTTTCTCCATAAGGCCCGATTACAGCAAGCATGGTACCCCACGCTGACATGACGCCGCGACAAACGCCATCCGACTGTTTCCGACCAACGCAAGAACATGCGGCTGCTATGGCACAATTGCCAGCATCCTGCGTTGCAGCGGCGCGAAGGAACGCAACCGGGAAACCGCATCCGCGGTCAAACATCACTGGGATACCGTCTCCCGCATCCCGCCGGGGACATAATAAAAATGACTGTCCGCAATCTCGAATTCCTCTTTCATCCAAAGTCGGTCGCGGTTGTGGCTGCTCTCGACGCACGGAACCGCTATGCCGAGGTCGTACTGCGCAACCTCGCCGCCGGAGGATTTTCCGGCGCGGTCATTCCTGTTGCGGTCAAGAAGCATTCCTTGTTCGGCATCCCTGCCCACATCCATATCGACGAACTTGAAGTAGCCCCCGATCTGGCGATCATCTGCGCCGCGCTGGGCGATGTGCCGCAGATCATCACCCAACTCGGTGCCCGAGGTACGCGCGCCGTGATCGTCGGGCCGTCGATGCGGACCCGAATGAACAGCAGCCAGGTATTGGAAGTACGCAAGGCCATCCTCGATGCGGCGCGGCCGCACCTGATGCGCGTGCTCGGACCGGGCAGCGGTGGTCTGGTGGTTCCGGCCAGCGGTCTCAACGCCAGCGTCGCCGCCGGCACCGCGACGCCCGGCAAGATCGCGCTGGTCGCGCAGTCGGCGGCAGTCGCAGCGGCAGTACTCGATCGCGCCTGCAGTAAGGGGATCGGACTTTCGGCGGTGCTGCACCTGGGCGCCAGCGTCGACGTTGACCTCGCCGACGTGCTCGACTGGCTGGCGGCCGACGCGGACACCGAGGCCATCCTGGTCCAGTTCGATGTCGTCTCTGCCGGACGCAAGTTCATGTCGGCGGCGCGCGCGGCGGCGCGCAACAAGCCGGTCGTCGCCATCCGCGGCGAGCGCACAGACGCCACGCGCCCGGTCAATCGGCCATTCACCACCGACGAGGTCTACGCGGCGGCCCTGCGCCGTGCCGGCTGGGTCCGCATCGAAACTCTGGACGAGCTATTCGACGCCGCCGAGGCGATGGCGCGCGTGCATCCGATGCGTGGCGAGCACCTCAGCATTCTGGCCAACGGTCACGGCCTCGGGCGCATTGCCGCCAACGCATTGCTGCACTCGGGTGGCCGCCTGGCAACGCTATCCGAGGGTACCGTGAAGCATCTCGACGAGTTGTTGCGGACTGGCGCGCCGCTGAGTAATCCGCTTGCGCTACCAGCGGACATCACGCCGGCGAACTGGGCCGCCACTCTCGCCGCGGTGCTCGCGGACCGCGCAACGGACGCGGTGCTGACCGTCTATTCGCCGTCCCCTTTCGCGCCGAGCGCCGAGGTCGCCAAGGCAATCTGCGAAGTGGCCCAGCAACATACCGAACGCAACGTGTTCACTTGCTGGGTCGGCGGCAGCTCGATGCTCGAGGCACAACAGATTGCAGCGGCGCATGGCGTGCTGAGTCATGACTCGCCGGAAAAGGCCATCGCGATTTTTCTCGGTATCGTGAATTACGAACGCAATCGTGAACTGCTGGCGCAGATGCCGCCGTCGGTAGCCGAGGATTTCACAGCGGACATCGCCGCCGCCCGCGGTGCTGTCGCCGAGGCGATCGATGCCGGAACAACCACGCTGCCGGCGCGCCAGGCGCGGCGCCTGCTGCAGGCATACGGCATCGACGCCGCCGAATATCCGCTGGCGGGCAGCATCGATGCAGCGATTTGCAGCGCCGACGAAATCGGCTATCCGGTGGATATCACTCTAGTGCTTGCCAACACGGTCGAGCAGGGACCGGTGGCGGGGGGGCTGCGCTCGCCGGCGGATATCCGCATTGCCGCACGCGGCCTGCGCAACAGTGCGCGTACGCAGCGCCCGGCCAACCGCGTCAGCGGCTACCGGCTGCGCCCCAGCGCCGCGCGCAGCGGTACGGCCGCGCTGCGTCTCGGCGTTGCCGACGACCCGGTGTTCGGCCCGGTGATCTTCCTCGGTCCGGCATCGGCCGCAGGAGCCCGTGAGGGCAGCCTGGTCGCCGCATTGCCGCCGCTCAACCTGGCGCTGGCCCAGGATCTACTTTTGCGCAGCCGTTTTGCCGAGGACGCGCCGGAGAACCAGCGCGAGGCGCTGGAGTCGGCTGTGGGCAGCGCTCTGGTGCGCCTGTCGCAGCTGCTCACGGATATCGACGAGGTATCCGCCGTGGAGCTCGATCCGGTACACGTCGAGACCTCGGGACTGCTTGCACTGGACGTCCGCATCCGTGTCGAGAAGAGGGGCCGCAAGCTCGGCTTCCGCCGCTTTGCGATCCGCCCCTATCCGAAAGAGCTGGAGCAGCGAGTGGATTGGCGGGGGCGCCAGCTGTTGATCCGGCCCATTCGCCCGGAGGATGAGACCACCCTCAACGATCTCCTGTGCTCGCTTGAGCCCGAGGATTCGCGCATGCGCTTCTTCGGCACGATGCGCAACCTGCCGCGTTCCCAACTCGCGCGCTTCACCCAGATCGACTACGACCGCGAGATGGCGCTGGTGGCGATCGAGCGCGGCAGCGACGGCGTCGAGCGTTCGCTCGGCGAGGTCCGCGCCGTAGCCGATCCGGACAACGTAGTGGCCGACTTTGCGATCGTCGTGCGCTCCGAACTCAAGGGCCAGGGACTCGGACGACTACTGCTGGAAAGCATCATCGACTATCTGCGCAGCCGGGGCACCGGTGAGTTGCGCGGCGAAACGATGACCGGCAACCTGCGCATGCTGCATCTGGCGCAGGATCTCGACTTCGAGGTGAAGACAGGGACAGACATAGGCACCGTAGCGCTTCGTCTGCGGTTGCGCGAGCCTGATTAGCAGCCGGCGTCAGGCCTTGCGGCCGCTCGGCAGCACCCCTGTATGCATCCGGATCTGTCCGACGAAAGCCATTGCGGTCAGCGTGGCGACAATCGCCAGATAGCCGACCTTGTCGTAGCCGACTATGTGGCCTGACGCGTCGGCGGCAATCATCGCGCCACCGAGGTAGGACGCAGCGCCTGAAGCCAGCTGCTGCACGGCGCCGTTCATCGACAGGAACGTTCCGCGCAAGCGGGGTTGCACGGCTGAAGTGACAATGGCCATTGCCGGCACCATCCGTCCCGGCACAAAGATGAAGAATACCGTCGAACAGACAATCATGAGCCACAGTGGCACGGGCACCAGATGCGTCTGCACCAGCAGCGGCACCATCGAGCATAGAGCCATCCAGCGGTAGACCCGGATTTTGCCGCGGGCGTCGGCCAGACGGCCGACCAGACGCGAGGTGAAGAAGGTGGCACAGCCGCCGAACAGATAGATCAGCGGGATGTCTTCCTGCCGGATGCCTACGTTCGCCGTGACATAGATGGTGATGTAGGGGATCACGGTAAAGCCGGAAAACATGATCAGGGCCATGAAGACCAGTGCCCGCAGATGGTTGGCGTCGCGCAGCACGTCACGCATCGCCGCCAGCGGATGCGCACGTTCGCTCTCGCTGACGGTGGCAGTCGGCAGGTGCCCACGCAGCACGGGCAGCATCTTCCAGCCGAGCAACAGAAAAGCGCAGGCCAGGACCGCGATGAAGATGAACGGAAAGCGCCAGCCGAAATGATTGGCGAGGTACAGCGACAACGGCACGCCCGCCACGGTCGACAGGGAAAATGCCGACATGATGGTGCCGCTGGCACGACCGCGCCGTTCAAAGGGGATCAGGTCGCCGACCATGGTTTGCACCATCGAACCCAGTACGCCGCCGAAAGCGCCCGCCGTGCAGCGCGCCAGCAGCAGCGTGCCATAGCCGGGCGCCAAGCCGCAGGCCAGGGTGGCCAGAGCAAACAAGGCAAACATGGTCAGCAGCATGCGCTTGCGCTCGAAGCGATCGACGAAGACCGCCGCCAGCACGCCCGTGAAAGCGGCGGTGAAGGTGTAGGCCGACACCAGCAGGCCGAACTCGTGAGTGCCGACGCCGAGTTCCCGCATCAGGATCGGTCCCAGCGGCATCATCACCATGAAATCCAGAATGTGGGCGAACTGGATGCCGGCGAGCGTCACCAACAGCACACGCTCACGGGCGAGATCGAGGGGTTCGGGAACGGGAGAAGGATTCACGGCGAAATGGAGAGCTTAAGAGTCGGCGCTGGCGGTACGGCGACCAGGATTCGCCCCGCGCCATCATGGCGATCGACGCCGGTGCCGCATGCCGTGGCGTCAATGATCCGGATTGCATCGGCCATCAGTCTAGCAGGGACGCAGATGCCGGCTTCCCAACTCCCGGGGAAGCAGCGGAATCGCTTGCTACATCTCGCTGACAACGTGCCCGAAGGCCTCCACTTGCTTCCAGTCGGTGAATTCGACGACGGTCATGGGGTCGGTCGGACCCTTGGTCATCAACATGATGAAGCGAATCATCATGCGGTCGAAAAAACTGTACTTCGGATAGTCCAGCTTGCCGGCGAAAACCGCCAATTTTCCAGGGCGCCAGGCTATCTGCTTGAGAAATTTGAGCATGTAGGGATTGGTCTGCGGACGGTTCTTTTCCGGCTTCCGGGCGACGATATTGACCGTGAAGAAGGCGTTTGATCTACTGTCCAGAAGCGGCTGGTTGTTGCTGATGAAATCGAAAACCAGCTTGCTGTGCTTTCCGTAGCGAATGCTGGCACCGATAACTATTTTGTCGAAAGCCTGCAGGTCTGTCCGGCCCGAATCCTTGACCGAAACCAGAGTTACCTGGTGTGCGTTGCGCTCGACCACCTGCTTCAGTCGCTCGCATATCTTTATGGTGTGCCCGTCGGTCGACGAAAAGAGGATGAGGATCTTGGCCATTTTCCCGTTTCTACCTTTCCCTTGGGTGCGGCAATGCCGGCAAATAATTGATCGTTGCGGTCACGTTTCGCCGTGCCGGGTGATTGCACTGACACAAAAGCATGCCGTTGATATTTCAAGGCTAAAGATCTGCATGTCAAATTTCGCCGACGCGGCACCCGTCACGCACCTTACATGTTCCCGTTGACAGTTATACTTCAAAATCGGCGCATCAAAGCGTGGCCCGAAGTCAATTTGGGCTATAGTCAATCAACCCCCGGCAGGAGTCAGGTCGGCGATAATTCGATAGGGCGCGTATCAGCCTCGTGGCATGAAATCGGTGGTTTCAGGTGGTACGTGCGGTGGCGGCTGTCAGTTGATAAAAGCGGGAGTCCAAGAAATGTCTGAGAAACTACCCAATTGCGGTATTTCATCGCTCCGCATCGGTGCGATGCCTTCGGTTCGTGGCGCGCTGATGACCATCGCGATTCCGTTCGCGTTCGGCATCTCGCACGCGCAGGCCGCTGAACGCAGCGGAGAAAGCATCGCCAAGGAAGTTTGCGTCGCCTGTCACAAGACGGGGGAAAAGGGCGCGCCGATCATAGGCGACAAGGAAGCATGGGCCAAGAGGAAGGCACAGGGCCTGACCAACCTCGGCCAGCACGCGGTGGAGGGTATCCGCAACATGCCTGCACACGGCGGTAATGCCGGCTTGAGCAGCCCGGATCTGGAGCGCGCCATCACCTACATGGTCAACCAGTCCGGCGGCAAGTGGACCGAACCGGTCAACAAAGCGGCACCGCAGAAGGCGCGCACCGGTGCACAGCTGGTGAAAGCAAAATGCGGAGACTGTCACCTGACCGGAGCGAACGGAGCACCGAAGATCGGTGATCGGGATGCCTGGGTCAACCGCGTCAGCGGCGGCCTCGACAAGGTCATCGCTTCGGGAATTCATGGACGCGGCGCAATGCCGCCGCGAGGAGGGCTGGCGGATATCACCGATGCGGAAATGCGCGCGGCGGTTGTGTACATGTTCACCGAAAGCACCGCCCCGAAGAAGAAATAGGCCACTGAAGATTCGGCCTCGTCGAGCAAGGCATCCCGGCGTCGGCGTGCGAGCATCCGGCGGCGTTGTGCACAGCGACGCGCGTCAGGCGACTTGTCTGCGCAACTCCGCCAGATAGCGCAAGCCGGCGATGGCACGACTGCCGTACCAGGACAACATTTCGCCATCGACGCGGGTCACCGGTCGTTGCGCGAGCGCCCCCACCTCGACCTTGTCCCGATCCGTAAAAGCATAAGGTTCCGACGGCAGCAGCACGCGCGCGACAGCGGACAGCCACGGCGCGTCCCATGCAAATTGCGGAAAGCGCACCGGAGCTTCCGCCGGAAGCGTGTCCCAGCCGGCGGCGCAAAGCATCGCGGCGATATAGGTGTCCCGCCTGACTGTCATCCAGGGCTCGCGCCAGATCGGATAGAGCACGTTCTCGCGCGGCAGTGTTGCAGTGACGGCGACCAAGTTCCGGCGTGCCGCGGAAAACTCTGCGGTGAGTCGTGCGGCTTCGGCTTCGCGACGAAAAATTCCTCCGAGCAGCGCATACAGGGCCAGATTGCCATCCACGGTTTGCGGATGCACGACGACGACGTGCGGCACGAACTGCATCATGGCCTCCACCGACTCGCGCCGGTTCTCGTCGATGTCGGCGATCAGATGGGTCGGCGCCAGTTGCCGCACCCGATCGAGTTTCACGTCCTTGGTCCCGCCGACCTTCGGAATATGGCGCAGCACGTCGCGAGGATGGACGCAGAAGCCGGTGCGACCGACCAGGCGAGCCGCCAAGCCAAGGTCGCAGACGAGTTCCGTCAGGCTGGGCACCAGGCTGACGATGCGCGGCACACCGCCAAACGGCTGGTGCTGCCGCCCCAAAGCGTCGATCAGCATTACAGATCGAGGCCGCGCGGTTTCCTTCCGGCGCGGGCAAACAAGGCATCGAACAGGGGATTGGGCAGCAGGCGCATCAGTTTCGCCACGACCCCCATTTGCCAGGGAATCACCGTGTAACTGGTGCCGCGTTCGATGGCGCGAGCGAAGCGGTGGGCCGCCTCGTCGGCCGCGAGGATGAAGGGCATCGGGTAACGATTCGCCGCCGTCATCGGCGTTGCGACGTAGCCCGGCGTAATGGTGACCACCTTGATCCCGCTGCCGCGCAATTCGACACGCAAGGCTTCCAGATAGGCGATGGTCGCCGCCTTCGAGGCCGAATAGGCGCCCGCCCCCGGCAGGCCGCGGATGCCGGCTACCGACGCGATGCCGACCAGGCGACCGCTTCCGCGCGCCTTCATGGCCGCGATGAAGGGCTGGAAGGTCTGCGCCATGCCAAGCACGTTGGTTTCAAGGACGCGGCGGAATGCCGGCAGATCATTGGCCTGGTCGGCCAGCGTGCCAACCGAAATGCCGGCGTTGGCGATGACAATATCCGGGCAGCCGCAGCGCCCGATGAAATCCGTCGCAGCTTCCTTCAGTGCGGCAGCATCGCCAACATCCAGCGCGTAGCAGGTGTGCGCTCCGGGAAGCGCTGCAGCCAGTTCGGAAAGTCGGCCCTGGCGACGCGCCGCGAGTCCCAGGGCGGCACCCGCCGCTGCGTAATGGCGAGCCAGCGCCTCGCCAATGCCCCTGGACGCGCCAGTGAGGAATACGCGCACTACTTCTTGACGGATTCGGCGCGGACGCGCGCAACCAACTGGTCGATGTTGCCCACCAGTTCCTCGTAGTTGCCCGGCGTCAGCGCCAGATACTTGCCGTGCACCATCACCGCCGGGACACCGGTCAGGCCCGCCGCCTGGGTAATTTCCTTGGCCTGCTGGACACGGCTCTGGACGCCGAAGGAGGACCAGGTCTCGCTGAATCTTTTTGCGTCGACGCCCTTTTTCGCCACCCATTCGAGCAGGACTTTTTCGTCGTCGAGACGCTGTCGTTCGACGTGGATCGCGCGGAAGACTTCGCTGTGCAGCTTTTCCAGCAGATTCATGGCTTCCAGGGTGTAGTAGAGCCTGGCGCCGGGCATCCATTTGTCGTTTGGAAATATCGTCGGCACGCGGCGAAAGCTTACGTCGGCGGGCAGTTTCCTCACCCACGCCGCCAACACCGGCTCGAAATCGAAGCAATGCGGGCAGCCGTACCAGAAGAATTCGGTAACCTCGATCTTCTTCATGTCGGTCGCCAGGGGCGGGTTGACCAGCCGGAAGTCTCGGTCCTGCTTCAACTCAACGGCGCCCGCGCCAAGCGCCAGGCACAAGCCGAACGTCGCCACAACTGCCACCAGACCTCCGCGCCATACTCTCATCGCGATTCCTGTTCCTTTTGCTTGATCACCGTCCCCTGCACTCCGTTTTGAGACAACAGGGCGCGCGCCCGGTTCATTTCCCCGGCGTCGCGGAAGGGGCCGACGCGCACCCGATGCATGGTGCCCTTCTCGGGAACGCTGACTTCCTGCACACTGGTTTCCAGCCCGGTGAGCGCCAACTTGGCCTTGAGATTGTCGGCATCAGCGGCTTTCTGAAACGCGCCTACCTGCAGAAAGAAGATTTCGCCGGACACCGGTTTGCCTTCCGCCGCGGGTGCAACCGAAACCCCCGGGGCTGCCGCCGCCGGCGCTGCCGCCCCGGGCGTGCTGGGTTGCTTGTTGCCTTCGAGAATGCCATAGAACTCGAAACGCTGGCGGTCGACGGGCGGGTCGCCAGGCTTTCCGGGCAGCGGCGCCGGTGCATGGGCTTCGTTCGCCGCGGTCGCCGGCTTGTCCTTCTCGGCCTTGGGTGCGCCTTCGTACTTGTTCTGGAACGGCAGTGGCGACTTGTTGAGATACCAGACCACGCCGAAGGCGATTGAAACGCCTATGACGAGGCCGACGAAAATGCCGAGCAGCGTGCCGCCGCTGCTGTTCTTCTGCGGGCCCCGTGGGTTCGACGCCGCGCGCGAGGTTTTATCCATGGTCCTGTCAAATTTGCTCATGTCACATGCTCACCGGTTGCGAAACCCCCAGCAGGGAAAGGCCGTTTTGCAGCACCTGCCGCGTTGCCAGGGCCAGCGCCAGGCGCGCCAGGCGGGTCGCCCGATCGTCGACCAGCAGCCGCTCGGCGTTGTACCAGCTATGAAAATCGCCGGCCAGATCCTTGAGGTAAAAGGCCAGCGCATGCGGCGCATAGTCTCGCGCCGCTATCTGAATCAGTTCGGGGAACTCGGTCAGCCGCGCGCATAGCGCGTATTCGCGCTCGTGCTGCAGCGGCGCCAAATCGGTCTTGGCCAGCGCCGCCTGATCGCCATCCCACTGCGCCAGCACCGAGCAGATTCGGGCGTGGGCGTACTGGACGTAGTACACCGGGTTGTCATTGCTCTCCGACTTCGCCAGATCGAGATCGAAATCCAGCGCCTGATCGCATTTGCGCAACATGTAGAAGAAGCGGCAGGCATCATTGCCGACTTCCTCGCGCAACTGGCGCAGCGTCACATACTCGCCGGAGCGGGTGGACATCGAGACCTTGTGGCCGTCGCGAAACAGGCTGACGAACTGCACCAGGGTCACATCCAGCCGGTCGGCATCGGCCCCGGAAGCACTGAGGGCGCCCTTGACCCGCGGGATGTAGCCATGATGATCGGCACCCCAGACGTCGATCACCTTGTCGAAGCCGCGCTCGAACTTGTTCAGGTGATAGGCGATGTCGGATGCAAAGTAGGTATAGAGACCGTTGTCGCGCTGGACCACCCGGTCCTTCTCGTCGCCAAATGCGGTGGAGTTGAACCACTTGGCGCCATCCTGCTGGTAGATGTGGCCGGACTTTTCCAGCGCTGCCACCGCCCGCGCCACCATCCCCGTTTCGTAGAGACTGCGCTCGGAGAACCAGACATCGAAATGCACGCCGAACTCTTCGAGATCGGCGCGGCAATCCGTCAGCTGCTCGTTCAGCACGTGGCCGTGAATGTACAACCAGTCCTCGCCCAGCAGATCCTTGCCGGCGAGGATCAGGCCGTCGAGTCGGGCTTCAAGGTCTTCGGTATCGGGGACACAGGCCAGCACGGCTTCGGCCGGATGCACGTAACGATCGCCGTGCGCCTGCTTCACCTGCTCCGCCATCTCGCGGACGTAGCCTCCCTGATAGGCATTGGGCGGAAAGGGCACGGGCTCGTCGAACAGTTCGAGATAACGCAACCACGCAGAGACGGCGAGAATGTCCATCTGGCGGCCGGCATCATTGACGTAGTACTCGCGCGTCACTTCGTAGCCGGCAAAGGCCAGCAGCGAGGCAAGGCTTGCGCCATACGCCGCCCCGCGGCCATGGCCCACATGCAGCGGACCGGTGGGGTTGGCGGAAACAAACTCGACCTGCAGTCGGCGCGCCGCCTTGCCGGACCTCGCCGGACCACGGCCAAAACCATGCCCGGCGGCGAGCACGGCGGCAACCACTGCCGTCCTGGCTGCGGGTGTCAGGGTGAAGTTGATGAAGCCGGCACCGGCAACTTCCGCCTTTGTCACATAAGGCGAGGACGGCAATTCGCGCACCATGCGCTCGGCGATCTGGCGCGGATTGGTTTTCAGCTGGCGCGCCAGCTGCATTGCCAGATTGCTTGCAAAATCGCCGTGATTCGCCTGCTTGGGGCGTTCGAGGATGATTTCGGTAAGGCCCTGTTCGGGCGCTACCCTGGCAAGTGCGGCGCGCAGCAAACCGGCGAGATGCTGGCGGACATCAAAGGCAGTGACGGTGTGTGCGCTGGAGGCAGTCATATCAAAAGTACACGGGATCTTTCCCGGTCTTTCCGGGTCTTTCAATGGGCCGTGAATTATACTTCCCGTTTCTAGTCCCTCCCAGCCTCCCTTGCGCATCTTCCGCCTCATCCGTATTGCCCGTGTTGCCTACCTCTACGGGCTCGACAGTCTGATCCTCGAACACGAACTCGAGCTCGGCTTCTGGCCGCGCGTCATCCAGGCGATGCAGCGGATGATGTTCTGGCGCGATCTGTCGGCGCCGCGAGCCGTGCGCCTGCGTCAGGCGCTGGAAGATCTGGGGCCGATTTTCGTCAAGTTCGGCCAGTTGCTGTCGACCCGGCGCGACCTGATGCCGCTGGATATCGCCGACGAACTGGCGAAGCTGCAGGACAGCGTACCGCCGTTTTCGTCCGACCTGGCCATCGCCGAACTGGAAAAGGCCTATGGCAAGCCAGTGGATCAGGTCTTCGCAGAATTCGACCGGGAGCCGGTCGCCTCGGCCTCGGTAGCACAGGTACATTTCGCCGTGCTGCATGAGAAGGACGGCGGCCGCGAAGTCGCGGTAAAGATCCTGCGCCCGGGCATCCAGCCCGTGATCGAGCACGACATCGCGCTGCTGCAGGTCGCCGCCAGCCTGCTCGAAACGCTGTGGGCCGATGGCCGACGGCTCAAGCCGCGCGAGGTAGTCGCCGAATTCGACAAGTACCTGCACTACGAACTCGACCTGATGCGCGAGGCGGCCAACTGCTCGCAACTGCGGCGCAATTTCGAGGGTTCCGACCTGCTGATCCTGCCCGAAGTGCACTGGGACTGGTGCACCCAAAGCGTGATGGTCATGGAACGCATGCATGGCACAATGATTTCGCAGGTCGACACGCTGCGTGAAAAAGGCGTGGACATCCCGCGCCTGGCCCGGGCCGGTGTCGAGATCTTCTTCACCCAGGTGTTTCGCGACGGCTTCTTCCACGCCGACATGCATCCCGGCAACATCTTTGTCGTCACCGAAGGCGTGCGCAAGGGCTGTTATATCGCGCTCGATTTCGGCATCGTCGGCACCTTGTCGGATGTCGACAAGAACTATCTGGCGCAGAATTTTCTCGCCTTCTTCCACCGCGACTACAAACGCGTAGCCGAAGTGCACATCGAATCCGGCTGGGCGCCCAAGGACACCCGCGTCGATGAATTCGAGGCGGCGATCCGCTCCGTCTGCGAGCCCTTCTTCGACCGGCCGCTGAAGGAAATCTCGCTCGGCCGCGTACTCTTGCGCCTGTTTCAGACTTCGCGCCAGTTCAATGTCGAAGTTCAGCCGCAACTGGTGCTGCTGCAAAAGACCCTGCTCAACATCGAGGGCCTCGGCCGCGAGCTCGATCCCGAGCTCGACCTGTGGCAGACCGCCCTGCCCTTTCTCGAACGCTGGATGAAAGAGCAGTTGGGCTGGCAGGCCCTGGAGAACAACATCAAGCGCGAGGCTTCGAACTGGGCCAAGCTGTTGCCGACCTTGCCACGCCTGATGCATCAGGCGCTGACCGCTACCGCGACGCCGGCGCCCAATCTCGAACTGGAGAACCTGGCCGCCGAAGTGCGCGGCCTGCGGCAGCTGCTGTGGCTGGCGCTGGTGATTGCGGCCGTTGCGCTGGGCTTTGCCGTTCTGCATTAATCGCGCGGCAGGCCGCCGTTATAATGCGTCGGCCCGTCATGGTTTCGCCGGCCTGGCCTCATTGCGACTTCGCGACTGACAAGGATTTCCCATGCTGCTCTGGTTCGTCATCATCTACTGGATCATCTCCGTCGCCATCGGCCTGTACGCCGCGACGCGGGTGCACAACACCAAGGACTTCGCCGTCGCCGGCCGCCACCTGCCCTTCTACATGGTTACGGCCACGGTTTTCGCGACCTGGTTCGGCTCCGAAACGGTGCTCGGCATTCCCGCCACTTTTCTCAAGGAGGGGCTGCACGGCGTGGTCGCCGATCCCTTCGGATCAAGCCTGTGCCTGATCCTGGTCGGCCTGTTCTTTGCCGCGCCGCTCTATCGCATGAACCTGCTGACCATCGGCGACTTCTACAAGAAGCGCTTCGGCCGCAGCGTCGAGGTGCTCACCACCATCGCCATCGTGCTTTCCTACCTGGGCTGGGTCGGCGCCCAGATCAGCGCCCTGGGCCTGGTCTTCAACATCGTCTCCGGCGGCGACATCCCGGTCGTTACGGGGATGTGGATCGGCTCCGCCACCATCTTGGTCTACACGATTTTCGGCGGCATGTGGGCGGTGGCAATCACCGACCTGCTGCAGATGGTCATCATCTGCATCGGCATGCTCTACATCGGCGGCTCGATCTCCGGCATGGTCGGCGGCGTCGGCGCGGTGGTGGAGCACGCGGCCCAGACCGGCAAGCTGTCCTTCTGGCCGGCGCTCGACCCCAAGGAGGTCATCGGCTTTTTCGCCGCCTGGATCACCATGATGCTCGGCTCGATCCCGCAGCAGGACGTCTTCCAGCGCGTGCAGTCGGCGAAGACGGAAAAGATCGCCGTCTGGGGCTCCGTGCTGGGCGGCAGCCTCTACTTCCTGTTCGCTTTCGTGCCCATGTTCCTGGCCTATTCGGCCACCCTCATCGATCCGCAGATGGTTGCGGAACTGATGGCGTCCGGCGATGCCAAGGATACCCAGCTGATCCTGCCGCGATTGATCCTGAGACCCGAGGTACCCGTGTTCGCCCAGGTGATGTTCTTCGGCGCGCTGCTCTCGGCGATCAAGAGCTGCGCCTCGGCCACCCTGCTGGCGCCCTCGGTCACCTTTACCGAGAACATCCTGAAGCCCATGATGAGCCACATGTCGGACCACAAGCTGCTGCGCACGATGCGCGTGGTCACCCTGACCTTCACGATCCTGGTCACCCTCTACGCCATGTATTCCAAGGCCAGCATCTTCAAGATGGTGGAGAACGCCTACCAGGTCACCCTGGTGAGCGCCTTCATTCCTCTGCTGTGCGGCGTCTATTGGCGGCGGGCCACCAACCAGGGCGCCTTGGTGTCGATTTTTCTCGGCGCCTCGGTCTGGCTGTCCGTCCTCATCGCCGGTCCCGACGACCCCTTCATTCCGGCCCAGCTCGCCGGCCTCATCGCCAGTGCCGTCGGCATGGTGGTCGGTTCGCTGATGCCGCAGCTGGTGCACCACGACCCGCATATCCATGACGAGTTGCGCTCCGGCCGCCACGCCCACGCAGCAGCAGCGCACGGTGTCGCCCACGAGGGCATCGGCCCGATCCACCATCACGAACCGCCACCCCCGACTCATCGGGAATCCTGATTCGGCCAAAGAGCAGATTTCGGCAGGGATCGCAACCGGTAGCCCTTGTTCCGCTGCGGCGAAGGCGTCAGAATCAGCAACTGTGGCAAACGGCACACGCACCCATCTGACCCAATATCTGACCAGCGGCTATGTGCTGCTGATCATTTACGCGAGTTTGTATCCCCTGGCGGACTGGCGCGACAGCGGCGGCGATCCGCTGGCGTTTCTCGGCGCGGCATGGCCGCGTTACTGGACCGGCTTCGATCTGGCGACCAACGTCCTCGCCTACCTGCCATTCGGGTTTTTCTGCACGGCCGCACTGCGTCGCCGCTTGGCGCCACTCCCGGCGTGGCTGGCGGCTGCGCTGCTCGGTAGTGCATTGAGTTTCACGATGGAACTGCTGCAGAACTACCTCCCCAGCCGGGTGCCCTCCAATCTCGATTTGGGCTGCAATGCTCTCGGCGCGCTGCTCGGAGCCCTGATCGGTGCGCGCTGGGGTTCGCGCGTGCTGGATGACGGACGTCTGGCGCGCTGGCGGCGGCGGATCATGATGCACGCCTATGGCGTGGACGTCGGCGTACTGCTGATCGCCGCCTGGCTGATGACCCAGTTGTCACCGGAAACCCTGCTGTTCGGCAGCGGCAATTTGCGCCAGATGCTCGACCTGCCGCCGGTACAGCCTTTCCTGCCCGAGCGTTTCGTCAGCCTCGAAGCGGCCATCGCCGCTTCCGGCCTGCTCGCGGCGGGGCTGATCGCCACACTGCTGTTGCGCCGCCAGGCCCGCCTGATCACCGGCGTCCTGTTGCTCGCCGCCCTGCTGATCAAGACCCTCGCGCATGCACTGCTGATGGGGCCGGCGGCGGCCGTGGCCTGGATCACCCCGGGCAACAGCGTCGGACTCGCCGCGGGATTGGCATTGTGGTGGGGTGCGTCGTTCCTGGTCTTTCCGCTGCAGCGCGCCGTGGCAGCGCTCGCGCTGCTGTTCGCCACCGTCATGGTGAATATCGCCCCGGAGAATCCCTATCTGGCCAACATGCTGCACATCTGGAATCCCGGTCAGTTCCTGAATTTCAACGGTCTCACGCGACTGATCTGTTCGTTGTGGCCATTCCTTGCCCTGCCCTGGCTGATGATCTACCGTCCGGAACGAAACGATGCCCTCCATTACTGACCTTGCCACCCTGCGCGATGCGCTGCGGGCCTTCTGCGCCGCACGCGACTGGCATCGCTTCCACACGCCGAAAAATCTTGTCATGGCCCTCAGTGTCGAAGCGGCCGAACTGGTCGAGCACTTTCAGTGGGCGACGCCCGAGGAAAGTCTGAATCTGGCCCCGGAGAAGCGTGCCGAGGTCGCCGACGAAATTGCCGACGTGCTGATCTACCTGACCGAACTGGCCGATGTACTCGGCATCGACCCGATCGCCGCGGCCCGCGAAAAAATTGTCAAGAACGCGATCAAATATCCGCCGCCCCTATAATTCACGCTTTACCCAGATGCCATCTCATGAGCCATTTCACGCAGCACGTGTTCTTTTGCACCAATCAGCGCGCCACGGGCGAAACCTGCTGCAACAATCACGGCGCCAGCGACCTGCGCGCCTACGCCAAAGACCAGGTCAAGGCGCTCGGCAAAAAGATGCCGGGCAATGTCCGCATCAATTCCGCCGGCTGCCTCGATCGCTGCGAAGAGGGACCGGTGATGGTGATCTACCCCGAGGCGGTCTGGTACACCTACGTGGACAAGGAAGACATCGACGAGATCATCGACCAGCACCTGGTTCATGGTCGTGTCGTCGAGCGCCTGAAGATCTGAAAGCCTGAAAGGTGTCCAAGCACGAACGCACCCTGGTCGACGGGCCGGACGGCAAGATCGAGGTCTTCGTCGAGGGGCATGAGAATCCGCAGGGCATTGCACTGGTCGCCCACCCGCATCCGCTGTTCGGCGGCACCGCCGACAACAAGGTGGTAACCACCTTGGCGCGCGCGTTCCGCGAGCGCGGCTGCATTACGCTGCGGCCGAGCTTTCGCGGCGTCGGCGGCAGCGAGGGCGAGCACGACCACGGCGATGCCGAGACCCACGACGTGCTGGCGGTACACGACTGGGCGCGCGCCCGCTATGCCAACGTGCTGACCGCGTCCGGCACCCCGCTGCCGCTCTACCTGGCCGGCTTTTCCTTCGGCGCCTATGTCACCACGCGCTTGGCCAGGCGCCTCGCGGCGGCCGGCGACCCGGCGCGCTGGCTGGTCCTGGTCGGTACCGCCGCAGGCCATGTCGAAGGCGCGCGCAGCTACGATACCGAGGCCGTCCCGGCCGACACGCTGGTGATCCACGGCTCCGAAGACGAAACGGTGCGTCTCGCCAACGTGCTGGCCTGGGCCCAGCCGATGGACCTGCCGGTGGTGGTGATTCCCGGCGCCGACCACTTCTTCCACCGCCGCCTGCACCTGATCCGCGACATCATCCATCGCGCCTGGCACGCATGAGCGCCGCCCGCAGGGCCGCCCCAAGGGCGGCGCAGCCACGACCCGGAGCCGCGCAGCGGCGAACCGGCGTCACCCCCTGCCTCGGGCAGGGGGCCGGGGGGAGGGTAGTCCAGTGAGCCCGCTGTTTGTTTCTGCTCTGCGCAAGTCCTACGACGGCCGCGAGGTCGTCGCCGGGCTCAACTTCGAATTGCAGCGCGGTGAATGCTACGGCCTGCTCGGCCCCAACGGCGCCGGCAAGACCACCACGCTGCGCTGCTGCCTGGGGCTGACGGCGCCCGATTCAGGCAAGATCACCCTGGTCGGCGAACCGGTGCCGGCGCGGGCCCGCGAAGCGCGCATGAAAATCGGCGTGGTGCCGCAGTTCGATAACCTCGACCCCGACTTTACCGCTGCCGAAAACCTCATCGTGTATGGCCGCTACTTCGGCATGGCCGACGCCGCGATTCGGCCGCGGATCGCAGAGCTGCTGGATTTCGCAGGACTGGCGGGCAAGGAGAAGGCGAACATCCGCACACTTTCAGGCGGCATGAAGCGTCGCCTGACCCTGGCCCGCGCCCTGGTCAACGATCCCGAGCTGCTGCTGCTCGACGAACCCACCACCGGGCTCGACCCGCAGGCACGCCACCTCATCTGGGAGCGCCTGAAACGCCTGCAGGCACAAGGCAAGACCATCCTGCTGACGACGCATTTCATGGACGAGGCCGAACGCCTCTGCCAGCGCCTCGCCATCATCGATGACGGACGCATGGTCGCCGAAGGTCCGCCGCGCCAGCTGATCCAGCAGCACATCGAGGCGCAGGTGGTTGAAGTCTATGGCGAGGATGCGCCCGGCTGGGCCGGGCGCGAGGCACAGGCTTTTTCGCGTCGCGTCGAAGTCAGCGGCGAGACCGCCTTCTGCTATGTCGAAGATGCCACGCCGCTGCTCGCCCATCTCGCCGCGTGGCCCTCCCTGCGCACCTTGCACCGGCCGGCAAACCTGGAAGACGTGTTCCTCAAGCTTACCGGCAGGGAACTGCGCGACTGAGGATCCTGACCCTCAGCGCCGGCCTTCGAATCCGCTTGTCAGTTGGGGTCGCAGATCGGCTTCCCGATGAGTGACTTGAGTTGCTCCTTGGTCGGTGCCACCTTCATTCGATAGTTGTCGACAATGCCCCCATTGACGTCACCCTTGACCTCCATCGAATTGCCCTTCATCGTCGCCGATGTAATCTTGGTCATGACACCGTGAAGCCTGTTGCAGCCGGCAATTTCGAAGGCAATGGTCTTGAGAACTTGCTCAAAAGTCACTGCAGGAGGCTCTGTACGCCTTATCGGGACAGCCTCTACCGCAACGGCCGTATTCAAGCTGGCAACCGCCAGAATCAAGGCGATCAGTATGGTCTTGCACATAAAAGCTCCTTGGCGGATTCAAGTCTGAAGGACAATTCGCTTATGACGACAGTGTATCCCTTTCATTGGCGATAGGGCATGCGATAGGCGGCCGGATTCGCGTCGATCGTCATCACGGCATCGGTCGCCGTCCTGCCCGCGCCGACTCCTGACAGGCGCTTTTCGTTGATGCCGAATTGCCGGCCTGCTAAAGTGGCGCATGAGGATCATTGCACCGGCTACGTCGAGAACTTTCCGGAAAACGTACCCGGACCCTGAAACACCCCTGCTGGCATGTCCGTGACTGCACAACTTCTTCCCCTGCCGCAACTTTCCAGCCGCGCCTTCGCCGTCTGGCGGCGCAATTTCCTGGTCTGGAAAAAGCTGGCGATCCCCTCGCTGCTGGGCAACCTGGCCGACCCGATGATCTACCTGTTCGGCCTCGGCTACGGCCTGGGCGGACTGCTGCCGCAGATCCACGGCGTGTCCTACATCGCCTTTCTGGCCAGCGGCACGGTGTGCGCCTCGACCATGAACGCCGCCTCGTTCGAGGCGCTGTATTCCGCCTTCTCGCGCATGCATGTGCAACGCACCTGGGAGGCGATCATGAATGCGCCGGTCACGCTCGAAGACGTGATGGCCGGCGAACTGCTCTGGGCAGCGGCCAAGGCCACCCTGTCCGGCACGGCGATTCTGGTCGTCATCACTCTGCTCGGCTTCGTCGCTTCGCCCCTGGCCCTGTGGGCGCTGCCGGTGATCTTCCTCACCGGACTGGCCTTCGCGGCGCTCGGCCTGATCGTCACCGCACTCGCCCCTTCCTACGACTTCTTCATGTATTACTTCACGCTGTTCATCACGCCCATGGTGCTGTTGTGCGGCGTCTTTTTCCCGCCCGATCAGTTGCCGCCGCTGGTGCAGGCGGTGGCGGCGTGGCTGCCGCTGACACATGCCGTGGCGCTGGTGCGGCCGCTGCTGTTCGGCGAGATTCCCGCAGGCATCGTCGGTCACCTCGCGGCCCTGCTGGCGGTGGCGCTGATTGCCTTCTGGATCGCGCTGACGCTGATCCGGCGCCGCTTGCTGAAGTAAAATCGGCACATGGACCTCATCATCAACGGCGAGCCGCAACGGCTGCCGGCCCCCATGACCGTGGCTGCCCTGCTCGAAGCCCGCGGCCTGGCTGGCAAGCGCGTTGCAGTGGAGCGAAACGGCGAGATCGTCCCCAGGACCCGCCACGCCGAAACGCCTCTCGCTGCGGGCGACCGCATTGAAATTGTCGTCGCCGTCGGCGGCGGCTGAAAGCTCCTTCAGGGTCAACTCATCATGAACGCAGATTCCATCGTCATCGCCGGCAAGGCCTATCGTTCGCGCCTGCTGGTCGGCACCGGAAAATACAAGGACTTCGCGCAGACACGCGCAGCCATCGACGCCTCGGGCGCCGAGATCGTCACCGTCGCCATCCGCCGCACCAACATCGGCCAGGAGCCGGGGCAGCCGTCGCTGCTGGAAGTGCTGCCACCCTCTCAATTCACCATCCTGCCCAACACGGCGGGTTGCTACACGGCCGACGACGCGGTGCGCACCCTGCGTCTCGCGCGCGAACTGCTCGACGGCCATGCGCTGGTCAAGCTCGAAGTACTGGGCGATCCGCAGACACTGTTCCCCAACATGCCGGAAACTCTCAAGGCGGCTGCGGTACTGGTCAAGGATGGCTTCCAGGTGATGGTGTATTGCGCCGACGATCCGATTCAGGCACGCATGCTGGAGGACATCGGCTGTATCGCGGTGATGCCGCTGGCGTCCCTGATCGGCTCCGGCATGGGCATACTGAATCCGTGGAACCTCAAGCTGATCATCGAGCAATCGAAAGTCCCGGTGCTGGTCGATGCCGGGGTCGGCACGGCATCGGATGCGGCGATAGCGATGGAACTCGGCTGTGACGGCGTGCTGATGAACACGGCGATTGCCGGCGCGCAGGATCCGGTGCTGATGGCCGGCGCCATGAAGAAGGCGGTCGAGGCAGGCCGCGAAGCTTATCGAGCCGGCCGCATGCCGAAGAAATATTATGCGGCGACACCCAGTTCGCCGGGCGGCGGACTGATCGGCCAGGGCACCAAGTGAAGCGCCTTCTGGCCGGCGTCCTGTGCGCCGCACTGCTCGGTTCGGCGCAGGCCGGGGACGCGCCACAACCCCTTGCTCCAGCAGCAAATCCACCCGCATTGCAGGTCATGCCCGGGCGCCTGGGCTACGCCGTCGATCAGCCGCAAATCCTGATTCGCCAGCGCCTGTTCGGTCTGGCGCACGGTCTGTCCCTGTTGGCTGCAGCCTGCCTCGACCTACCCGAGTATTCAATACCAATACAGGACGCTTACGCCGCCTGGCATGTAAAGCAGCGCAAGACCATCGAAACCATGGTGCGCGACCTCGCTGACTATTATTTCGGCCCGCGCTCCGCCGAAGCCCAGTGGCCGGATCTGTCACGCGCCTTGAACCTCCCTGACGGCATCGAGCCTGCACTGGGGGAGATCACCCTGCATGCGGCGTGTGCCAGTCTGCCGGCGGCGATCGTCCGCCCACGCTACGAACTTGACAGGATGCTGAAGGACGGCATGGATCCCGTGCTCGAGGAAGCAACGGCGCCGGCCGCCGCCGTTACCAGCCCGCGAAGCGGAATTGACGGCCCGCGAAGCGGAACCCCCGTCACGCAAGGCGAAGGTACGCAGAGCGAGCCAGCGCCGACCCCGGGGATACCGCTTCGCATAACTCCTGCCGCGCCCCGCGAATGACCGCCAGCAACGACGAGGACGCCGCGGCGTCCGCGCGCCGCGCCGGCCACATCCGCAGCTTCGTCCTGCGCCAGGGACGCGTCTCCGCTGCCCAGCGGCGCTTCCACGAGGACGGCATGCCGCGCTGGGGCGTCCCGTATCAGCCCGCCGCACTCGATC
>JANXRC010000018.1 GCA_025353195.1 Rhodocyclaceae bacterium
CACCAGGCGGCCCATCGCGGCGAATACCACGCTGTAGGTACAGCCGCTTTGCGCCGCGCCGATCATCAGGCCGGCCGTCGCCGCCAGCCCGGTGCCGGTGGCGGCGTAGCCCATGCCGAGCAGCCCCAGTGCGTAAAGTACGCTGGCGCCCCACAACACGCGACGAGCGCCAAAGCGGTCGGCCAGCCAGCCGGCAAACGGCTGCGTCGCGCCCCACATCAGGTTCTGCAGCGCCAGGGCGAAGGAGAACACTTCGCGGCTCCACTGATGCTCCATGCTCATCGGCGTCAGGAACAGGCCGAAGGTGTGGCGGATGCCCATTGCGACGCATACGATCAGCGCCGCATAGACCAGCACGGTGGCGAGCGGGCGTTGCGGAATTGCGGCAGGATTTGTCATGGGTGAAATGCTAACATTTTATGTGTGAGACGAATCCTCGTCTCAGACGGTATCAGTTGCCGATGGTTTGCCAATAATTTCCACGACATGAACAAGGCTTTTGTCAAGGAATCGGACGATGCCGACGAGGAAGAGGCACCCGAGTCTGCCCTTCCGGAAGGCATCAAAAACTACATGACGGTGCGCGGTCACGCGCAGATTCGTGCGGAATTCGAACACCTGGTCAAAGTCGAGCGTCCGGCCATGGTGCAAGTGGTGTCATGGGCCGCCGGCAACGGCGACCGTTCGGAAAACGGCGACTACATTTATGGCAAGAAGCGGCTGCGTGAGATCGACCGGCGCATCCGCTTTCTGTCCAAGCGGCTGGAGTCGGCGGTGATTGTCGATCCGGCAGAGCAGCAGAACCGTGAGCAGGTGTTTTTTGCGGCGACCGTCACCGTCTGTGATGCCGATGGCGTAGAAGCGACCTACCAGATCGTCGGCGTCGACGAGGCGAATGCAGTGGAAGGCCGCATCAGCTGGATATCGCCGCTGGCGCGTGCGCTGCTGAAGGCACGCGAAGGCGACACGGTGCGCTTCGACAGCCCCGGCGGCCTGCGCGAAATCGACATCATCGAGATTCGCTACCCGGATGATTGAACACAGCAAGCCGGCCAATTCGCCCGGCGCAGCAGCCGCTCTACCGATTCAGGCGTCACCGCACCAACAGCATCAGATCGAATGTCTCAGTTCACCGATGATGACGGACGGTATCCAATCGGCATCAGGCAGAAATGTGTTCCAAGCCGCCTGATGCGTGTCGCATAGTCCATGGCCGATTTTGCCGCCAAGCCGACGTAGGACCTGGGAATCTTGCATCACTGACTCCGAGGCGCAGCGCGATGCGGTCATCATCCATTGCTTGGCTTCATACAAGCCTTAGTCGATCCTTGTTTGTGACCACCGTCCGGCTGCCAGGCAGGTAGATTGTTTCTAAAGCGCACGCCTGCTGCCCGCCTAAAGTGATCTGAATTTCCTACTTCGCTTGTCATATCTCGCTACGGAGATTGCTGTCATGCAGTCATGACAGGAGTCACGATCTAGTGACACGTCCGAAATGCTAGATCCAGAATGACCACTGCAAGTCGCTGTATTACCACGAAATAGATTCCGGGTTCTTCTGGCACGTCCATTGCGTACTGTTAGGTGCAGCAACGTCTATCGCATGACAGATATGGTTTGCCATAGTTCGACGACCTCGGCACCTGACTCGCACGCGTCGATAGTTCTAGCTACTTCGGATCTCACCAGTTAAGGAAGGAATTGATAATGAAAACTGTAGGTAAAACGTGGGGCTTATCCATGGCCGTCGCGTCCATCGGTCTTCTGACTGTGATGGAAGACGCGTCCGCCGTGCCGTCGTACTCTCGTCGATATGGTGAGGAATGCACGACCTGCCATGGCAACATGTGGGGGTCGCTGACTCCGGCAGGCTTGACCTTCAAACTGAGTGGGTATCGCGCGATATTCGGCAAGGATCTCACGCCGATTACTCCGGATAAGGAGATATCGAAAGGCGTCATGATCCCATCGGAACTGCCGCTGTCGTTCATCACCGGTATCGGCATTGAATCCCGCACCGAAAGCCGCACGGGTAATGGCGCCGGCACCAACCAAGCGATAACGTCGAAGGGCACCAGCTTCGCTCTTGAGGATGCCAGCATCTTCATGACCTCACCCTTGGGCAAGCATCTGTCCGCCTTTGTCGAGTTTCCGATGTATGAAACGAAGGCCTGGGAATTCACCCCTACCGGCAACTATGAAGCGAGATTCGCGCAGCCGGGGCGCCAGGTCAAGTTCGGCACCGAAACCCCCATCTTCGAGGTCGCCAAGTTCTTCTGGAACAACGTGTTCGGTGACAGTATCTCGCGCGACGCCGTGAATTTCTCGGGCGGCATCACCCATCTGCCGACCGCCTATCCAGCGGGAAAAGTGCGTCTCGCGGTAAACCAGTACCTGATCTACGAGCGCAACGCCCTATCCCTGATTAGCCCAAGAAAGCTCAAAGACGGGGTGGTCGACGGCGAGGTAAACGATAATCTTTTCCGATTGGGCGAACCCCAGCTCCAGGCCGAATTCTTCGGCATGGTTCCGTTGGGCGGCAAGTCGGTCACCGATGTCGGCAACAAGGAAACGGCCTGGGTGGAGTACCACGTCGGCATGAGCAACGGCACCAACGGCAAGGCCGCGAACAACCCGCAGAAGGACATCTATGGGCGGGCTGTGGTGCGCTATTTTGGTCAGTCCTTCGGTTTGTTTGGCCTGCATAGCCCCGATAGGTATGGCGACGATATCCGTAATTTTGGCTCGCTCGGAGCCGCTAACTCAAGTACCACGGGCATCATGTCCGGTCTCCAGAGCAAGAACACAGGCAAAGCTTTCGGCCCTGACATGACGATCAGCCTGATGCCATGGGGCGTTCCCTTGTATCTCGAGAACCAATACATGAGACAAAGCGAAAGCGACCCCACCGGCTTTGGCAAGGAGTTCAAGTGGCACGGCGGATTCTCTCAGCTGAACTGGAAGGTCAACAAGACGTCCGTCGCATACCTGCGTTACGACTACGTCAAGGGCGATGCGTTCGATGACACTGGCGTGACTCTGAATGGCAACACAGGTATCACCCGTTCCACGCCAAAGGAGAAGGATTGGATCATCGGCTTCCAGCACATGATTGACCAGAACATCAAGCTGGTGGGTGAATACCGCAACCACCAGTTTGACGATACCGCTAGCGGGGCTCTTCCTGGCGCGGCAGCTGCCTCGCTTGGCACGGCTTCGATCAATCAAGCGAGTCTCAAAGACAACGGCTTTACGCTGCGGATGATGTTCGGCTTCTAACACGATCAACGTCCATGGTAGGGGCTGGCAAGGTCAGAAACTGATAGACCTTGCCAGCCCCGCACCACAAGGAACCCACTATGAAACATCCACTACTTGGATTACTGCTTTGCACTGCCTTGGCTGGCTTAGGAACATCCCGTGGGGCACTGGCTGCTACTGACGTCGCAGCATATTTTGCAAGTGAGTGCGTCGACTGCCACCAAATGAAAAAGAAACCCATCGAAGACAAACACATGTCGCGCGATGAATGGAAGAAAGCCATCGACAAGATGAACCAGCTCGAAAAACTTGATCCGGAGCCCTCAAAGGAATTCGTCGGCAGTCTCCTTGACTGGCTCGAAAAGACCCACGGCCCGGTCGATACCGCTGCTGCTATGCCAAAGCCGGCGGCCAACAGCACCGACAAACAGTAAGCCATCTTCGCTAGAACGGGCGCCTAACACCGATTCTGGCAGCACTCCAAGGAATGATTCACATGACCCCATATCGACAGCAATTCGAGCAGTCTGTGAGCGCTCTTCGTCGATCAGGCGAAGTGACAAGCAAAGCAGCTGGAAAGGGGATCGAAGCGGGCCGCGCGAACTTTCGCGAGCATTTTTCAAGCCTCGCGTCGTTTCGCCAACTGCCGAAAATGGAGCAACTGGACTACATCGATAGTCTCGCCGCGCTGGAGGCAAAAGTGGGTTCTAGAGACCCCTACATCGCTTTCGGAGTGGGTTTGTTCAAACTGTGGATCGGTGCTTTAAGTGACTGCATGGATGGCGACGCAACTGAACTGGTACTGCTACTTCACCCCGATCTGTTTCAGCCGCAAAACCGGTTTGCCGATTTTTGGCGTAACGACTCATCAGCAGACTCGCACTCAAATACCTTGCGCTGACCACGTGCCTTTGGGACAAGATCCACTTGCCCCTTTTCGAAAGAAGAGGTGCTTTCAAGAAATGCTCTCCCAGGACACGTGCGACGAACCACAGACCTGCGCTTCGCAGGAAACACGAAAGCCAAGGCGGTTGCCGATGACATGCTTTCCGCTTGCTATTGACCTACATTGGAGAGTGTTAATAGCGCCGGATTACAATGAGACATGAAAGCCAAAATCCTGGTGGTCGACGACGACCATTTCATTCATCAGCTATTCATCGGATTACTACGTCCGCCCGACTTTGAACTGACCGTTGCTGGGACCCTCGATGAGGCCCGAGCCAAGTTCCAGGCCGGCGACTTCAATCTCGTTTTGCTCGACCAACGGCTGCCAGACGGCAACGGTTTGGACCTCTTTGTCGAGATGCGAGCAAAGCGACCCAAGCAGATTGTCATATTAGTTACCGGCTACGCCGCCGTGCAGGATGCCGTACGGGCAGTTCGAGAAGGTCTGTTCGATTACCTGACGAAGCCTTTCGAGAACATCGAAGAATTGGAGGCGATCATTCTCAAGGCCCTCGAAATTGACCGGGTCTACAGGGAAATAAGTGAATTGCGGCTCGCAATCAATGGAACGGTGGAACAGCCTATGTTCGGGAACTCGCCGCAGATGATGCGATTGCTGACCCAAGTCCAGCATTTGGCTCCTCTGGACACAAGCGTGGTCATCGAAGGAGAGAGCGGGACCGGCAAGGAGGTGTTCGCGAAACTGCTCCATTCGGTGAGTAGTCGCGCCGAGGTGCCGATGGTCGCTGTTAATTGCGGAGCTCTGCATGAATCACTGCTGGAGGCGGCGTTGTTCGGCTACGAGAAGGGCGCATTTACCGGCGCCGCCAAGACCACGGGTGGTTATTTCGAGCAGGCCAACGGGGGCACGCTATTCCTCGACGAGATCATCGATATGAGTCCGAAGCTCCAAAGCAGTCTACTGCGAGTGTTGCAGGAGCGTAGCTTCAGCCGACTTGGGAGCACCGTGCAGCAGTCAAGCGATTTTCGGCTGATCTGCGCCACAAATAAATCCCTGCAAGCTGAAGTCAAGAGCGGGCGCTTCCGCTCAGACTTGTACTACCGCATCAACGTGATGACGCTCCGCATTCCACCGCTACGGGAGCACCGGGAGGATATTTTGCCGCTGGCGATGTATTTCCTGGCGCACTTTAACCAGAAATTCAAGAAGAATGCGGGACCGTTCACTCCCAGTGCAAATATCGCCATGGACAATGCCGCTTGGCCCGGCAACATCCGGGAATTGCGGCACGCTGTAGAGCGTTCTGTCGTCGTAAATACCGGCGGCCCGATTGGATCGGCTGACATGGAATTGGTGGTTAGCGAGGAAGCGGGTCCGGTTGCATCATGGGAACCAAGTTCGTTGATGGAGGCCCGCGAGGAATTCGAGCGGAAGTATTTTACAAATTTGCTCAAATGGGTGAATGGCAGCGTGGCAGAGGCTGCGCGGCTGTCGGGAATCGCCCGACAGAACTTGTATGGTCACATTAACCGGCTTGGGCTGAGGAACGCTGCCAGTCAGCGCAACGACGATCCATCGACATAGAGTAGCCCTGGATACTGTCTGAATCGCTTCAATGGGTCTTTTGGTTTACGGGCGCATTGTCCGGCGGCAATCGGATTGGTAGCTTGCTCCGCGCACAAGGGGCGGTCTGCTTTGCGCACCAATAGTGCAGATCTTGGGGCTGTCCAGCAGATCAGCCTACCCTCCGCAGGCGACTACGAGGTCGCGATCGCCTCTGATTTGGAACGCAGTCGTGATCACCTCAATGCAAGCCAATACTGGATTTGATTTCTTCCAAAATCGAGCGCTGCCCCAGACCCTTAACCTCATCATCTGTATTGCTGCATATGGTCGTTTGAGCGACAACGATTTCGATCTTCGTGTCGACATTGGGCGGCAGGCTTCCCTGGCAAATCGTCTTCCAGGTGGGCTTATTCGAATCGCCATTTGCATTGTGCTGCACCTCAAATGCAATTGAGCGGATTCCGGGCGGCACCGTGTACTTGGTTCCCGTGGCGCGTTCACCCCACGCGCCAGGCTGCTTGTCGAGAATGAGCCGGGCTCTATAATCGAAGATATTGGGGTCCCTTGCGCCAGCTCCCGACAAGCTGAATGTAATGACAGAGGCTCGAACAGATCCTTGGGGAGCCCCGGCGGGCATTGGCGTCGTCGTCGGCACGGCAGATTGAGTAATGGCTCCGCCCAGAGCTTTGATATAAACCTCGTCCGCGCGATCGAAGGCTTCCTGTGCTTTGATTAGTTCTGTCTTTGCCCGGTCGCGAGTGGCGCGCGCCGACTCGATGGGTTGCCCCAATGCCTCAACGCAGACCGCTGCCATTGCAAACAGGCCGAGTAGTACCGCTTGATGTAGGGTCCGCATGCTTCATACCTCCTCTTGAAATTGAGCCGCTATATAGACTCGGCACCTACGCTATCTGTGGCGAACGTCCCTGCATGGAAGGCTCAACCGCTCCATTAATCCTGATCCGCAATTCGCCGATTTCCCGGTAGGCCCGATCGACTTCAAGAGCCTTGAGAATGACTGCCTCCAACTCGCCGAGGCTCTCGAATGGCTTCGTCATATAGTCGAACAGGCCTTCTCGAACTGCCCTTACAGCGTCCTCTACAGCAGCGTGTCCCGTGATCAGGATGACGATCCGCAGGGGACATCTTGCTCGCATTTCAGCGAAGAAATCCAAGCCATTTCCGTCTGGCAGCCGTTGGTCGAGAACAACAAGATTGAAGTCACTGACGTGAAGCTTGGCTCTCGCCTCGCCTAGGGTCTCCGCAACTGCCAACTCAAAGTCGGGGAAATGCAGCAGGCCCTTGAATAGCTGTTGAGTGAAATGGTCATCATCGACCACTAAGATTTTGGCGCTCATGGCCCCATGTACCGGTTCTCCTTCTGCTTGTCGACGCCTTCTCAGGCAAGTAACATCCGCAAAGACCCCGTACGTCATACGAGAGGCGCTGCTATGTGCGTTGATACGCAATCGACGTGCCAGAACAGTCCAGAAATTAATTCGAGGTAAAGCAGCCAGTTGCAGCCACCCTCCGGCATCTAGGAATCCAACAATGTCACGAACGCGTGATCACTGTCGTGACTGCATGACAACAGTTGCTATGGAATTCAGGCCACTTTGGACCGGGTAGCAGGCAGTCGTTCCCGAAAGTTCATGGTTTGCATCAGGTCACTTCAAGCGACGCGGGCTCCGCAACGCTGCCAGCCAGCGCGGCGAAGTTCCGCCGAACGTGGAGCGGCTCTAGAGCTTTCCTGATTCGCTGTCAGGGGCCATCTGGTTCGCGGTTGGCCGGTGCTACCGTAACCGGAACGGTAGCCAAATTGTGAATCTCGCGCCTCCTTCCGGTCGGTTCTCGGCCTGTAGGGTGCCCCCATGTTTTAGAACGATCTGTTGCGCAACGGGTAATCCCAGGCCTGTTCCGCCCGAACGAGTCGTAAAGAACGGAGTAAAAAGCTTATCTACCACGGCCTCGGTAATTCCCTCGCCACAGTCGCTGACGGAAAGGAGGCAGCCCGTGATACCGGCCTGTTCGGCTGTCATTAGTGAGACTTTGACACTGCCATTGGGATCTGCCTGCGCAGCATTGTGCAAAAGATTGAATAACGCATGACGTATCAGTATCGGATCAACCTCGATGACAGTTTGAGAATTGGGTAACTCCAGTTGAATCTCGGGGCCCTTGCCAAAACTCTCTTGGAAAAAAGTAACCGTCTCATTTATCAGCGCCACTAGATCGGTCGGCTTTGGTTGAGACTGTGCGGCCGCATTGAGGCGAAGCATGCGCTGGACGAAGTCGCGGCAAAGCTTCCCCGCGTTCTGAACATCCTGCAACAGTTCCTTCACCCGGTCGGGATTGCCGAGTTCGCGCTCGGCGAGCGCGGCAAGGTTGATGACTCCGACCAGCGGGTTGTTCAGTTGGTGAGCGATTTCGGTAACCATTTGTCCCGTAGCCGATAGCTTTTCCAACTGGATGATTCGTCCTTGCTCCTTGGCAAATCTAGCGAACTCGAGTTCCACCTGGCGCTGGCGGTTATAGACGATCTTATAGAGTCTAAAAATCGCGAACAGCAGAATTGCACCGCCGACCGCTGTTACAAACCAGAGCCATAGTAGGCCATGAAAAATCGTTTGATTGAGTTCTTTGGGAGACCGGTACAGAGCAACGACGCCATCTACCGGGTAATTGCTGTCATGTACCATAGGCCATGCGAAGGGCAGATAGAACTCGATCAACGGTTCCGAGTCGGGGATGTGCAGCACCGCGTAAATGATCTGTTCAACGTGGCTGAATTCTGTCCGAACCTCGCCATTGAAGGCCAGTTGGAGTTCATCCGGATGCGCGGTCTTTTGGGTACCAATCAGGGTTGGATCGTTGGACCAAATGATGGTGCGGTCACGGTTAAATACCTTGATGAGAACTACTCCAGGGAGGTTTTGCAGGAGGCTAAACCGGCTGGTGAGTTCTTTCTGCACAGCGGCATCGCGGTAATCCGCCCGGTCCCACGAGATTCCGGAGGCCCCTAGCGCAGTGGCCTCGACAACATCGTCGATGATTCGAGACTCACGTTCGATGATTGCCTGCCGGAAGAAAGAGGCTTGGCTCACGCTTGTCGCGACGCCTATCGCAACACCGAGCACCAAGGCAACGGCAATAAATAGCTGTTTGGGCGTGAGATTGAAACGCATTCGTTGTCCTTGCTGACTTGACGCCAGACATCCTATACGAGCTAATACAGACGGTTGGTTAGGCGCGAAAATTCATTGTGCCAGTTGAAGGAGCCACCGTCAGCTAAACAACCGGTGAAAGACGTTCGCCTGCGCGAGTTGGCAGGGTCGCCCATGATTCTTCCTGGCCGAATCAAGACTCCTCCGTCCTCTTCCACAACAAATCAGTCAGCGCTTGAGAGCGGCCATTCAGCTTTCGTGAGTCACCGGCAGCACCCGATCCGTATGCAGACGTGGTTTTCCTGGCTCTCTGGGAAACGCAGCGCCAGTTCGCTTGGAAGCTAGCCGGATGACTGGGTTCCGGTGAAGCGGGGATTCTCGAACAGGGAAGTGATTTTGACCTGGCGTACCTCGGGATGGTCGGGCACCAGGTAGATTACCGGGGTGAGCATTTCCTCGAAAATCCCCCGCAGGCTGCGCGCACCAACCCGGTACTCCATCGCGAGGTCGGCGATCTGCTCGAACACCTGTGGGTGGATTGTCAGTTCCACTCCTTCGTTCTGCAGGATCTTGCGGTACTGCCCGTAGATCGAATTCCTGGGCTCTGTCATGATCCTGACCATCATCTCGCGCGAGAGTGGCTTCAGGGACGCAACGATCGGCAGGCGGCCGGCAAATTCCTGGATCAGCCCGAACTCGAACAGGTCGGTCGGCTTGACGCGCGTGTTGAGGCGATCGAGCAGCTTCTGGTTATCATCTTCAGAAGTCGATATGAAGCCGAACGAGTGGGTCTTCGAGCGGATCTCGTCGAGTCCGACGAAGGCTCCGCCGCAGATGAAGAGAATCTGCGTGGTGTCGATGTAGCGCATGTCCTTGATCCTGACTGGCGCACCCTCCATGATTTTCAACAGCGCGTGCTGGACACCTTCGCCGGATGTCCCGCGCGCTTGTCCGTGCCGGCTGCTGATTTCCTTGAGCTTGTCGATCTCGTCGATGAACACGATGCCGCGCTCGGCACGCCCGATGTCTCCTTCGGCCTTGTCGATGAGTCGTTGCAGGATCGCCTCAATTTCCTCGTTGACGTATTCGCTTTGGGCGAGCGATGTGGCGTTCGCCGTGACGAAGGGCACCTCGAGAACCCTGGAAAGCGTCTCGCACATCAGCGTCTTGCCGGTGCCAGTCGGGCCGATCAGCAGGATATTGCTCTTGACGATTTCAGTCTTGTCGGCGGCGGCGACTTCCACCTTCTTGTAATGGGTATATACGGCGACGGCCAACTGGCGCTTGGCTTCGTCCTGGCCGATTACGTGCTGGTCAAGAAACTTGACGATATGGCTCGGGGTCACGATTCGGAGTGCCGGCCCGTTAGCGCCGGATCGCGTGGTTGGCCCAGATCACCAGCCCGAACAGCACCATCGCGCCGGCCTGATGCGAGGCGGCCAGGGCCACCGGGACCTGCAGCAGCAGCGTGGCGATGCCGAGGCTCACCTGAACCGCGAGCCATAGCGTGAGTAGAACGGCGGCCGGCCGCGCCGCCGGCGCTTCGTTCCAGATGCGCCAGGAAAACCACGGAATCAGGCCCATCAAGGCCCACGCGATCATGCGGTGGTCGAACTGCACAGTGGCCATGTTGGTGAAGAAGTTCAGCCACAGCGGATCGATCATGAATATCTCGGGCGGGACGAAGTTGCCGTTCATCAGCGGGAAGGAGTTGTAGGCCAGTCCGGCGTGGATGCCGGCCACCAGCGCGCCCGACAGCACCATGACGAAGACCAGCGAAACCAGCCAAGTGCCGAGGCGTTGTGTCGCCGGCGCCGCCGTGCCGCCAGCGCCGACTTTCGTGTCCCGCGGTTGCAGCATGCCGAGTCCGGTCCAGCCCATCAGGCCGAACAGCAGAAAGGCCAGACCCAGATGCGCCGCGAGCCGGTATTGCGACACGCGCGGATCGTCGACCAGCCCGCTCTTGACCATGTACCAGCCCATCGCGCCTTGCAGGCCGCCGAGGATGAAGAAGCCGAAGACCTTGGCCGCCAGAGCGCCGCGCAACCGGCCGCGGACGAGGAACCAGGCATAGGGCAAAAAGAACACGACGCCGATGCTTCGGCCCAGCAGGCGGTGTGCCCATTCCCACCAGAAGATGAACTGGAAGCCGTCGAGCGTCATGTCGTGGTTGCGCTGAATGAACTCCGGCGTCTGCTGATACTTGGCGAAGAGTTCGAGCCAGTCAGCGTGGGTAAGCGGCGGCAGGGCGCCGATCAGCGGCTTCCATTCGACGATGGAAAGGCCCGAGTGCGTCAGGCGCGTCACGCCGCCGACCACCATCGTCAGGAAAACCATGGCGCAGCAGGCGAACAGCCACCATGCCACGGCGCGTTGCGAATTAGTTGTCGTCATTTGCGGTCCGCATTTGCCAGCCAGTGTCCCGATTTGCCGCCGGCCTTTTCCAGCAGGCGAATGTCTTCGATGATCATGCCGCGATCAGCGGCCTTGCACATGTCATAGATGGTCAGCAGGCCAATGGCAACGCCGGTGAGCGCCTCCATTTCGACGCCGGTGCGGCCGACGGTTTCTGCCGTGACTTCGATGGTCACGCGATGGCCCTTGGCGTCCAGCGCGAATTCG
>JANXRC010000047.1 GCA_025353195.1 Rhodocyclaceae bacterium
GGCACGCGGCAATCGTCGAACAGCAGTTCGCCGGTCGGGCTGCCGCGCCAACCCATTTTCTTCAGGCTCTGCGCTACCGAGAAACCCGGTGTGCCCTTTTCCACGACAAAGGCCGAGATGCCGTGCTGGCCGCGCTCCGGCGTGGTCTTGGCGTAGATCAGCAACAGGTCGGCGACCGGGCCGTTGGTGATGAACATCTTGCGGCCGTTCAGTACATAGTGATCGCCGTCACGGCGCGCCGTGGTTTTCATCGAACCCAGCGCATCCGACCCGGCGCCCGGCTCGGTCAGGCCCAGCGCGCCGATGCCCGACAGCATACGCGGCAGAAAGCGCGCCTGCTGTTCGGCGCTGGCATTCCTGACCAGGTTGTTCACGCACAGATTCTCGCTGGCGCCCCAGCTCGCGGCGAGCATGTTGTTCCAGTAGGACAGCGCTTCGCCGATGAAATACTGCGAGACCAGATCGAGACCCGGCCCGCCGAGCGATTCGGGCACCGTAGTGCCGAGCAGGCCGACCTCGCCCATCTTTCGGTACTCGTCTTCCGGAAACCAGTCCTCGTCGTCCATGCGCCGCAGCAGCGGGTGATGCCGCTCCTGCGCATAGCGCCAGGCCATGTCGTAGATTTGCTGGTGCTGCTCCTCGAAACCGTATTTGCGCAAGTCGATCATGATCATTTCCTTTGCCGGAGAATCAGTCTAGCCGATCAAAGCAGGTACTTGATCACACCGCTGTCATGGCCGACAATGCGTCATCGTCTGGAGGAGTGTCCCATGCCTGCCCACTTTCTCGCCACGCTGCCGAACTTTCTCGCCTACCTCGGCACCGCCGTCGCTCTGCTGGCCGTTTTCATTGCAATCTACCTTTACGTCACGCCCTACGACGAGGTCGCGCTGATCCGCAGCAACAACACCGCCGCGGCAATTTCGCTCTCGGGCGCGCTGCTCGGCTTCGCCCTGCCCATCGCCAACGTCATCGCCCACAGCGACACGCTGATCGACCTGGCGGTGTGGGGCGTCATTGCCGGGATTGTGCAACTGCTGGCCTGGGGCGTGGCGCGCGTGGCGCTGCCGCACCTGCAGGAGGACATCGCCGCCGGACGCGCCGCGCCCGCTACCTTTGTCGCCGCACTCTCGATTACCGTCGGCGTGCTGAACGCCGCCTGCATGACTTATTGATATTCGCATATTCATCAGGGGAGACTCTCATGGCACTCATGGATTTCATCAAGAAACAGTTTATCGACATCATCCAATGGACCGAGGACGATGGCGACACCATGGCCTGGCGCTTTCCCATGGCTGAAATGGAAATCCAGAACGGCGCCAGCCTGACAGTGCGCGAATCGCAGATGGCGGTGTTCGTCAATGAAGGCAAGATCGCCGACGTCTTCGGTCCTGGCCTGTACAAGCTCACCACGCAGACGCTACCGGTGCTGACCTACCTGAAGAATTGGGACAAACTGTTCGAGTCGCCCTTCAAATCCGACGTCTACTTTTTCTCGACGCGCCTGCAGACCAATCAGCAATGGGGCACGGCCACGCCGGTGACCATCCGTGACAAGGAATTCGGCGCCATTCGCCTGCGCGGCTACGGCATCTATTCCTATCACGTCAGCGACCCGCGAACGTTTCACACCAAGGTCAGCGGGACGCGTGAAATCTATAAAATCGCGGACCTCGACGGCCAGCTGCGCAACACCATCATCGGGCGCATGACCGATACGTTCGGCCAGAGCAGCGTGCCGTTTCTCGATATGGCCGCCAATCAGGTGGAGCTCGGCCAGAAAATCGCCGAGCAGCTCAAGCCCACGTTTACCGATCTCGGGCTCACCCTCGATT
>JANXRC010000072.1 GCA_025353195.1 Rhodocyclaceae bacterium
CGCGTGGTGAGCACGCGGCCAGTTTTGTCGAGCGCCTCGAATTTCATGCCATTGGTATGAAGTGGAAGCAAACATTCAGGCGCCCAGACAAGCTCTACCGGTGTCGGGGAAAACGGTGTACTGACGGCGTTTTCCGTGAGATGGCCGCGTCCGGTTGCTGCCAGGCTGCCGAAGAGCGTAACGCGAATGCGGACACTGCGCACGGCGGACGACAGCGAACTCTTGAAAACCAGCGCGGCGAAGCGCGGCCCCATGGTATGACTACTTGAGGGGCCAAGACCGATGCGATAAAGCTCCTTGAGGGATTTCATGGCTGATGCCCGTAAAAAAGGGGGTGACGAATTTTCCGCTGCGCATGGATCACGCGCAGAGCTAGTGTCTTGATTGGTTAATTCGGTTACAAAATCGAGCAATTGAACTGATGATGTCGTCAGCTGATTTCGCCCAGACGAACGGTTTCGGATTTTCGTTGTACGAACTGAGATAGTGCTTGATTGATTTTTCCAGAGCCTGCGTCGAACGGTGCGTGCTGCGACGGAGATATTGGGTGGTCAGGGTGGAAAACCAGCGTTCGACCTGATTGAGCCAAGACGCGGAGGTGGGGGTGAAGTGGACGTGAAAGCGAGGGTGACGCACGAACCAGTTTTGCACCGCTGCGGTCTTGTGCGTCGCATAGTTGTCCATGATGAGGTGCACGTCGAGCTCTTCGGGCACTTGGGTATGGACATGACGAAGAAACTTTAGAAACTCCTCGGAACGATGACGACGATGCAGCTGCCCCAGAACTTCACCGGTCGCGATGTCCAGCCCCGCAAACAGGGTCGTCGTGCCATGGCGCATATAGTCGTGCGTCCGTTTCTCCGGCATGCCCGGCATCATCGGCAAGACAGGCTGCGTCCGATCCAAGGCTTGAATCTGGCTCTTCTCGTCGACGCACAGCACCATCGCCTTGATCGGTGGGTCGAGGTACAAGCCCACGATGTCTCGAACCTTCTCGACGAACAGCGGATCGCTCGACAGCTTGAACGTTTCTTGCCGGTGAGGTTGCAGTCCGAAGGCCTTCCAGATGCGAAAGATCGCGTTCTGAGTCAGCCCGGTGACCTGCGCCAGACTGCGGGTGCTCCACTGCGTCGCATGACCCGGTTTCGTGCGCAGCGTCCGGTCAATCACTTCCTCGACAATCGAATCGGTCAGTTTGCGAGGTTGTCCGGGGCGTGGCGCATCGAGCAACCCATCGAGCCTGCCGGTCACAAATCGGCCGCGCCATTTGCACACCATCTGTTTCGACACGGCATTCTGCTCGGCGACCTCGGTGTTCGATCCACCGTCGGCGCAATCCAAAATCACACGCGCCCGCAGCGCCAAAGCCTGCGCCGTCTTGCGGCGGCGCGACCAGGCCAACAGTTGCTCACGCTCCGTCGCGTCCAAAACCAATTCGGCTTTCGGTCTGCCCATTGCCATGTTCGCCCCTTGAGGTCCAATCATGACATCAGACAGCATCGCAGCACAATAATTCATTTAATTAATAAATCACTACACTAGGGAAACGCTGAACAATTCAGTTTGGCCGAAAGCTCGGCGGGATTTTTTGCCGAAGATTCTGAAACCAGTCGATTTTGCGAGCGATTGGGCGGCTTTTCGGTCGTTTTTCGGCTCATTTCCATCTTCAGGACGCACCTTGGGTGTGCGCGGCCAGTAGCCATCGGCGGGCCATGAAGAGATTGGCCAGAGCGAATAGCGAGAACAGCTGCGCGGTGTTTTTGGCCAAGCCCTTGTAGCGCGTCTTGCGGTGACGGAAGAGGTTCTTCACCACATGAAACGGATGCTCGACCTTGGCGCGAATGCTGGCTTTGGTGTGTTCGAGCCGTTCCATCAGACCGCCCAAGGGCGTTATCGGCAATGCTTTGCGTTGGCTTGGTCGCATCGCCACGTGCCAGGTCACCGGGCACTCGAGGCTTTCTTCCCGTTTCTCGACCCCTTGGTAACCGGCATCCCCGAAGGCATCGGTCTCAGCGCCGTGGAGTAGCGCCTGGGCCTGGGTCACGTCACTGACATTGCCGGCCGTGCCGATCACGGTATGAACCCGTCCGGATTGGGCATCAACCCCGATATGCGCCTTCATGCCAAAGTGCCACTGCTTTCCTTTCTTGCTCTGGTGCATGTCCGGATCGCGCTGGCCGTCCTTGTTCTTCGTCGAGGGCGGTGCCGCAATCAGCGTGGCGTCGACAATCGTGCCTTCCCGCAGCAACAGACCTTTCTCGGCCAGATGTCCATTGATGGTGTTGAAGATGGACTCGGTGAGCTGATGGCTTCCAAGCAGGTGCCGGAAGTTCAGCAGCGTGGTGGCATCGGGTGCCGATTCCCGGTTCAGATCGATGCCGACAAACCGGCGGATGGCCTGGCTGTCGTAGAGCGCGTCTTCGATTCCTTCATCCGAGAGCCCGAAGCATTGCTGCGCAACGTACATCCGCAGCATTCGCGCCAGTCCAATCGGCGGCCGCCCCCGACCACCGCTGCTCGGGTAGAACGCAGTGACCGTTCTCTCCAGTTCCACCCACGGCGTGACCGCATTGATCTCGGCCAGGAACCGATCCCGTCGCGTCTGCTTCTTCTTGGCCGCGTATTCCAGTTCCGAAAAACTCAATTGCATCCGAATTGTCCTCAGGTCAGCACTAAAATCCTATTATACCATATGCATACTCAGCCAACAAGAAATAAATCAGCGTTTCCTTAGAGCAAAACAAGGGCTTTCGAGGTTTTCTCTGTAATTCCTCTGTGTGCCCTGAGGGGATTTGAGCCCAAGCCCCGTTGTCTTCGGGGCATCTCTGCTCTGCGGTGAGCCTTAGGTTGCAACTGCAAACGCCGCTGTCTCAGGCCAGCAAATGCGCCGCGCGTTCCAACATACCGGTGAGGGCGCAGGCTACCGATTGCGCGCGAATGTCAGCGCGATCGCCATGGAAGTGGCAGGTTTGTGTATCGAGCTGACCTTCCGCTCCGGCCCAGCCAAAAC
>JANXRC010000087.1 GCA_025353195.1 Rhodocyclaceae bacterium
TCGACTTGCCACTCCTTGACGATGCGCAGCATCATTGCGGTCTTCAGACGTGGGTCGAAAAAGTGCTGCCACTGCGGTTTCGAAAGATTCCAGTCGGCATAGAGGCGCAGCACCTGGTCGCGGGTATTCATTTCGACACCGTTTTCCCATGGCAGGGAGCGGCCGCCCCAACTGCCATCGGGCTTGTCTTCCCAGATGCCTTCCAGCGCAAAGGTATACAGCGAGCCGATGGACACCGCACCAAACGACTCGAGGTAGCGGAAGATCTTGAGGAAGGACCAGGGCGGCTGGGTATCCGACATCATGCGGCACTTCTCATTGGGCACCGCGGCAATGCCGCGGGCGACGCGATCCTTCACTTCCTCATAAAGTTCGTCGTAGAAGTCGGCGCACCACTGGGACGACTTCGACAAGGTGGCCAGCACATACAGCGAGTACATGGTCTTTTCGTCGAGCGGTGCCGGCTTGACCTTGTTCAGGGCACAAATATCCGCCCAGCGGCTGGTCGAGCGCATCTCGTTCTTGACTGCCTTGATGAACTTCTCGTCGTCGAAGGTGCGGCCCGTGGACTTCTCCAGAAACTCGATGCCGTCGTGCAACTGATCGGTCACGTAGTCGAGGCGTGCCGCGTTCATGTCCTTGTAGGGCCCGACGCCAACATCCACGTAGAACTGCGGTATCTGCTCTTCCTTGGCAACGTGCTGGTACCACTTCGAGTGCGAGCAGCAGATCTGCGTCTGGAAAATGAAATCGGCCTTCGGAAACTTGCCGCCATAAAGGTACTTGTCGAGGTGCATGCCACCCCAGTAGATGCGCATGTAGGAGCAAAGGTCGCGGGCAAAGCCTACCGACTCGGCGGCATCCATGCACTCCTTGGCAAACTTCTTGTCGTGCGCAATGGCGGCTGCGTAAGGCTCGCCCGTCAGCGAATAGACGTCATCACCAAGACCCGCCGGCAGCGCATCCAGCGCCCAGGCTGAGCCGGACCAGCGCAGCCCGCCGTTGTCCTTGGCTTTCGCGTAGTTCTGGTAGTACTGCTCGCGCAGCTGTTTCGCCTTGCCCCACAGCTTGAGGGATTCGGTCGGATACTTGTTCGGTGCGTTCATCATTCTCTCCCGGCAGTTCAGAACAGCTCTTCGTCGCTCATCGTCTCGAGGAATGCCTCGATACGGATACGGAAGGGGCCGATGGGGTTGGTAATATCGAATTCCAGGAACAGCGTCGGGATGCCGTTGCTCTCAAGGTGCGCCTTCAAGTCGGGATAGTCTCCCTCGTGCGGATCGCAGAACTTCTGCTGCAGGAAGATCGCCGCGCGCGCATTGAATTCCTTGGCCAGGCCGAGCACATGGTCGTAGCGGGTGTGCACCGGATAATCCTTGGTCGGACAGGCGGGCCGGTCGCAATAGCGGTCGGCGATCGCCTTGATGACGTCGTCCTCCGGCTTCGACTGGTTCCAGAAATAACGGGTACCTGAACACTGATCGTCGATGACGATGGTCGATCCGACCGACTCGACCATGGCCATGAAAGCGAGGTCGTCGTTTTCCGAACCGATGGTCATGAAACGAACCCCTTCGGGACGATTCAACTGCCGGGCAGGCAGTGCGGCCAACACTTTCTTCAGCTGCTCGTTGTGCTCGCGCTTGTCCACAAATTGAGCGGTAATGGATGCATACAGGGCTTCACACCCCGTCACCTGCGGATTAGCGGCCTTGCGGTACTCGAACAACTCGCGCAACAGGCGACGGTTTTCGTCGACTACGGCGAGCGCCTCCTTGAGCATCGCATCGGTCAATTCCTTTCCGGTGAGTGCCTGCAGGAATACGCGAAACGCCTGAATCTCTGCATAGTGCGCGGTACGGGCACGCGGCGACTGCACCTCGTTAGGCATCGGCACAAAGTAATCCCACTCCACGGTGGGCACGTTGCCGCGCCATGAACTGAAGGTCTGCCGATACTGGATACAGGACTGCGTCAGGGTAACGCCCTGACAGTAATCGTAACGGCCGAGCAAGCCCTGCGCCAGCGAATCGCGGCAGAAGGGGCAGAACATGCCGAAGATGTGCGGCTCGGTGACGTTCTGCGGCTCATGCGCGCCAAGCACACGAACCGGCAGCATGCCGGCCGCGATCAGCAATTCCTCCGCGGTGTAGGTGCACATCGTCGCGACAACCTGACCGCCGGTGCGCGCCTTCCAATCACGCGCGTAGTCGTGGCGCTTCTCATACCAGTTCTTGAACTGGTCGAACATACCATCAGCCATTGGTGCCTCCTTTATTGGCTATCCTTTGCACTGCCGTGCTCTGGAAGCAGCCTTCATTAGACTTGGAACTATTGTTCCACCGATGAACCATACTGCACACTCTGAGCGAAGTATGGGTTAAAAAAATGCCCTCGTCAATAGCGATATGCATTATTTTTCCTTAGCCCGCCCGTATCTTGTTTATAGCTTTTGTTCAACCAGTTACGAGCTTTTAATACCCATGTTTATTTTAGGTTTAAAAAAATATTTCACTTGCGTCTCGCCATCATGTACTATAGTACCTATTCGAGAGTCCAATATGCCTTCAAACCTGCGGCCAACCACCATGGAATCACCCGCAATAGCCGAACAACCCGGGTCGTTGCCCTTCATCGACGAAGCCGCCGACGCCGAATTTGTCCAGGCACTCGGCCTTCGAGTTCGTGAGGCCCGTGCACGGCGCGGCATGTCGCGCAAGACCCTGGCGCAGACGTCAGACGTTTCGGAACGCTACCTGGCGCAGGTGGAAAGCGGCGAAACCAATCCATCCATCATGGTGCTGCGGCACGTCGCCCATGCCTTGGGCACGTCTCTGATCGAGTTGCTGGAGCCGCACAGCTCCCCGGAATACCGCCTGATCTCGCACTTCCTTGAACAGCTCTCGCCCAACCGGCTCGAAGAAGCCCTGCTACGCCTGATGCGCGACTTCGGCAACGAAGACGCCTCCCGCCGCAAGCGCATTGCCCTGGTGGGCCTGCGCGGTGCGGGCAAGTCGACCCTCGGCCGAGCGCTCGCCAGCGAACTGTCGCTGCCTTTCGTCGAACTCAACGGCGCAATCGAGGCGGAAGCCGGCATGAGTCTCAACGAAATATTCATGCTCTATGGTCAGCCCGGCTTTCGCCGCCTCGAACGGCGTTGCCTGGAGAGTTTCATCGCCGAGCACGAGAGCGCAGTCATCACCGTCGGCGGCGGCATCGTTTCCGAAGCGGAAACATTCAATCTGCTGCTCATGAATTGCTTTACCGTCTGGGTCAAGGCGACCCCGGAAGAACACATGTCGCGCGTTGTCGCCCAAGGCGATTTCCGGCCCATGGAAGGCAATACAGAAGCCATGGAAGACATGCGCCGTATTCTCGTCGCGCGCGAGTCCCTGTATTCGAAAGCGGATTTCACTCTCGACACCACCGGCCGCAAGCCGGAGGATTGCCTCATGCAGTTGCGTCAAGCGATTACCGCACTGAAGTAGACCATCACACAACACGGAGAAGCGAATGACTTATCCAGAAGCCCCCCCGCAGACCATTACCTATGACACCCATCCGGATCAATACAAGCACTGGCGCCTGACTTGCGACGGACCGATCGCCACACTGCATCTGAATATCGATGAAGACGGCGGCATCAAGCCCGGCTACAAGCTGAAGCTGAACTCCTATGACCTCGGTGTCGACATCGAACTCTACGACGCACTGCAGCGCATCCGCTTCGAGCACCCGGAGGTCCGCACGGTCGTGGTCACCAGTGCCAGGGAACGCATCTTCTGCTCCGGCGCCAACATTTTCATGCTGGGCCTTTCAACCCATGCCTGGAAAGTGAATTTCTGCAAGTTCACCAACGAAACGCGCAACGGTATCGAGGATTCCAGCCGCCATTCGGGCCTCAAGTTCCTCGCTGCCTGCAACGGCACCACCGCTGGCGGCGGCTATGAACTGGCGCTCGCCTGCGACGAAATCATCCTGGTCGATGACCGCTCGTCCGCGGTAAGCCTGCCCGAGGTCCCTCTGCTTGGCGTACTTCCCGGCACCGGCGGCCTGACCCGCGTCACCGACAAGCGCCACGTCCGACGCGACCACGCGGACATGTTCTGCACCCTGACCGAAGGCGTGCGCGCGCAACGCGCCAAGGAATGGCGCCTCATCGATGACTTTGCCAAGCCCCAGCAATTCGCAGAAAAAGTGCAGCAACGGGCCGTACAACTTGCGGCCAAGAGTGACCGCCCGGCCGGTGCCAAGGGCGTCGCCCTGCCCACCCTCAAGCGCACGATCGACGAGGCTGGCTATCACTACGAAACCGTCGATGTGGTCATCGACCGCAAGGCACGCCGCGCCACGCTTACCGTCGCCGCCCCATCCGCGGCAGTGGCAAACGGCGTTGATGGAATACTCGCCGCGGGCGCATCGTGGTGGCCGCTCCTGATGGCGCGGGAACTCGACGACGCGATCCTGATGCTGCGCACCAACGATCTCGAAATTGGCACCTGGGTGCTGAAGACCAGCGGCGAGGCGAAGCATGTCCTCGCTGCCGATGCGGCACTGGCGACGCACGGGAAACACTGGTTCGTCCGCGAAGTGATCGGCATGTTGCGGCGGACCCTGGCCCGTCTGGATGTCACCTCGCGCACCCTGATTGCACAAGTCGACCGCGGTACCTGTTTCGCCGGCACGCTTGCCGAATTGCTGCTGGCAGCAGATCGCAGTTACATGCTGTCCTTGCCCGGCGATCCCGAGCAGGAAGCCAATGTCACCTTATCCGAGATGAATTTCGGCAGCTATCCTATGGTCAATGGCCAATACCGCATCGCCGCACGCTTCTATGCAGAAGAGGCCCCGATTGCGGCAGCCCGAGCCTCGATCGAAAAGGGACTTGGCGCCGAGGCGGCGTCCGCGCTGGGCCTCGTAACGGCGACACCGGACGACCTCGACTGGGAGGACGAGATCCGCATCGTTCTCGAAGAACGCGCCAGCCTTTCTCCGGACGCGCTGACGGCGATGGAGGCCAACCTTCGCTTCGGCCCCGGCGAAACCATGGAAACCAGGGTATTTGGCCGCCTCTCCGCCTGGCAGAACTGGATCTTCATCCGCCCCAATGCGGTAGGCGAAGCCGGCGCACTGAAGGTTTTCGGCAGCGGCAACAAGGCGAAATTCAACTGGGAACGCGTCTGACGCTTTCCACGAAATCACATATATTTGGAGAATGCCATGAGCATCGATTACAACCAGAAGATCCCCAACAACGTAGACCTCTCGGAAAACAAGACCCTGCAGCGCGCCCTCGAGCACTGGCAGCCGGAGTTCATCAACTGGTGGCAGGACATGGGGCCGGATGACTCGCAGAACTTCGATGTATACCTGCGCACCGCGGTCAGCGTCGATCCCGGCGGCTGGGCGCACTTCGATTACGTCAAGATGCCGGACTACCGCTGGGGCATCTTCCTCAATCCGGCCGAACCGGGCCGCAAGGTCAATTTCGGCGCGCACAAGGGCGAAGCCGCCTGGCAGGAAGTCCCGGGCGAATATCGCAGCAACCTGCGCCGCCTGATCGTTACCCAGGGCGACACCGAACCCGCGTCGGTCGAGCAACAGCGCCATCTGGGCCTGACCTGCCCGTCGCTCTATGACATGCGCAACCTGTTCCAGGTCAATGTCGAGGAAGGGCGCCACCTGTGGGCCATGGTCTACCTGCTGCATGCCTATTTCGGCCGCGATGGCCGCGAGGAAGCCGAGGCTCTGCTCGAGCGCCGCTCCGGCGATGCCGACAATCCCCGCATCCTCGGCGCGTTCAACGAGCAAACACCGGATTGGCTGGCGTTTTTCATGTTCACCTACTTCACCGACCGCGACGGCAAGTACCAACTCTGCTCGCTTGCCGAATCCGGCTTCGACCCGCTGGCGCGCACCTGCAAGTTCATGCTGACCGAAGAGGCGCACCACATGTTCGTCGGCGAGTCGGGGGTCGGCCGCGTCATCCAGCGCACCTGCGAGGTCATGAACCAGTTGAAGACCGACGACGTGGCGAAAATCCGCGCCGCCGGCGTGATCGACCTGCCCACCATACAGCGCTACCTGAACTTCCATTTCAGCGTCACCATGGACCTGTTCGGCGCAGACGTTTCTTCGAATGCCGCCACCTTCTACAACACCGGACTCAAGGGCCGCTACGAGGAAACCAAGCAGGACGACGACCATCAACTCAGCGATGCCACCTACCCGATCCTCGAAGTCGCCAATGGACAAATCATCGCTACCCAGGCCCCGTACCTGAATGCGCTGAACGAACGCCTGCGCGACGACTACGTTCGCGATGCGGTAGCCGGTATCGAGCGCTGGAACAAGATCCTCCAGAAGCAGGGCATTCCCTTCGCGCTTTCGGCGCCGCACAAGGCCTTCAACCGCAAGATCGGGCCATTGTCGTCGTCGAAGATATCCCCAGCGGGCAAGGTGCTGTCGGAAGCCGAATGGACCCACCACCACCTCCAGTGGCTGCCATCGGCCGAGGATCGCGTCTTTGTCGCCTCCCTCATGGGCCGCGTCACGCAGCCGGGAAAATACGCCAACTGGATTGCGCCTCCTGCGCGCGGCATCAACAATCAGGCGGTAGACTTCGAATATGTCCGCTTCAATTGAGGCGGTCTGACCGCAGGAAATGAAATGGCTGCTACTACCGTGGGGACATCGCAGGTGACGATTTTGCGCCAGCACTTGATCGACCCGGAGATCTGCATTCGCTGCAACACTTGCGAAGAAACCTGTCCGGTCAACGCAATCAGCCACGACTCGCGCAACTACGTGGTCGACGCGAGCAAATGCGGGTTCTGCTACGCCTGCATTTCGCCCTGCCCCACGGGCGCCATCGACAACTGGCGGCATGTCAGGGCGGACCATGCGTATGCCCTGGCCGACCAACTGCTATGGGATACGCTGCCGGCACAGATCGCCATGGCGGAAATCCCGATAGTCGGCGCTGACGATACGGCGGCGACGCTGCCCGATGACGTGGAGCGGATTGCCGCCGCCTCCACCTCCGGCCAGGGCGGCATCGCCCCGCCGCCGTGGTCGGCCGCGCATCCCTACGTCAATCTCTACTCGATCCAGAAGCCTGCCTTGGCAACGGTCAGCGGCAACTTTCGGCTGACAGCCGAGGATGCGTCGAGCGATATCCGCCACATCGTGCTCGACTTCGGCAATGCCTCGCTTCCGGTGCTTGAAGGACAGACCATCGGCATCCTGGCACCCGGCCTCGATGCGCACGGTCGCCCCCACCACGTGCGCCTCTACTCGGTAGCCAGTCCGCGCGACGGGGAGCGTCCGCGCTACAACAACCTGTCGCTTACGGTTAAGCGGGTGACTACCGATCACGAGGGCGCGCAGGTTCTCGGCGTTGCGTCCAACTTCCTGTGTGATTTGAAGAAGGGCGACCAGGTGCACGTCGTTGGGCCGTACGGCACCAGCTTTTTGATGCCGAACCATCCGGGCAGCAATCTGTTGATGATCTGCACCGGCACCGGCTCTGCGCCGATGCGGGCAATGACCGAACGCAGGCGCCGGAAATCGGCCCCCAAGGAGGACGGCAAACTGATGCTGTTCTTCGGCGCCCGCACCCCCGCCGAACTGCCCTACTTCGGCCCGCTGACCCGGCTGCCGAAAGAATTCATCGACATCAACCTGGCTTTTTCACGAGTTCCCGAGCAACCGCGGCAGTACGTCCAGGATCTCATTCGCGCGAAAGCCGAGGCTGTTGTGAACCTGCTGCGCGACGAAAACACCTATTTGTACCTGTGCGGTTTGAAGGGCATGGAGAAAGGCGTTGACGAGGCCTTCAGCGACATCTGCAGCCGCCATGGGCTCGACTGGAAGAGCCTCCAGGCGGAACTGCTGCAACAGGGCCGCTACCACGTGGAGACCTATTGAGCCGGAGGTGAAGCGAAATCGCGTGTCCGCAATAACGTGCAGCGATTCACCGAAGACTGCGATACAACGCATCGAAGAGTCGGCGCCGGTGGTACGGCGACGCCGACGTATCGACCGACCCCGCCCACCATGAATGCGAGACCGGACAGCGACCAGAGGGGCCATCCATGTTCCGGAGTCACGACATTCCCGTTGTCGGGCCCGGAAGATGGTCCGCCGATCCCGGTCGTTAGCGTGCAGCCATGGCGATCGCCGTACCGGAATTCAGAACCCAGGCCTGAGGAAAGCCGAATTACGAGGCAGACCCGCCTGAATCTCGCCTTTGTTTTTCCAGGAAAGGCGTCAGCAGGTCCATCGGAAGCGGAAAGATGACGGTCGTATTCTTGTCGGCGCCGATCACCGTCAGCGTTTCCAGATAGCGCAACTGGATCGCCTGTGGTTCCTGCGCGAGTATCTTGGCTGCCTGGAACAGCTTTTCGGCTGCCTGCAATTCGCCTTCGGCGTGGATCACCTTGGCGCGCCGCTCGCGTTCGGCTTCCGCCTGCCGGGCGATCGCGCGGATCATGGATTCGGTCAGGTCGACCTGCTTGATCTCGACGTTGGCGACCTTGATTCCCCACGAGTCGGTCTGCGCATCGAGCGCCTGCTGGATGTCCATGTTCAGCTTCTCCCGCTCGGCCAACATGTCGTCGAGCTGGTGCTTGCCAAGCACGGAGCGCAGCATCGTCTGCGCCAGTTGGCTGGTGGCGTTGAGGTAATCGACGACCTGGATGATGGCCTTTTGCGGATCGACGACGCGCAGATAGACGACGGCACTGACTTTCACCGATACGTTGTCGCGCGAGATCACGTCCTGGGTCGGCACCTCGAGCACTACCGTGCGCAGATCCACCCGTACCGCCTGCTGAATGATCGGAACGATGATGACCAGCCCCGGCCCTTTGACCTGCCAGAAGCGGCCAAGGGTAAATACGACGCCGCGTTCGTACTCGCGGAAAATGCGAACCGCATTGGCAAGGAAGAACACCGCCACAACCACCAGAACAAGGCCACCATCAATCCAGCCGAAATTGAAGCCGATCATCTTTCATCTCCTTGCGCGTCGGGCTCGACGGCGAGCACCAGCCCGTCGATGCCAACCACGCGCACCATTTGACCGCGCCCGAGCGGGGCGTTCGCACGTACTTTCCATACTTCGCCATTGATGCGCGCAAACACGTCGCCATCGGTGCCTGCAAATACCTCGCCGGTCGCACCGAGCATCTGCTCGCGGCCGCTCACCACCGGCCGCCGGCGCACACGAAGCGCCAGGTTCAGAACGACGAGCAGGAAGCCGACACTCGCCGCCGTCACGCCAACGATCAATGACCATGGGATGCGGTAGCCGGGCGCGTCGGTGTCGATCAGCATGATCGAGCCTATCACGAAGGCGGTGATGCCCCCCATGCCCAGAATGCCGAAGCCCGGCGTGAAATGCTCCGCAACAAACAAGCCTATGCCCAGCGCGATCAGCGCGAGGCCGGTATAGCTTACCGGCAGCAGTTGCAACGCGAACAGCGCGACGAGCAGGCTGATGCCACCAATCACGCCGGGCGCCACCAGACCCGGGCTGAAGAACTCGAACACCAGGCCGTAGAAACCAATCATGAGCAGGAGATAGGCAATGCTCGGATCGGTGATGACCACCAGCAGCCGGGTGCGCCAATCGGGTTGATACTCGATGATTCCGGCGGCGCCGGTGGCTAGCCGCCGTTCCTGGCCCAGCACCACGAGCTTGCGGCCGTCGAGTTGCTTGAGCAGTTGCGGAACGTCGGCGGCGACCAGGTCGACGACGTTCAATTTGAGCGCCTCTTGCGCCGACAAGCTGACCGCCTCGCGCACAGCCTTGTCGGCCCATTCGGCATTGCGGCCGCGCAGTTGGGCAAGTCCGCGGATATACGCTGCCGCATCGTTGGTCTGTTTTCGCGTCAGCGTCTGTGCCGTTGATTGGGCCTCCGCAGCACGGTCTCCGTCCTTGTCGGGCTTGCCCTGCGCCGTCGGGGGTTCGCGCGGCTCGGTCTGCGGTCCGATCGATACCGGAGTCGCTGCGCCGAGGTTGGTCGCCGGCGCCATCGCGGCAATATGGCTTGCATACAAGATGTAGGTGCCGGCGCTCGCTGCGCGCGCACCGGTCGGCGCCACGAAGCTGGCGACCGGTATCGGCGACGCGAGAATATGCTTGATGATCGTGCGCATCGAGAGGTCGAGGCCGCCCGGCGTATCCATTTTCAGCACCACGAGCTGCGCGTTGAGTTCGACCGCTTTCTCCAAGCCGCGCTGCAGGTAGTCGGCATTGGCAGGTCCGACCGCCCCGCTCTGGGTGATCACCACGACGGGGGCAGCCGGCGGTGCCGCAGGCTGTGAAACGGCCAACGTTGTCCAGCAAAATATCAATAGCGCAACCGTCCGCATCAACCCGCCTCCAATTTACCGAACCGGGGGGACCTACAGTGCCACAAAACGCGACACCGTGCCGCCTGCAAGCAAGGCAAAATCGGATGCCAGGTTCGCGGAGGAGGCGCTGGAAAACGTCCTCCATGGCAAACGCTTGAATCTGCGCTTCGTCTTTCCCCTGAGCGTGCATTCAAGGTTGAATGGCATCATTCATGGACGAACGGCGGATCGCCTATCGGCCAATCGCTGCGTCTATTCAGTCATTAACACATTTGCTCGCCGGTCGCTGCGTTTGAAGTATCCATCGTGATAGCGTAGTTATTTTGCGGAATCGGCGGGAAACTGGCAGAGTAAGGTTTCGCCCAACATCTAAGGGGGAAGAATGGAGTTGAACAAGATCAGTGTTGTAGTGCTCTCGGACAAGCGCGAACAGTTGCAAATGGCCGCGATGATCGCCTCGGTAGGCGCGGTGAGCGGCAATGAAGTTCTGGTGTTTCTTTCGATGAACGCGCTGCGTTACTTCGTCAAAGGTGCCGACGAAAAGGCTCCATGCGAAGGACCGGTGGGAGAACTGATGGAGCAAAAGAATGTTCCGCCGTTCAAAATCCTGTTCGAGCAGGCCGTGACGCTGGGCGACGCAAAAATTCATCCCTGTTCGATGGCCATGGACGTGCTCGGAATTGAACAAGGCGGACTCGAGGGCTATATTGGCGAACCGATGGGCCTGACCATGTTTCTCGACGAGTGCAAGGGTGGACAGGTCTGGTCTTTTTAACAAACAAGGAATTTCATACATGTCGGAGAAGAAGATTATTGATGCCCGCGGCAGTTTCTGCCCCGGCCCCTTGATGGAACTGATCGCCGGGATCAAAATGGTCGAAATCGGCGATGAGATAGAGGTCTTGTCCACCGACAAGGGCTCGGCCGCCGAGATTCCGCAGTGGCTCAAGAAGGTCGGCCACGAGCACCTGGGCAGCCGCGAAGAGGCGGGTGTCTGGCACGTGAATCTAAAACGGAGCAAGTAGCGAATAGCAGTTAGCGCAGCAAAGACGGTACCGCGAGGCGCCGATCATCAATTAAAAAAATGAGGAGACAGACATGAAGATACTGGTCATCGGCGGCGGCATGGGCGGAACGATTCTCGCCAACAATGTGGCACGGACCCTCAAGGACGAGCTGAAATCGGGCAAGGTGCAGATCACCATGCTCTCCGCGTCGGACAAGCACATGTACCAGCCGGGCCTGCTCTACGTGGCCGTCGGGCGTATGACCCCGGACGAACTCTACCGCGATCAGGCCAGCCTGCTCGAACCGGGCATCCAGTTCCACGTCGATCCGGTCGAGCAATTCATGCTCGACGCCAACCAGGTGAAGACGAAGAGCGGCAAGGTCCATGGCTACGACATCATGGTCATCGCCACCGGTTCGCGCATGTTCCCGGATTCGATCCCGGGCCTAAAGGAGAACGCCGAGTTCTTCTATACCGAGGAGACGGCGGTGAAACTGTTCCACCGCCTGCGCGAATTCCAGGGCGGCAAGATCGTCATCGCGATGGGCGTGCCGCACAAGTGTCCGATGGCGCCGCTGGAAATCACCTTCATGCTGAACGAGTACTTCATGGAGCGCGGCATCCGCGACAAGGTACAGATTCACTACACCTACCCGATCGGTCGCGTGCATACCCTGGAAAACGTTGCCAAGTGGGCGCAGCCGGAGATGGATCGCGTCGGCATCACCTACGAGACCCTCTTCAACCTCAAGTCGGTCGACGGCGAAAAGCGCGTCCTGCACAGCGAGGAAGGCACCGAGATCAGCTACGACATGCTGATCTCCATACCGGCTCACAAGGGCATGGAGGTGATCGAGACCAACAAGCTGGGGCAGAACGGCTGGATACCCACCGATCGCTACAACCTCAACATGGAAGGCCGCAGCAACGTCTTCGTGCTCGGCGATACCACCAATATTCCCATCAGCAAGGCTGGTTCCACCGCCCACTTCGAGGCGGAGACAGTGGGTGCCAATATCGCTGCCCTGGTCCGCTTCGGCGCGCCGGTGCGCAAATATGACGGCAAGGTCTTCTGCTTCATCCAGACGGGCTCGGAATCGGCCACCTACGCCATGTTCAACTACATCAAGCCGCCAGATCCCAAGGCTCCGACCCGCGCCATCCACTGGTTCAAGCTTGCGTACAACAAGCTCTATTGGATCTCGGCGCGCGGCTTGCTGTAAGGAGACGGCCATGAGTGACAATACTTTCGAAATCGGCAGCATCCCGGAACTCGAGCGCGTGATGCAGGCTGCCAAGGACTCGGTTACCGACGACATGGTGTCGAGGCTGGCGGAGAACGGCGCCCAGGCGCTCGATCTGCTCGACCGCCTCAACCGCAGCGGCATCGATCGCGCTTTGCCGGTGCTGACGCGGCTGGTCGAGAACGGCGACCTGCAGCGCATCGTCGACATCGCCCGCGCCGTGGCGGCGGCCGAGGACGCAATGAACGACGACATGGTCGGGCGCGTGGCGCAAATGGGCGCCGAAGCCCTCAGCGTCATTGACCGGCTCAATCGCAGCGGCGTCGAACGCCTGATCGACATCCTTGATCGACTCAACGCCTCCGGCTCGCTCGACATCCTGGCCGACAAGCTGCCGAGCATGATCAAGCACATCGACATGGTCGATCAACTCGCCGGCTGCCTCACTCTCGGCGCCGAGGATGCCCGGAAACTGCCTCCGCCGTCCGGCGGCATCATGGCAATGGTCCGCCTGATGGGTGATCCCGAGAACCAGGCGGCGCTGCAGTTCGTCATGTCCATCGGCAAACGCATGCGCGCCAGCTGCGGTACGGGCAAGGGCTAGCATTAACTGTCTCCTCCGCCGCTTCCGGAAGGAACCGGATTCAATCCCGGCCTCGAGCCGGGATTATTTTTCCCGCAGATTCTGAAGTCGCTGCTGGCGCAACGCCATTGCCTTGAGGCAGACCAGGACGAACATGATGCCGCCGATGACGGCAATTACGCCACCCAGACCCATCATGCCCATGCCGATCTTCTGCGGCAGCGTGGTCAGAGCCTGCTCGGCGCCGGCCACCTTGCGCTGCACACCGTAACCACCCGACCACGCCAGACCCAGCACATGAATCAACTGCCCGCCGCCATACACGTAGGGCTGCCAGCGCGCCATGCGCCCCCGTACCTCGCCGAAACCCAATTGAGGCAGCAGGACGTAAGTGAGACCCATGAAGGCCAGCGTCACGCCCACCGTGGAACCGTGATAGTGCGCAGGGATCACCACATTGACGCCCTTTATCATGTAGGCCAGCACGCCGCCCACGGCGAACAGCGAAAACGATGCGATGAACGCCGATTTGGCCGGACCAACCGGCGCCTTGCGCGTGGCCCACAGACTCAGGAATCCGACCAGAATCAGCGGCGCCATATAGGGATGCCCCCACACCATGAGCTTGGCGAAAAGTTCCATGTGCGGCAAATCGCCGGCGGGAATCGTCAGGTAAATGAGCGGCACGGCCAGCAACGGCAGCGCGGCGATCCAGAACATCACCGTGAGCGAGCGAGCGGAGGCAGCAGAGGGCTGGCCAAGATGCGCGGCGATCCACAGCCAGGCCACCACCATCAGCAGGGCATGCTGAAACTGCAATGTATGCCCGCCGCCCCAGAACAGCACTTCAAAATAGATCTTTTCCTCGATTCTCGGCACCGCGACCCAGGACCAGACGAAGGCCGCCAGCGCCAGAAATGCCGCTACCGCACCGAGAAAAGCGCCGAGCTGCAACGGGGCGCCAAACAATGGTCGCGGCCAAGTGGTGATCAGTGCGCGCAAAACGGCCAGACCGAAACCGGCGCCGCAGATCCACAGCGAGGCATAGAAGACCTGCTGCTGCAACACCGGAATGTAGTTGTTGAGCACGGGATCGGCGCCCGGCAGAAACGGTGAAACCGTCATCACCGCGGTGCCGACTGCCGCCAACGCGAAGCCGCACCAGCCCAGCCAGGCCACTCCGCCACGGCCCAGCGCACTCCAGATCACGGCCGCGAACGCCATGAACCAGATTGCCACCGAAAGGTCGACGTGAACCACCAGCGCGGAGCGGAAAAAGTCCTTCAGCGGGAATACGTCCTGGATACCCGGCGTGCGTGACAGCACCAGCAAAATAGCCAGCAGGCCAGAGCCGATCAGTGCCATCAGCCCCAACCACAACCATGCCCTGGCAAGGGCTTTGGGCACTCCCCCGGAAATCGTGACGCTATGCGTATTCACTAACACCCCCCGCGAAAAGTATGGAAGTATACGGCAAGGCCTGTTGGTAAACGAGGTACACTGATCGCCGCTTTTACAATTCCCGTTCCGGTTCCCATGAAGCTGCTGTCGGCCCTGTTGCTGTGCGTTGCCCTGTTGTTGGCCGGGTGCTCGGAACCGTCGCGCTTCGTCTCCGCCGATCTTTCGACGGTTGACTGGGGCAAGGATTTCAGCCTTACCGATCACCACGGCCAGGCACGCCGCCTCGCCGATTTTCGCGGCAAGGTCGTCGTGCTGTTCTTCGGCTACACCCAGTGCCCCGACGTCTGCCCCACCACCCTGTCCGCCATGAGCGCGGCCATGAATCTTCTCGGCGATGACGCAAAGCGGGTGCAGGTGCTGTTCGTCACCGTGGACCCGGAGCGCGATACCCCAGCGTTGCTCGCCCAATACGCGCCGGCGTTTTACCCGAGCTTTCTCGGCCTGTACGCCGACGAAAAAGGCACCGCGGCGCTGGCGAGGGACTTCAAGGTGTTCTATGCCAAGCAGGCGGGATCGACCCCCGGCAGCTACAGCATCGATCACTCTACCGGCAGCTATGCCTTCGACCCACAGGGCCGCCTGCGACTGCTGGTACGCCATGGCGAAACACCTGGCAACATCGCCGCCGATCTCAAATTGCTGCTGGCCGGCAAATAGACTAGGGAACTCTTATGAAACGACTCGTACTGCTGCTTGCCAGCCTCGCGCTGCCGGTTGCTGCGGCAGAACCTGCCAAGGCAGCCATCAATCTGGACATCGGCACGCCACCGGTTATTGTCGTCAAGCATTCCCTGGCGCAACGCACTTCGCGTCTGATACGCTTTTACGAAGCCGGCGAAATCGGCTTGGGCAAGGATGGATTGATCTACCTGCGTGACGGCGTAGAGATCTTGCCGGCCAAGCGCCGGATCGCAGAAAAGCTGATCGACACGGAAAACGAAGAGCGCAAGGCGCTGATCCAGGCCCTGGCCGACAGCAACGGCCGGCGCGACGCCGAGCCGGAAGTATGGGAACTCATGCGCCAACGCTGGCACCAGCAGTGGAAATCCGGCTGGTGGTTGCGCGACGCCGAAGGCAAGTGGAGCAGGAAGCCCTGACACTGCGCAAGGCAAGAACGCTGACCGGCAGCGAACGCCCCCTCGGGGGCGCGTGATAATTCCATCATCATCGTTCGCTTGCTCCATATTGTCTTGAAACGTCGGCTGCCAATTTGCGCACTGTCGATTGACGTGCGTTGAACGTGCCGGCAGCGTTCGCTGGGTTCTTCGACTGAAGATGTCTCTCTCCGTTATGTCGTCTGGTCAAGCTCCCGAGCCGATCATGAATCGGTATTCGTTCTGCCACATCTGTTTCGCCCTGACCTCGTTCACGGGCGAGCCATCAAAGCAAAACAAACGCTTGCCCTTGGAGGCCTCTCGTGGCGTTAGCTCGCGGAGTGGGCTCTGAGTGCTCAGCGCAGATGCTTATGTGATCCTCGAACAAATATGACGATCCTGTTCTCGATGACAAAGGGCTTCGGGACCCTGCCGAATTGGCCAGTAGGTAACGACACCGTGATCGAACATTTATTGACCCTGATCAAGGTAATGACTTAGTCGCAGTGCAACAATTTGAGCGAAGAGGTTCATTGGCCACAACGGATCCCTCCGCATGCAGCTGCACAGTACTCAGAGCCAATCGCAGTCTGTTTGTTGAGCCAGACGTCAATCACGCTGGTTGATGCAACCGATTGCTTAAGCCGCAGTTCATGTGTCGCGGTTTACCGAAAGCAGACTGACACGAGTCACATCACGGGCTGACGAGGTAGGAGCAGACGAATGAATGTTTCCGGTGTTCTCTTGCGGGCGCGACCCGAGCGCTTTCCCGAAGTCATGTCCATGCTCGCCGACATACCCGGCGTTGCGGTGCATCTTACTGACCAGGCACAGGGTCGCATCGTCCTGACAGTCGAGGATGGCTCCGGCTACAGCGTCGAGGATTCGCTGCTCGCGGTACATCTGCTGGACGGCATCTCGGATGCCGCCCTTGTTTATCAGTATTCGGATGAAGGTCTCAACGAATCAATGGAGGGTCAGACATGAGCATCAGCCGTCGCGAATTCATCAAGGCCAACGCCGTCGCCGCCACCGCAGTCGCCGCCGGCATGGCTGTTCCCGCTGCCGCTGCGGCAGCGAAAACGGAATCAGTCGCCAATCCAACGGCCGTGCGCTGGGACAAGGCTGCCTGCCGCTTCTGCGGCACCGGTTGTTCGGTTCTTGTCGGCACACAGGATGACCGGGTCGTAGCAACCCAAGGCGACCCCGATGCATCCGTCAATCGCGGACTGAACTGCATCAAAGGCTACTTTCTGTCGAAGATCATGTATGGCGCCGATCGCCTCACAAAGCCGCTGTTGCGCAAGAAGGGCGGCAAGTACGACAAGAACGGCGAATTCACCGAAGTGTCGTGGAACGAAGCCTTCGACATTATGGCCGAGAAATGGAAGGCGGCACTGAAAGCAGAAGGCCCCGGCTCCATAGGCATGTTTGGCTCGGGCCAGTGGACGATTTTTGAAGGCTATGCAGCGAGCAAGTTATGGAAAGCCGGTTTCCGCTCCAACAACCTCGACCCCAACGCCAGGCACTGCATGGCGTCTGCCGTCGCCGGCTTCATGCGCACCTTTGGCATCGACGAACCGATGGGCTGTTACGACGACATCGAGAATGCGGATGCTTTCGTGCTCTGGGGTTCGAATATGGCCGAGATGCATCCGATTCTGTGGTCACGCATCACCGATCGGCGGCTGACTCACAACGAGTGCCGGGTAATGGTGCTGTCCACCTTCGAACATCGCAGCTTCGATCTCGCCGATCTGGGGATGGTCTTTGTGCCGAATACCGATCTCGCGATCCTCAACTACATCTGCCATCACATCATCAGCAGTGGCAAGGTGAACAAGGCCTTCGTCAGCAAGAACGTGAACTTCAAGATCGGCGAAACCGACATCGGCTTTGGCTTGCGACCGGCTCATGCACTGGAGAAGGACGCCAAGTTCAATGGCTACCCGGGCGCCGACGGCAAGCCGAAGAACAATCCGAGTGACGCAAGACCATCGACCTTCGAGGAGTTTGCCAAGTTCGTCTCCGCATACACCGTGGAGAAAGTGTCGAAGCTGTCAGGCGTGCCCGCCGACAAGCTAAAAGCGCTGGCCGAGTTGTACGCCGACCCGAAGAAAAAGATTGTTTCCTTCTGGACCATGGGCTTCAACCAGCATACGCGCGGCACCTGGGTGAACAACATGATCTACAACGTTCATCTCCTGACTGGCAAGATCTCCGAGCCGGGCAACGGCCCGTTTTCGCTTACCGGGCAGCCTTCGGCCTGCGGTACCGCGCGCGAAGTCGGCACCTTCTCCCATCGACTTCCGGCTGACATGGTGGTGACTAATCCCGAGCACCGCAAGATCACCGAGGGCATCTGGCAATTGCCGGAAGGCACGCTGCCCGACAAGATCGGCCTCCACGCCGTGGCGCAAAGCCGCGCCCTGAAGGACGGCAAGCTGAAGTGTTACTGGACCAGCACCACCAACAACATGCAGGCCGGACCGAACATCAATGGCGAGATCTATCCGGGGTGGAGAAACCCGGCCACTTTCATCGTGGTCTCCGATGCCTATCCCACCGTATCGGCTCTCGCTGCGGATCTGATCCTCCCGTCAGCAATGTGGGTGGAGAAGGAAGGCGCTTACGGCAATGCCGAGCGGCGCACCCAGTTCTGGCGTCAGCAGGTGAAGGCGCCGGGCGAGGCCAAATCGGATCTCTGGCAATACATGGAATTTGCCAAACGTTTCAAGGTCGAGGAAGTGTGGTCCGCCGAACTCATCGCCAAGAAGCCTGAATACAAGGGCAAGACTCTTTACGATGTGCTGTATGCCAACAAAGTGGTCAACAAGTTTCCGCTGGCCGAGCTTGAAAAGGTCAACGCCCACGCCATCAAGGGCTACATGAACGACGAGTCGAAAGCTTTCGGCTACTACGTGCACAAAGGTCTGTTCGAGGAATATGCGCAATTCGGGCGCGGCCACGGCCATGATCTTGCCCTGTTCGACATTTATCACAACGCACGCGGACTGCGCTGGCCGGTAGTCGATGGCAAGGAGACGCTGTGGCGTTTCCGCGAAGGCTACGATCCCTATGTGAAGAAGGGGGAGGGCATCAAGTTCTACGGCCACAAGGATGGCAAGGCCGTAATCTTTGCCCTGCCGTATCAAGACCCGCCCGAGATGCCGGACAAGGAGTTCGATCTGTGGTTGTGCACCGGCAGGGTTCTGGAGCACTGGCATACGGGGAGCATGACGCGGCGGGTGGCCGAGTTGCACCGTGCCGTTCCCGAGGCGCAGATCTTCATGCATCCGGAGGATGCCAAGGCGCGCGGCTTTACGCGCGGCATGGAATGCAAGGTGGTGTCGCGACGCGGTGAAATTGTGGCGCACATCGAGACTCGTGGCCGCAACAAGCCGCCCAGGGGGCTCATCTTCATCCCCTTCTTCGACGAAGCCAAACTGGTGAACAAGTTGACCTTGGATGCCACTTGCCCAATTTCGAAGGAGGCAGACTTCAAGAAGTGCGCGGTAAAGGTCGTGAGGATTTGACGCGACCCCGATCACCGAACTAGAAATCTTGTCGGATAGTCATGAGCGCGTTTTCATCGTTGGCACGGCGTCAGTTTCTCAACCGCTTCGCCGGTGCAGTGGGCGGAGCCGCTCTGTTGTCACTTGGCGTCGGCTTGTATGCGGGGCAGGCGTCCGCCCTGCCTGCACAGGCGCTAAGGCCTCCCGGCGCTCTGGCTGAAAGCGACTTTCTCGCCGCGTGCGTGCGTTGCGGTCTGTGCGTGCGGGGTTGTCCCTACCATACGCTGAAACTGGGCGAACTCGGGCAGGCGGTGGCGACGGGGACACCTTACTTCGCTGCACGCACGATACCCTGTGAGATGTGCGAGGACATTCCGTGCGTCAGGGCCTGTCCGACCGGTGCGCTGGATCGACAGCTGACCGATATCGGCAAGTCGCGCATGGGTCTGGCGGCCTTGGTCGATCACGAGTCCTGTCTCAATTTTCTGGGTCTGCGCTGCGATGTCTGCTACCGCGTGTGTCCTGTGATCGACAAGGCCATCTCGCTGGAAAATATTCACAACCAGCGCTCCGATCGCCACGCCATGCTGCTGCCCACGGTGCATTCGGAATACTGCACCGGTTGCGGCAAATGCGAGAAATCCTGTGTACTGCCGGAGGCAGCAATCAAGGTTTATCCCCTAAAGCTTGCCAAGGGCCAGTTGCCGGAGCACTACCGCAAGGGCTGGGAAGAAAAGGCCAGGCATGGCGGTTCTCTGATCGGCGAGCAAATCGAACTTCCGGTCCGTGGCATGGAAGACAGGCCCTCGCCGCCCAAGGCTCCGCTGGATTCAGGATGGAAGCCATGAATTCCGGATCGCAGACCCGCGTCGTGACGGTCGGCGGGTCGCCAGCGCCGACTGTTGATGTGGCGCGGCGCTACCGCAGCAAATGGCTGCTGCTGCGCCGGTTGTCGCAACTCGGCATCTTGGGTCTGTTCCTGATTGGACCATGGTTCGGCATCTGGATCATAAAGGGCAACCTGTCGTCGTCGCTCACGCTGGATGTATTGCCGCTCACCGATCCTTTCCTGGTCCTGCAGTCGATGGCTGCAGGCCATCTGCCATATCTCGACGCGATCGTCGGTGCTGCGATCGTGGCCGGGGTCTACCTGGTGTTTGGCAGCCGCGTTTTCTGCTCCTGGGTTTGCCCTGTCAATATCGTCACCGATGGGGCCGCTGCGCTACGCCGAAGACTGGGGATCAAAGGCGGTCGTGCACCTGCAGCCACCACCCGTTACTGGCTGTTGTTGGGTCTCCTCGCTGCTTGTCTTGCCACCGGCAGCATCGTATGGGAATTTGTCAACCCGGTATCAATGCTGCACCGGGGGCTGATTTTCGGCATGGGCACCGCCTGGCTTGTCGTCCTCGGCATCTTCGCCTATGACCTTCTGATAGCCAGCCGTGGTTGGTGTGGCCATCTGTGCCCGATGGGTGCGCTGTATGGTCTGCTCGGCCGCGCCGCCTTGCTGCGCGTCGCAGCGGCACGGCGCTCAGCCTGCAATGATTGCCTGGATTGCTTCGCCATCTGTCCCGAACCGCAGGTAATCCGCGCCGCATTGAAGGGCAGCGGAACCCCGCTGATTCTCGACGCCAACTGCACCAACTGCGGGCGCTGCATCGATGTCTGCAGCCTCGACGTGTTTTGTTTCTCGAACCGGCTAACCCACCGATTTTCTTCCTGACCTCTCATTGGAGGACACCACCATGTATCGACTCTTTTGTCTTTTGATCCTTGCCGCGACGGCATTTTCAGCTGCCGCTCATGCCGCCCAGGGAACAGTCAAACTGCAATCCTTGCGAGGCGATACTCCCATTGAAAAAACGCCCGATGCGGACATGTACAAGCCGATGAAGGACGCCAAGCCGCTACCGCGCGATTTTGTGCAACAGCCCCCGTTGATCCCGCACACCATCCGCGATTACCAGATCACAAGGAACTTCAACAAGTGCATGGATTGCCATGCATGGAGCAAGACGCGCGAAACGGGGGCCACCAAGGTCTCGGTGACTCATTACAAGACACGCGACGGGCAGGAGCTCACCAATATCTCACCGCTGCGTTACTTCTGTACCCAGTGCCATGTGGCGCAAGCCGATGCCAAGCCATTGGTGGGGAATACCTTTCGACCTGGCACCGGACTGCAATAAGGGGACGACATGAACTTCTTCAAATCCCTATGGCAGCGGTTCAGGCTGATCGCCTTCAGCGGCCTTGGTGTGGCCTTCCTGCTTGGCATCATCTTCTGGGGCGGTTTCAACACGGTGCTGGAATGGACTAACCGTGAAGCCTTCTGCATCTCCTGTCACGAGATGGAGGAGAACGTGTTTAACGAGTATCGCAACACGATTCACTATTCCAACCGCACCGGTGTGCGGGCCACTTGCCCGGACTGTCACGTGCCGAAGGAATGGGGTCCGAAGATCGTGCGCAAGATTCAGGCGTCGAATGAGGTCCTGCACAAGATCCTGGGTAGTATCGACACGCCCGAGAAGTTCAACGCGAAGCGTGTCCAACTGGCCCAGAGCGAATGGAGCCGGATGAGAAAGAACGATTCGCAGGAATGTCGCAACTGCCATAATTTCGCCTACATGGACTATTCCGAGCAGGGTCGGCGCGGCTCGGCCGCCCACCAGCGTGGATTCCAGGAAGGCAAGACCTGCATCGACTGCCACATAGGCATAGCCCACACCCTGCCGCCGATCGAGCAGAACATTGGTGTTGAAAAAGGTGGGGCGGTTATTGAATCGGCTCTGCCAAAGATTGTAGCGCCCGATGCAGTCCCGGCCAGGCCGGCAGAGAAGGCTTCAGGGAGCGAAACGGCTATTTCCAGGCCGGCGGAGAAAACGTCGGAAAAATAGTCGGCCGTCCACTGCATCCTCTGCGCCGGCCCTTGCCACCACGGCGTGCCGACTTGGTAGTGACTTCGCTGCCGCATTTTTGCCGCATAATCCTGTCGTGGATACCCCGCTCAGAATCCTCGTAGTAGAGGACAACCCGGACCTTGCGGCCAACCTGGTCGACTACCTGGAATCCAAGGGTCACTTGACGGACACCACCGGCGACGGCATCTCCGGCCTCCATCTGGCGACTCGTAATAGTTATGATGTAATCATCCTCGATCTAGTGTTGCCGAGGCTTGACGGTGTCTCATTGTGCCGTCGCCTGCGCGAGGACGTCGGCAAACTGACGCCGATCCTTATGCTGACCGCACGCGACACTCTTGAGGACAAGATCACCGGCTTGGAAGCGGGTGCCGACGACTATGTCGTCAAGCCGTTCGAACTGCGCGAACTGGCGGCACGGATCAAAGCCCTGGCGAGACGTTCCCAAGCCGCCTCGCCGCGGCAAAGGTTGCAGGTTGGCGACCTGCTGTTCGATACCGCAACCTTCCAGGTCGTCAGGGCCGGAAAGGTTCTCGAACTGCCGCCGATACCCTTGCGCATCCTTGAGACCCTGATGCGGGCCTCGCCGCGTGTTCTGGAGCGCGCGGAACTGGAGCGGTCCGTGTGGGGCGATATGCCACCTGATAGCGACTCCCTGCGCGCCCACCTGCACGTTCTTCGCAACGCCATCGACAAGCCTTTCGACAAACCGCTAATCCAAACCCTGCGCGGCATCGGCTGGCAGATCACAGACACGGACCCAAATGCGTCGGCGACATAGCCTCCGCTTCCGGGTCGCCGCTGCATTCGCCGGAATGGGAGCGTTCCTCAGTCTGGTCTTCGCTGTAGGTGTCTGGTTCGCGGCCCACGACGTCTCCCAGAGGCTCATGGACCAGACTTTGAAAGCGGAACTGGACGATTACATGGCGCGCCGCGCGCGTAATCCGCGCTCGCTGCCGCCCGATACCGCCACCCTGCGCGGCTACGTAACTGCGGCGGGAGCAGGTTCATCCGAGATTCCGGCGGCGATTCGCGACCTGACACCGGGCAAGCACGAGATCACTATCGATGGAGCGCCCTTTCGCGTCTCGGTGGCGGACCAACCCGGCAACAGTGACCGTTACTACATCCTGTTCAACGAGGAAAGACAGCAGCGCCGCGAGCAACGCTTTCTCGCCTATCTGGTCGCCGGTGCACTTCTGATGACGCTCCTGGTGGCGGCCGGTGGCTTCTGGCTGGCCGGAAAGGTTATTGCCCCACTGACAGAACTGGCGCGCGCGGTTGGCCAGGCGCCGGCCGAGAATCCACCCAGGCTCAGCGCTGCCAATTCGCCGCAGGACGAGATCAGCGAGCTCACGCGCGCCTTTGACCGATACATGGCGCGCCTGTCCGCCTTCATCGACCGGGAACGCGCATTCGCCGCAGACGCCAGTCACGAATTGCGTACGCCACTGGCGGTGATCCGGGGCGCCTCCGAGGTGCTGGCAGAGGATGCCGGTCTAAATGAGGTGCAGGCCAAACGAGTCGCACGCATCGAGCGCGCCGCCACCGAAATGTCTGCCCTGATCGCCGCGCTCTTGCTGCTGGCGCGTGAGGAAGAGACTCCGGTGGACGAGTCCTGTGACTGCGAACTACTGGTACGCCAAGCCGTGGAGCGCTATCGAACACAGGCGGTCCAGCGCGGCGACAGTATCGAATTGACGGTCGAAGCGGCAATCAAACTCGAAGTGGCGGCAGCCCTGTTTTCCATCGTCGTCGCCAACCTGGTGCGCAACGCGGTGGCCAACACCGAGGGCGGCTCCATCGCCGTGCGCCTGTGTGCTGATCGCCTGATCGTCTCCGATACCGGCATCGGCATCAGCAGTGAAGAAATCGGGCGCGTCTTTCAGCGCTACTACCGCGGCGCCAGCAGCAGCGGCGCCGGCATCGGCCTGTCGCTGGTGAAACGCATTTGCGATCGTCAGCACTGGGAGATCGAGTTGGAAAGCCGCGCCGGCGGAGGCACGACCGCGACGTTGCGATTCAAGTAGAAAACCTGCGACCAGAACCTGCTCACGCCTGCTCATCGCGGCTTGCATCACTGCCTCTCTTGACGCAACCTTGACGCTGCCTTGACCGGCACTTTACGCAGGGGCCGCTACCCTAGAAGGACTCATTACATCGGAGTCCGCGATGGGCAAGTATCGACGAATTCTCGCGTTGGTCGCTTCCGATAGCGACAGTGCGGCCGTGGCGCAACGCGCCGTGCAACTGTCCCGTTTCTACGGCGCGACACTCGCACTGGCGACGGTGATCGACTCCGCCCCGCACCTCAAATCCAATATGGCCGCCGTTTTCGTAGCTGACGAAACACGTCAAGCCAAAGTGCGTGACATGCGATGCAAGCTGGAACAGATGATGGCCGAAATTGGCTGCGACGGCGGCTGCGAGATCATCATCGGCTGCGGCAGCGAGCAGGACGTCGTCTCCGAGCTCACATGTTCATGGCGCCCCGACCTGGTGCTGGTCGGTTCCCGCGCACGCCACGGACTGGAACAGAACAACGAGCGCACGGCCTACGACGTGCTCACCGTGCAATACAGCCGTCTGAGCTTTCCCGGAAGAATGATCAACGCGTTGGCGGCAGCGCTATGAACGACGTTTCGCTGACTGTAGCGGTACCCGCGCCGCCAACCCCCGCCACGGGCAGAATCCTTGCCCTGCTGCCCTTCGTACGCTGGTGGCCGATGGTAAATGCCTTCAGCTTGAAGGGTGACCTTCTGGCCGGATTGATCGGCGCCATCATCGTTCTGCCGCAGGGCGTCGCCTTCGCCACCCTGGCAGGCATGCCACCGGAATACGGCCTGTACGCCGCAATGGTGCCGGCGGTGGTAGCCGCGCTGTGGGGCTCCTCGTGGCACCTGGTCTCGGGGCCGACCAATGCCATCTCGCTGGTGGTGTTCGCGACCATGAGTTCGGTCGCCGAGCCCGGCAGCGCCGATTACGTAAGCCTGGTGTTGACCCTTACATTCATGGTCGGCCTGATGCAATTGGCGATGGGACTGGCCCGCCTCGGCACGTTGGTCAATTTCATTTCGCATACCGTGGTTATCGGCTTCACCGCGGGCGCGGCTTTGCTAATCATCGCCAGCCAGGTCAAGAACTTCTTCGGTATCCACGTACCCCATGGAACAATGTTCTTTCGCATCTTCGGTACTCTGTTTTCACATACCAACGACATCAACCCCTATGTCGTGTCAGTGGGACTCGTTACGCTGATGTCGGGCATTGTGGTGCGCAATTGGCTACCGAGAATTCCTTACATGATCGTCGCCATGCTGGTCGGCAGTCTGAGTGCACTGGCGCTGAACGAGTCGTTCGGCGCCGATACGACCGGGATCAAGACCATCGGTGCCCTCCCGGGCGCGCTGCCGCCGCTCTCGATGCCGCACTTCTCCTTCGATACCATGCGCGAACTGATCAGCGTCGCGGTTGCAGTAACGGGTCTGGCATTGACGGAGGCGGCATCGATCGCCCGCTCGATCGCGTTGAAATCCGGGCAGCGCATTGACGGCAACCAGGAGTTTATCGGCCAGGGCCTGTCCAATATCCTCGGTGCATTCTTCTCCGGTTACCCGTCGTCGGGCTCCTTCAACCGCTCCGGACTGAATTTCGAAGCCGGGGCCAGAACGCCGCTGGCTGCGGTATTTTCCGCCGGCTTCCTGGTGCTGGTGTTGCTGGCGGTAGCGCCGCTTGCCGCTTACCTTCCAATTGCCTCGATGGCGGCGATCCTGTTCCTGGTTGCATGGGGTCTCTTCGACTTTCATCACATCGGGTCCATCATCCGCACCAGCAAGGCTGAGACAGCCGTGCTCGTCTCCACCCTCATCGCCACCCTGATCATGCACCTGGAATTTGCGATTCTGGTCGGCATGCTGCTGTCGCTGCTGCTTTACTTGAGCCGCACGTCGCAGCCGGCTGTGCGCGTGCTCGTCCCGAACAATCAGGAACCGCAACGCAAGTTTCATCTGGTACGCGCGGGTGAAACCGAGTGTCCGCAAATGAAGATAGTGCGCATCGAAGGATCGATCTACTTCGGCGCAGTGAACCACGTTGGCGAACAGTTGCACGACATTGCAGAAAGCCATCCGCAACAGCACCATCTGCTGCTCATGGCGAAGAGCATAAACTTCGTCGATATCGCCGGTGCCGAATTGCTGGCGGAAGAAGCGCGGCGACGCCGGCAGCAGGGCGGGCGCCTGTGGTTTTACAGCGTGCGCCAGTCGGCAGAGGAAATGCTGCAAAAGCCGGAGTATTTGAAGGAATTCGGCGCGGATGCCTTTTTCGCGTCCAAGCACGGAGCCATAGAACATATCATCGGGCAGTTCGACACCTCGATTTGCGCTAACTGCAAGGCACGCATATTCGAAGAGTGCCATGGCTTGCCCGGTGCCGCGGCTTCGGGCGCCGAGACCGGATGGCCCGATCTGATGTCGCCCGACCCAGCGACCGCGTCAGCCTAGCCCACCTTCCGATCACGTTGCGGACAATCGAATATCGGCGATTGATTGGTCAGCGGCGTAAGATCGCCCATTCTGCGAAATGCGCTGCCAGGTCCTTTAAGGATTGCTTAAGTCCGGTCGCGCGATGATGGTGTTATGCGCCTCCTGCTTGCCGAAGACGACCAGATGATTGGTGAAAGCGTCCAGCGCGGCTTGCGCCAGGACGGGTATGCCGTGGACTGGGTGCGGGACGGCGTTGCTGCCGAGCACGCGTTGGCAGATCACGAGTACGACCTCGTGTTGCTTGACCTCGGTCTGCCGGGCAAGGACGGCATCCATTTGCTTGAAGACCTGCGCCGCCAGCAAAACAGGGTCCCGGTACTGGTTCTCACCGCGCGCGATGCAGTCGCCGACCGCGTGCGGGGTCTCGACGCTGGCGCCGACGATTATCTCGTCAAACCATTCGACTTCGACGAACTCTCGGCGCGCATTCGCGCCCTGGTCCGGCGGCAGTCCGGTCGAGCGGAACCCGAGGTGGTGATCGGCAAACTGCGGGTCAATCTTGCTAGCCACGGGGTCTTTCTGGCCGATCTACCGATTGTGTTGTCGGCGCGTGAATTCTCCCTGCTCCGTGCGCTGCTCGAGCAGCCCGGCGTGCCGCTGTCGCGTGCCCAACTCGAGGAAAGTATCTACGGCTGGGACGAAGAAGTGGAGAGTAATGCCGTCGAGGTCTATATCCACTCGCTGCGCCGCAAACTTGGACCAGAATGGATCAGGAACCTGCGCGGCGTTGGCTACCTGATCCCGCGTCAGCCATGACATCGTCGATAAGACGTCAACTCATCATTGCGCTCCTCACCACCATCGCCGTCGCGGTGCTGGCTGCGGCCTATGGCAGCTACCGGCTCGCGCGTACCGAGATTGATACGGTCTTCGACTACCATCTGAAGCAAATCGCCCTGTCGCTGCGCGATCACGCGCCGCAGAGCAATACGCAACTCCCGGCAGTGGATGACCAACTCGACTTCGTCATCCAGGTCTTTACCCGCGACGGCAGCCGCCTGTATGCCTCGCATCCGCACGCAAGCCTGCCAGGACACGCGCAACCGGGCTTTTCCACCATCGACACTGACGACGGACGCTGGCGGGTCTATGCGATCCAGCTCAGTGATCAGGTCGTCCAGGTGGCGCAGCCGACTCGTGTGCGCAAGGAAGCGGCGGCCACGGCAGCGTTACGGACCGTGATCCCCTTCCTGGTGCTGCTGCCGGTACTTGGGGCGCTGATCTGGTGGACCGTTGGCATCGGACTGGCGCCACTCGACCGCATTGCACGCGAAGTGAAGTCCCGCAGCGCCGCGCAGCTCGAACCGCTGCCGCTGGCCGGCGTGCCAGTGGAGGCGCGGCCACTGATCGAGGCGCTCAACGATCTGCTGCAACGGCGCAGCGAAGCGCTTGATGCGCAGCGCGCCTTCATCGCCGACGCCGCGCACGAGATGCGTACGCCGTTGACGGCCCTGCAACTTCAGGCAACCTTGATTGAGCGCGCCGACAGCGATGCCAGCCGCATTGCCGCCGTCGCCGACCTGAAACGCGGCCTGGTCCGAGCCAGCCATGTCGTGCAGCAGCTCCTGACACTGGCGCGCGAGGAACCCGGCGGCAGGACTCCGCAATCGTTTGCTCGCATCGACCTTGTCAGCCTGGCCGGAATGACGGTGGCTGACCACATGCTGCTGGCGGAATCACGCGGCATCGATCTCGGGCTTGAGAAGAGCGTCGCCAGCGCTCCGGTCGACGGCGATGCAGGAGCCCTGCGTACTCTTATTGCCAACCTGGTGGAAAACGCCATTCGCTATACGCCGGGGCCTGGCCGCGTCGACATCACCGTTGCCATTGAAGGAGGCCAGCCGCAATTGACCATAGCCGACAGCGGCCCCGGCATTCCCGTAGAGGAGCGGGAGCGAGTGTTCGATCGCTTCTACCGGCGCACCGAGGCTGCCGAACCCGGCAGCGGGCTGGGACTCGCGATTATCAGGGTGATTGCTGACCGGCATGGTGCCAGCGTCGACCTGGGCGACTCGCCGCTTGGTGGCCTGCTGGCCTGCATACGTTTTCCGCCGGTTTAAGTCAGCCTTAAGTCTGGATCGCCTACCCTGCGCGGATCGACGACGCTGCGTCGCTTTGTTTGCAGGAGGTTTTGGTAATGCCTGGAATGCCAGACGGTGCTGCCGTGATAAACCGCGCCGCAGTGGCGCCGCGGGCGATTGCTGCCGTGGCCCGCATCGGTCTGTCTGAGCATATCCTGCCGACTGCGGCCACGATGGTCGGCGTCTGCATGACCGTGTTGTCGATCGGGCGCTTATCTCATTCCGGGCGGCTCGGGGTCTTCATAGACAAGATGCTGGCGCTCGACAGCGTCATTTTTCTCCTCAGCGCAGTGCTGTCTTTCGTAGCCATACGGATCGCCACCAGCACCGATAATGTCGAGACCTGGGCGGAGAAGTTGTTTCTTCTGGGTCTGTCGCTATGCGCGGTGGTTGCAGTGGTGATCGCCTTTGCCATCGACCTGTGATGGCCCGCGGCACTGAAGGCGCAGGCCGGCCGTGAGTACCAAGGTCGTCTGGCTAGCTGTCCCATTATTCCTGGCGCTGTGCGCCGCGCCCTGCCTGGCACTCAGTCCCGATGAACTGGCCCTGGTCGCTCCGTCCGCGGAGCGCGGAAGCGCCGCGTCCCAGGTCTTGCTGGCCGTGGCCTACCTCAACGGCGACGGCGGGCTGAAGCGGGAACCTGCCAAGGCCGCTTACTGGTTTGAGCAGGCTGCGATCCAGGGAAACGCCTATGCCGAGAAGAAGCTGGGCGATCTTTACGAGCAAGGCCTCGGTGTACCGGCGAACCCGAAGCTGGCCTTCGACTGGCGCCTCAAGGCAGCGAACCGCGGCATCGTCGAGGCGCAGTTGAAGGTCGGCAAGATGTATCAGGAAGGTGCCGGCGTCGCCAAGAACATCGACCAGGCCATCTACTGGTTCCACCGCGCCGCAACGGAAGGAAATGGCGAGGCGCAGTACCTGCTCGGCAGGCTCTACCATTACGGCGGCGACGTCGAGGTGGATCGCGCCGCCGCCCGCTCCTGGTTCGAGAAAGCGGCGCTGCAAGGCTATGAAGCCGCCATCCATATCCTGAACCTGATCGAAAGCATCGGCTACCAACTCGACGAGGGTTGGCATAACCGCCAGCCGGGGCTGAAGACGCTGGCCGAGGACGGCGACCTTGAAGCCGAATATCAGCTGGCGCAGCGTTACGAGCGCGGTATCGGCGGTTTCAGGAAAGATGCGGCGACGGCTCTCGACTGGTACCGGCGCGCAGCTGCCGGAGGGCATCTGATGGCGATGAGGGCGTTGGCGCAAATCTATTCGGAGGGTCTTGATGGCGTGGAACGTAGCCCAACCGCCGCCGCCGAATGGGCAGCGCGGGCGAAAGCCATCTCACACTGAGGCATATCAAGCCGTGAACGCAAATAACCAGACCCACCGCTCCTCCAGTCCATCATGACCGAGGTTCTCACCAAACGGCTGCTGCCGTTCCTCTACTGGCCGCGCGTCGACGGCAAGTCCCTGTTCCGCGATTTCATCGCCGGTATTACGCTATCGCTGCTGGCAATTCCACAGTCACTGGCCTATGCGCAGCTCGCCGGCGTGCCCGCGTACTATGGACTTTACGCCGCGTTCATTCCGTCCATCGTGGCGGTGCTGTTCGGCTCTTCGCCCCTGTTGTCGACCGGTCCGGTAGCGATGACCTCGCTGCTGACGGCGGCCAGCGTCGGCCATATCACTGCACCGGGAACGGAGGAGTTTGTCTCCTACGTCACTCTGCTGGCGCTACTGTCAGGGCTTTTTCAGATCGGCCTCGGGCTAGCCCGCGCCGGAGTGCTGCTGAATCTGCTGTCACACCCTGTGTTGATGGGGTTCATCAATGCTGCGGCGCTGATCATCGCGCTCTCGCAACTTCCCGCATTGACGGGCATTTCCGTGCCGCAGACCGACCATTTCCTGGTCGACGTCTGGCAGGCATTGTCGAATCCGGGGGCGGTGCACGGCATGTCCCTGGCATTTGGTCTGCTGGCCATCGCATTGCTCTATAGCTTCAGGCGTCTCACTCCCCGCCTGCCCGGCGTGCTGATCATGGTCATGATCCTGACCGTCCTGAGTTACGCAACCAGTTTCGCCGAACACGGCGGCAACATCGTCGGCGACATTCCCACGGGAATGCCCGACATCTCGGTACCGGCGATGAGTTGGCACGCGACGATTTCGCTGCTGCCTGCGGCCTTTGTTATCGCCCTGATCAGCTTCATGGAAGCGATGTCGAGTTGCAAGGTCATCGCCCTCAAGACACGAACTCGCTGGGACGAGAACCAGGAGCTGATCGGCCAGGGGCTGGCCAAGGTGGTGGCGGCGTTCTGCAATTCGATGCCCGTCAGCGGTTCATTTTCGCGGTCGGCCCTGAACCTGGCGTCGCACGCGACGTCCGGAGTCTCGTCTCTGGTCGCTGCCGGCTTCGTCATGCTGACGCTGTTGTATTTCACGCCACTGCTGTATCACCTGCCGAAGCCAGCCCTGGCGGCGATGATCGTTCTTGCCGTGTCCAACCTCATCGACTTTTCGTCCTTGCGTCATGCCTGGCAGGCCGGCCGCGACGACGGCATTGCGGCGGTGCTGACCTTCGTCGCCACACTGGCATTCGCGCCGAACATCCAGAACGGCATTCTGACGGGAATCATCTTCTCGCTTGGCGCATTCATTTACCGCCGGATGTCGCCGCGAATCGTCCTGCTCGGGATCCATGGCGATGGAACGCTGCGAGACGCACGGCATCACGGCTTGCCCGTGCTGCACCGGAAGATTGCGGCCCTCCGTTTCGACGCGACACTGTTCTTCGCCAATGTTTCGTTCTTCGAGGACGCGATCATGAAGATCGAGCGAGAGAACACACGACTGGAATACATCCTGGTGGTGGCGAGCGGGATCAACCATATCGACGCATCTGCCATCGAGATGCTGCGCCGGCTGGTAATGCGCTTGCGCGAGTGCGGCATTACGCTGGCCTTCAGTAGCGCGAAACGGCAATTTCTGGAAGTGATCGAACGCACTGGCCTGGCCGCGAATATTGGCGAGGCCAACATCTTCGGCTCCGACGACGTGGCGCTGAGGGAGCTTATCCGCCGGGCGGATGCGAACCGTGCCTAGCGGCGTAGGTTGTTGATGCGGATTTCAACGCGGCGCATGGGCAGGGCGCTCTCGTCCATGTGCTCGTCACCATAGCTGGTTCCGCGAATGCGGTTGGATGGAAAGCCGAGCGAGATCAGGTGATGGCTGACGTCCTCGATGCGCCGCTGAGCCAGAGCGAGATTCAGCTCGCGGCTGCCCTGGTCGTCGGCGTACGCCTCCAGACTGATCCACTTGGCCTCGCCGGACTTGGCTTCGGCTGAAAGTTGCTCGAGGGTCGAGTTGTCGGCGACCGCAATGCTGTCCGCCCCAGGCGCGAAAACGATCACGGCGTCCGGGGTGGGCCGACTCGCCCATGCTACGCCGGTCCCCAGCAGCAATCCAAGGGCGATGCCTGCCAATCGCTGCGACAGGCCGGCCATCATCGGTTGGCGGGATAGACGATGTCAGTCCGCCGGTTTTCCTGCCAGCAGCTTTCATCGTGACAAGTGGCCTTCGGCCGTTCCTTCCCGTAACTGATCGCTTCCATCTGCTTGTCGGGGGTGCCGCGCAGGTTCAGCGACTTGCGCACAGCCTCTGCGCGTTTCTGGCCGAGAGCAAGGTTGTATTCGCTGCTGCCGCGCTCGTCCGTACTGCCCTGGAGGGTTATGCGTGATGCGGGATCGTGCGCGAGATAGCTGGCATGGGCGTTGAGCAGTTGCTCATATTTCGCGTCCACGGAGAAGTTGTCGTAGGGAAAATACACGCTGCGCTTCCCCGGATCGCTCGCCAGGCTGTTCACGTCCGACATCACCGGTTTGGCCCCGGCGGATGCCTGATTGGACACAGCGGACGGCGTTGGTGCGGCCGCGGACGACGTGGTGACCGGCGGAGCCGAACTGCAAGCAGCAAGCAGGGCAGACAGTGAAAGGATGGCTAGCGGCTTTTGCATCACAGGACTCCCGAGGGCGATCTGGATGCATTGTCTGCAGCGGACACTTAAGACAGACTTAAAGGGAGCGACTGGAACGACTGGCGCACCCGGTATTTCACCGCGGTTCGCGCTTCTCTAGATCACCAAGGTGAGGCCGCCGTCGACCACGAAGATTTGTCCTGTCGCGTAGCGGTTTCGCAACAGGGCAAGTGTCGCCTCCACGCAATCGGCGGGGGTGGCCGAGCGTTTGAGCGGTGCCTTGGCCTTCACCGCCTCGTGCTGTGCCTGCCAATCCTTGGTCCACGGTGTCTCCACAAGGCCCGGAGCGACCGCATTCACGCGCACCGGTCCGCATGACTTGGCCAGTAACAGCGTCATGTGGTTGAGCGCTGCCTTGCTCATCGAATACGCAATCGAACTGCCCACCGGGCGCACACCCGCAATCGAGGTGATATTGACAACATTGCCATCGTCACTTTGCTTGAGGTGAGGCATTGCGGCCTTGGTAAGCATCCATGTGCCGGTGACGTTGACTTCGAAGGTCCGCGCAAAAATGTCGTCGGTCAGCGCCTCCAGGTCAGGATGCGACACGGCTTTGGTCCAACCCGCATTGTTCACCAGAATGTCGAGTTTGCCGAAACGCTCAAGTGTTGCTGCGAGGAGTCGTTCGCCGGACGCCTTGTCGCTGATGTCGCCCTGAACGTAAATCGCGCTGTCGCCGAGTTCCCTGGCAATTTTTTGGCCGGCTTCAACGGACGAAGCCGAATTGATGACGACCGAGGCGCCGAGTTCCGACAAGCGACGAGCAATCGCCTCGCCGATCCCGCTCGACGACCCGGTGACGATTGCGACTCTTCCTGCAAACTCACTCATCGCTCTCTCCCTGTCGGGCAATTGGTTGCTCGGACTCGCTGAAGGGTCTCAGTGGCTGGTGCCCTCCGAGCGCATGATCTTGTTGTACAGATTGTACTTGCCGACCGGCTTGTCCATCGGGATGCGCTTGACTTCCTTGAAGGTGGCGGCGTCGAACACGATCAGCGCGCCGCCATCGGCCTTGCGCTCCCACAGGCTGGCGAGAACATACTTGCCGTCGCGGGTGAATTCGACATGGGCGAGGGTCTTGCCCGGATCGGTCCTGACCTCGGCGACTTTTTCCAGCGTGCGCTTGTCGATTACCTGCAAGGTATCCTTGCCCTTCGACATCATCGAATCGGTCCATGCATATGGCGTGTCTTCGTGGCTGCGCATGAAGAATCCCGGGCCGAGGGTCGGGATGGTCTTGATCGTGCTCCAGTCCTTCATGTCGATGACCGTGATGAGCCCTTCCTTGAGGTTGGGCGTTGCCATCACGGTGCGATCCTGTGCGCCTTGCGGCGGGTGGTAATTCCAGGTGATGCCGGAGCCAAGATGCGGCATGCCGGGCAGGCTCAGATCGGCGATCTTCTTGCGCACGTCGAGATTGACCACCTGGCCCTTCCCGGCCTCGCGGCTGGAGCCCATCAGCTCGGAATAATTCTGGGTGAAGAAAAAGTCGTCGAGCGGCTCGGACAGGAAGGTTCGCCGCGGATTGAGGAAGCCGGGAATGAACGCGCCTTCCTTGTATTGAAAGTCATGAATGGTACCGATCGGAACGTCTTCGACCTTGGGGTCGTAGCTGATCTCCCATACCTCCGGCACATCTTTCAGCGCGGCGACGAAGCTGTGGCGCGGTGCCGCGTCATACACCGCCGAGACGCGCGAGCTCTCGGTGCGATCCTTGTTCAAGGCCGGCAGAACCTTCAGCAGATTGAGATCGGCATCGAGCAGCACCAGCGTGTGCGGCAGGTAGTTAGCCACTGCCAGATATTTGCCATCGGCGGAAACAGCGAGATTGCGCGTGTTGATGCCGGCCCGGATCTCGGCGACCACCTTGAGGTTCCAGATGTCGAACTTGGTGATCCAGCCGTCGCGCGACGCAAAGAACACATAGCGTCCGTCGGGCGTGAATTTGGGTCCGCCATGCAGCGCGAAGCGACTCTGGAAGCGGTATATCGGTTCCAGCTTGTCGCCATCGAGCACCGTGACATGATGGTCGCCGGTTTCGACCACGATGAACAGGTTCATCATGTCCACGCCCGAGAACACCGGCGCCGGCTGTGCGGGCAGGCTGCCCGGAGCGTAGCTGACAATGCGCGAGGCCTTGATGTCTTCCGCGCCAAGAGTCGGCGCTGGTGATACGGCGGTGTAGATGTAATCGGCCAGCGCGGCGATTTCGTCCTTGCCGAGACGGTCGCCAAAGCCAGCCATCTGCGTGGCCACGCGCCCCTCGGTGATGGTCT
>JANXRC010000108.1 GCA_025353195.1 Rhodocyclaceae bacterium
CGCCCTGCAACGCTTAAAAGATTCGGCGGAAAAGGCCAAAATAGAGCTTTCATCCAGCCAGCAGACTGAGGTCAACTTGCCTTATATCACGGCGGATGCTTCCGGTCCCAAACATCTGGCGGTGAGAATCACCCGAGCCAAGCTCGAGAGTCTGGTGGAGGAGTTGATCGAGCGCACCGTAGAGCCTTGCCGCATCGCCATCAAGGATGCCGGCGTCAAGGTCTCGGACCTCACCGACGTGATCCTGGTCGGCGGCATGACGCGCATGCCCAAGGTGCAGGACAAGGTCAAGGAATTCTTCGGCAAGGAACCCCGCCGCGACGTCAACCCCGACGAAGCCGTCGCGGTCGGCGCCTCGATCCAGGGCGGCGTGCTGCAAGGCGAAGTCAAGGACGTGCTGCTGCTCGACGTCTGCCCGCTCTCGCTGGGTATCGAAACCCTGGGCGGCGTGATGACCAAGCTGATCACCAAGAACACCACGATCCCGACCAAGACCAGCCAGACCTTCTCCACCGCCGACGACAACCAGAGTGCCGTGACCATTCACGTCATGCAGGGCGAGCGCGAAATGGCCAGCGGCAACAAGAGTCTCGGCCAGTTCAACCTGACCGACATTCCGCCGTCGCCGCGCGGCATGCCGCAGATCGAAGTCACTTTCGACATCGACGCCAATGGCATACTGCATGTTTCGGCCAAGGACAAGGGCACCGGCAAGGAAAACAAGATCACCATCAAGGCCAACTCGGGACTGTCCGAAACCGAGATCCAGAACATGGTGAAGGATGCCGAAGCGCACGCCGACGAGGACCACAAGGCCCGCGAACTGGTCGACGCGCGCAACCAGTGCGATGCCATGGTGCATTCGATCAAGAAGGCGCTGACGGAGCACGGCGACAAGCTGGACGCCGACGAAAAGGCCAAGATCGAAGCCGCGATCAAGGAAGCCGAAGACGTGATGAAAGAAGGTGACAAGGCGACCATCGAAGCCAAGACGGAAGCGCTGTCCAAGGCATCGCAAAAACTCGGCGAAAAGATTTACGGTGACGCGCAAGGTGCGACAGGAGCGGCAGGTGGCGCCGGAGCCGGCGGTGCCCCGGGTGCCGGCGGCGAAGCGAAGAAGGATGACAGCGACGTCGTCGATGCAGAGTTCACCGAAGTGAAAGACAAGAAGGCTTAAAGCAGACCGCACTTGCAAACAGAGCGCCGCTTAAAGTGGCCGGGTTCAGGCGGACGCAGCACACCGCCTGACTCGGCCTTTGTGCTACACGGACAGATAGCAAATCAAAATGGCTAAACGCGACTACTACGAAATCCTCGGCGTCAACCGCGACGCTGCCGAAGGGGACATCAAGAAGGCCTACCGCAAACTGGCGATGAAGCACCATCCGGACCGCAATCCGGACAACCCCAAAGCCGAAGAGCAATTCAAGGAAGCCAAGCAGGCCTACGAAATTCTTTCCGATGCGCAGAAGCGCGCAGCCTATGATCAATACGGCCACGCCGGGGTCGATCAGCAGGGCGCCGGCGGCGCCGGCATGGGCGGCTTCGCCGATGCCTTCTCGGACATCTTCGGCGACATCTTCGGCGGCGGCGCACGCGGCGGCGGTCGCTCCAACGTCTATCGCGGCGCCGACCTGCGTTACAACCTCGAAGTCACGCTGGAAGACGCCGCGCGCGGCACCGAAACCCGCATTCGCATCCCCACCATGGCGGAATGCGAAACCTGCAGCGGCAGCGGCGCCAAGAAAGGCACCGAACCCAAGACCTGCCCCACCTGCGGCGGCCACGGCCAGGTGCGAATGCAGCAGGGTTTCTTCTCGATCCAGCAGACCTGCCCGAAGTGCCACGGCACCGGCCGCTACATTCCCGACCCCTGCGGCACCTGCCACGGCACCGGGCGAATCAAGCAGCACAAGACGCTGTCAGTCAAGATTCCCTCGGGGATCGACGAAGGCGATCGGATCCGGCTTACCGGCGAGGGTGAGCCAGGCGTCAACGGCGGCCCGCCGGGCGACCTTTACGTCCAGATCCACCTCAAGGCGCACGCTGTATTCCAGCGCGACCACGACGACCTGCATTGCGAAATGCCACTCAGTTTCGCCACCGCGGCGCTCGGCGGCGAAATCGAGATTCCCACGCTCGACGGCGTCGCCAAGCTCAAGGTCCCGGCCGAAACCCAGACCGGCAAGGTGTTCCGCCTGCGCGGCAAGGGCATCAAGGGCGTTCGCTCCGTCAGCCGGGGCGACCTGCTCTGCCATGTCGTACTGGAAACCCCGGTCAGCCTCACCGACCGACAGAAGGAACTGCTGCAGGAATTCGAAGTGATTAGCCAGGCTAACGCCGGACGTCACAGTCCGCGCGCGCAAAGCTGGCTGGATCGGGTCAAGGATTTCTTCAGCAACTGAGACTTGCCCGGATTCGGCGCAAGAGTTATGCCTCCGGCGTAGCCGGAGGCGGTATCCCCTGCGGACGGCGCCGGCGATACGGCGACTTCCGGTCAGGTAGCTACAGCCAAATGAGTCCCGAACAGGAACCACCCCGCCTGCTTTGCCGCGTACATGGCGAGGAAACTCAGGGTGCGGATATCGAGGCCGGGCATTTGACTGTCAACTTAGGCCGATCTTCCTGACGCTTATGTTCATCCCCCGACGGCGGGCGGCGCCAGGAATCGTTTTTCGAAGACATCCGCCGGCACCGGTCTGCTGAACAGGTAGCCCTGCATTTCGTCGCAGTCCAGCGAGCGCAGCAGGCGCGATTGCTCCTCGGTTTCGACGCCCTCCGCCACCACCTTGAGCTTCAGCGAGTGCGCCAGGCTGATGATGGTCGACACCAGTGCCAGTCCCTGCGGCCCGGCCGCCATGTCGATCACGAACGAGCGGTCGATCTTCAGCGTATCCACCGGCAGCTTGGCGAGATAGCTGAGCGAGGAGAAGCCGGTGCCGAAGTCGTCGATGGCGATGCTGATATCGAGGCCACGGATCGCCTGCAGGCGAACTATATTTTGCGTGATGTCCTCCATGATCAGGCTTTCCGTGATCTCCAGTTCCAGTCCTGCCGCCGCATTCGCGTCGACGCCGATTGCCTGCTCGATCTCGGCGATGAATTCGCGGCGGCGCAACTGCAGCGCTGAGACATTCACCGCGATGCGCACGGCCGGCAGTCCTGCCGCACGCCACCGCAGGTAGTCGGCGATGGCCTGGTTCAGCGCCCAGCGCCCGACCTCATAGATCAACCCGGTTTCCTCCAGGATCGGGATGAAGCGGCCCGGCGGCACCAGTCCGGTGCGCGGATCGTTCCAGCGGATCAGCGCCTCGGCGCTGGTGATCTTGCCGCTCGCGAGGTTCACCTTGGGCTGGTAATGCAACACAAATTCGCCGTTCTCGAGCGCATGGCGCAGCTGGTTTTCCAGCGCGACCTTGCCGGCCACCAGTTCGGTCATTTGCTGCGCATAGAACAGGTAGCGCTCGCCGCCCGCCTTGGCCTTCTTCAGCGCGGCCTCGGCATTCCTGAACAAGCTTTCGGCATCGGCACCGTCGTCCGGGAATCGCGCCACGCCAATCTTGAAGGCGACACGGAACTCGGCGCCATTCAGGACGAACGGATGGTTGGTAAGAGCGTCCATCCATGTCTCCAGAAGCCGTCCCAGATTGCCGCCCTGCCTGTCTTCCGGCAGCACCGCAGCAAAATGGTCGGCACCGACGTGTGCCAGAAGGTTGGCGTCCCCCGCCCGGTTGGTCAGCCATTCCGCCACCTGTCTCAGGAGCGCGTCGCCGGCCGGCCGGCCAAGGCTGTCGTTGATGTTCTTGAAGCGTTCCAGATCGATCAGGAACAACGCGAGCTGGTGCCCGCCGCTGGCCGCGCTGTGCACGTACTGCGTTACCCGGTCGAGAAACAGTTTGCGGTTTGCCAGCCCCGTCAGTTCATCGTAGTAGGCCATGAAATCGAGCCTCTCCTGCCTGCCGATGTGTTCTATCGCGAACGCGATATCGCCGGCCAACTCGGTCAATAGCTTCAACTCCTCTTCGCGAAAGAACTCTCTCTCGCTGGCGTACAGCGCCAGCATGCCGACCGCTTCATCCGACACAACCAGCGGCAAAATGGCCATGGATCCGATCTGGGCCGCGACAAGTTTCTCGCGATACACCACCGTCGAACTGAGTTCCAGATCGTTGGTCACGACGATGGTTTTTTCCGTCATCGCACGCGTGGTCAGCGGTATTCCCGGCGACCCGAGCTCATTCACTGCATAGCGCTCTGCAACGGCGGCCAGGAGCTCGTCGTTCATGCCGGCCGAGGCGGCCGGCATGATCTTCATCACTCGCAGATCAAGCACGCCGAGCCAGGCCATACGAAATCCGCCGGCCTCGACCGCGATGCGGCATGCCTCCTTGAACAGTTCTTCACGGTCGCGCACCCGCACAAGCAGCGTGTTGATGCCGCTCAGCATGGCATACACGCGGTTCAGATATGCGATCCGGGCCTCCGTCTTCTTGCGCTCGGTGATGTTCTGCATGAACCCGTGCCACACAACGCTGCCATCGGCCTCGTGCTGCGGCAGCGAATGCGCCTCGACCCAGATTTCTCTCAGCTCGGTGCGACGCACCCGGAACTCGATCCGCGAGGTAGCCAAGGTGCGCGCGGTTTCGGCGATCACTTCATTGACGTGCCCTATGTCGTCCGGGTGGATCATGGAAAGGACCGGCGTCGCATCGTCGATCACATCGGCGGGTTCCAGGTCGAAGATATCCTTGAGTGCTCCACTGACATAGGGCAACGCGGTGGATCCGTCGGGGCGCAACTGGAAGGAGTAAATCAGCCCGGGCACCGAAGCGGCAATCCGGACCAGTTGGTCTTGCAGCCGGACGCGCTCGCGGAGCACCTCCTCGGCCCGCTTGCGTTCACCGATATCGCGGAAATAGACTGCCAGGCCCTGCTTGGATGGATAGGCGCGGACGCCGAACCAGGCGCCCAGAGGCGAGTAGAAGTCTTCGAACTCCACGCTTTGCTGGTCCTCGACCGCACGGTGGTATTCGCGGTCGAAGACTGAGCCGACAGCGGAAGGAAACTCCACCCATAAATCCTGCCCGATCAGTTCCTCCCGAGTGCGCGCCAGCAGTCGCTCCGCCTCGTGGTTGAGGAAGGTGAAGCGCCACGCCTGGTCGACGGTAAAGAACGCATCCGTGATGCTCTCGAGCGTCGTCGTGAGCCGCTCGGCCAGTTGACGCGTCGCTTCCTCCGCGCGCCGGCGTTCGGTGATGTCGCGCGCGGTGATGACGATGCCGCCGACTTCCGGGATATCCATGCAATTCTTGGCGACGAATCCGGCATCGATCAGCGAGCCGTCTACCCTGCGCAGGCGCAACTCGGCGCTGACAACCTTGCCTGGCGCGCCCAGCACCTCGCCAAGAGCGCGCTGCGCGGCGGGAATGTCTTCGGGTGCCAGGAACTGCATGATCTCCTGCCCGAGCAGCGCCTCGGCCGTGTATCCGGTAAGGTTTGCACCGGATTCACTGCGGTAAATGAGCTTCCCTGCGGGGTCGATGACAAAGAACGCGTCCGCCGAATTCTCGATCAGGTTGCGAAAGCGCCGCTCGCTGGTTTCGACTGCGTCCCTGATCCGGTTGCGCTCGGTGACGTCCTGCAGCACGTGGAACGAATAGAGATATTCACCATGATCGTTGGTGACCGCAAAAGAGCGCGACGCAAAGGCTTCGCCCGTGGTCAGCGCAAACTCCTCCTCCTTCCAGCCCCGGAGTCCTTCCGTGATGGCACGGCAGCCCGGCAGCGGCCCGTCCTGCACAGGGAACACCTCCCAATACGGCTTGCCGATGACCTCCGTGATCGGCAGTCCCGCGAGCGCGGCATAGGCGAGGTTGGCGCGCAGGATACGGAAGTCGGCGTCGTGAATGAAGATGGGATCCCGCACCGCATCGAATGCCGCGCGCCACTCGATCCGCGCCTGCCGCATGCCGCGCCGCGCCACGGCGTCTGCGAGTTCGCGCTTGATCACCGAACCGAGGCGGCCAAGGTAACCTTTGAGGAGAAAGTCGTTCGCGCCCGCTTTCATCACCTCGACCAGCGCCTCCTCGCCGACCTTGCCCGAGATCACGATGAACGGCAGGTCGAGGCCGCTCTCCTTGGCAATCCGCAACGCCTCCATCCCGCCGAAGCCGGGGATCATGTAGTCGGACAGGATGAGGTCCCACGGTTTGTCGTACACCGCCGCGCGCATCGCTGCGGCGCTCTCCACCCGATCGAAAGCCGGCTCGTAACCGCTTTGGCGCACCGCGCGCACCAGCAACTCGGCGTCGTCAGCGGAGTCCTCGACGATCAATACGCGCAATGAGGTGCGGGGTTCTGGCATGGCGAGATTCGCGTCAACAGGGATGCCGGGCTAATTGGCTACCGGTGCAAGCTTGAGCCGTAGCGGCACCCCGCGCGGCTTCCCGGTGGTCCTCTGGTCGAAAACTTCGGAATCAGGTTTGCGTGCAAGCATGTGTCGTCTTCCGCCTCAAGCAGACAGCATTATCCCCGTTACTATAATGGCCCGTACGCCAGAACACAAAAGCCGCCTTCTCGCTCCCGCCCCGCCGGCAGGGCGATCGGACACGCTGGCCGAGCCGCAGGCGAGTCATGCTCTTGGAATGCCGCCCGTGGCACGGCGGGATGGCGGGCCAGAAGGTCGCTCAGTCTCCACCGTGGAGAGCATTCGAATTCCTATCCGGGACATATGCGGTTGCGGCCGCCTTCCTTGGCTGAGTACAAACCGCGATCGGCGGCGGCGACCAATTGGACGGAATTGGTCTCCTTGTCGGGCGCCATCATGGCGACACCAATGCTGACCGTGACCTGATCAGCGACCGGCGAATCCGCATGGGGAATACGCAGGTCGGCAAGTCCGCGCTGGATGGCCTGCGCCACCAGAATTGCACCGTTCAGTTCGGTGTTCGGCAGAATCACGGTGAGTTCCTCGCCGCCATAGCGGGCCAGCAGATCGCCGGGCCGCCTGAGCGCCGATCGCGCGGCCCGAGCCACGGTTTGAAGGCAATGGTCTCCCGCCTGATGTCCATATCTGTCGTTGTAGCGCTTGAAGTGGTCCACATCGACCATCAACAGCGACAAGGGCTGACGTTGCCGGAGAGCCCGTCGCCATTCTTCATCCAGTTTCGCATCGAAATGCCTGCGGTTGGCGATCTCCAGCAGGCCATCGCTGTTGGAAAGCGCTTCCAGCCGATGGTTGAGGTCGGTCAGGGCCTCGTTGGCCAATGCCAGTTCCCCGGTACGTTCGGCGACTCTGTCCTCGAGACGTAAATTGGCCGCGGCCAGATCGCGGTTCTGCTCGGAAAGAACATGGTAAAGGTTGTGCAGCGCCGTCAACAAGGCAGCGGTGGCGTTGTCTCTTCGCGCAGAATGCACTTCCTCGTAGGCCTGGTCCGGAGATTTGCCGCTGCGGATGAGCGCGATTTGCCGCGCCATCGCCTGATCCTCCCCCAGGATGTGAAAGCCCAGCCATGAACGAAGATAGCCATGCAGGGTTTCCGCCGCGTGGGCCATGGAGTTTCGCGAATTCCACATGGTCGACAACTGTTCGACAAACTCGCCATGGTGCTGGCGATGCAAATCCCGGTGCAAAGCGGAAACGCCGGTTTCCGCCATCAGGCGCTCCTCTTCCGCAAAGTGATACCTAGCGTAATCGGCGAGTTCGCCGAAGGTCGCCTGCAAGGATTCCGGCGCCTGCACTTGTCCCTTGATCAGGGCTTCGCCAAGTCGATTGATCAAGACCACCAGTTGGTGATGCTCCTGGTCCACCCGTTCCAGCCCGGTCGTGAAATGCTGGTTCCAAACGAAGGCTTCCATCGGGTGCCGGTCCCATTTCAAAGTTGTCGCTGTAGACGACTGGAACTCGCCCATATCCATACCATTATTATGGACTTCCAAAAGATTGAAAGGCCGAAAATTTCCACGCTCCGTACCATCCATGGAGCACTTGCAGCAGAGCGTTGTCCGCAATGCGTCAGCGCCAAGGCCTCCAGCAGATCCTTTGACTTCTGATCGGTATCCATGTGTGAGCCAACGATCTTCTGTGCGCCACTTTTGACTGGAACGCTGCCCTTTCCTATACTGCTCCACGCCTATTGGAGGTGGAAATGCAAATTTCAAAGGAGAATTTCCCATGCGTTCCATGAAACTCGCAGCGGTACTTTGTGTTGTTGCCTGCTTCATCGCAGGCTCGGCTTTCGCCCAGCAGATGCCCAACCCCTACGGCCCGAACATCAATCTGGCGGCGGCGAAGAAGGCAGCGGCTGCAGCGGCGGCAAAAGCGGTGGACATGAAGCTCAACATGGTCATTGCAATTGTGGACACGGGCGGGCAACTGGTGTACCTGGAGCGCGCTGACGTGGTGCAATGGGGGAGCATCAAGGTAGCGGTGCACAAGGCCAGGGCATCCGTTCAGTACAAGCGCCCGACCTTGTCGCTCGAGAATGCTGTCAAGTCGAACATCAACTATCTGACGCTGGACGGCATTTCCGCCATCGAGGGTGGCGTGCCCATCGTCGAAGACGGCAAGGTCATCGGCGCGATAGGTGTTTCCGGCGGATCATCGGCTCAGGACGGCCAAGTGGCCGGTGCCGGCGCAGCGGTGATCAAGTAGAAAGCAGCCGGTACGGAGCTGGATTCGTCAGTCCGGTAAAGGGGCCCCGACAGTTCGAGACCCCTTTCGTTTGCAAGAGTCGGCGATGGCGGCACGGCGGCTTGACGGATCGGACGGCAAGGCGCGTCAGGCTGCAGTTGCCTGCGGAATCCGGCTCATGATGTGCTCGGCCAGCGCGGTGATGGTCAGGCTGGGATTGACGCCGGGGTTGGCCGGCATCACGGCTCCGTCGCAGATGATCAGGTTGCGGTAACCGAACACCTGGCCATTGGCGTCCACCACGCCGCTTGACGCATCGCGTCCGATCACCGCCCCGCCGAGGATGTGGGCCGTGGTCGGAATGTTGGCCAGTGCCTCGGGCACCATGCTCTGGGCGATGCCGCCGGTGCGCTGGGCGAGCCACGCCGCCGCCGCGTTACCCTCGGCAATGAAGGTCGGGCTGGGTTTGCCGGTGTCCTGTTGCGTGCTCAGGCCAATGCCGCCGAACCAGCGCCGTTTGGCGACGAAGGCGATGGCGTTGTCGCGGCTTTGCATGACCAGGAAGATCAGGCTGCGGCGTCCCCAGTGGAACGGCGACAGCGACTTGAGAAAGCGCCAGGGATGCCGCAGGATCTGTCCGAGCAGCAGCAAGGGGCGCGTAAGCCGGGTGCCTTCGCCGGTCAGCAGGGTGAAGAAGAACTTGGTGAAGTCGCCCGTGTCGCCGTAGGTGACGAGTTCGATGTGGGTGTCCTGATCGGGGTGGATGCTGGCGCTGATTGCCACGTCCCGGCTTGGCTGCAGCAGGTCGTCCGGCAGCGTCACGGCGAGGATCGATTCACTGTTGGTGCGCACCAGATGCCCGAGCCGGTCGCTCAGCCGCGGCAAGCCGCCGCCATGCTTGCAACGCGCCAGCAGCGCGTTGCTGCCCAGCGCGCCGGCGGCGACGACCACGCCCCTGGCGCGCAGGGTGCGCGGCCGTTTGTTGAACCACGCGCCCGGATAGACGGTGTCGACCGCGTATCCCGTTTCACCGCCGCTGCCATCGAGCGGCCGGATGTCGCACACCTCGGTCTCGGGCAGGATGCGGATACCCAGCTTTTCGGCGAACCACAGGTAGTTCTTGACCAGCGTGTTCTTGGCGCCGACGCGGCAGCCCGCCATGCAGCCGCCGCAGCGCGTGCAACCGGTGCGCGCCGGTCCGCTGCCGCCGAAATACGGATCCGCCACGGTCAGTCCCGGCTCGCCGAAGAAGACGGCGCAAGGCGTGCGGGTGAACGTATGGCCGACGCCGAAATGCTCGCCGAGTTCCCTGAGCAAGGATTGGCCGTCGCTTTCCCACGGCACGGTTTGCACCCCGAGCATGCGCTCGGCGGTTTCGTAGTGTGGCCGCAGTGCGGAGTCCCAGTCTTCGAGCCCCGCCCACTGCGGATTGGCGAAAAACGCCGGTTTCGCTCGATACAGGGTGTTGGCATAGACGAGGCTGCCGCCGCCCACCCCGGCACCGGCAGCTATGAAGATGTCCTTGAAGATGGCGAGGCGCGAAATCCCGCGCAGCCCCAGCGCCGGCGCCCAGAAGGTGCGTCGCAGGTTCCAGGTCGACGCCGGGAAGTCTTCTTCCTGCAGGCGCCGGCCGGATTCGAGCACGGCCACCGAATAGCCCTTTTCAGCCAGTCGCAGCGCCGCAACGCTGCCGCCGAAGCCTGATCCGACCACGATCCAGTCGAAGTCGAAATGCTTGTCCTGGTTCATGCGATGCGAACCATCCGGCTCGACCTTGGGGGAACGGGGCGTGGGCATGCCTCTATCGATCGACGGTTCCGGCCACGCCCAAGGTCGACCCATGGGAACGTTCGGCGTCACGCTGCTTTCGACTCATAGAAGCGTATCAAGTTACGTCCCGCCTCTTTGGCTTGATACATCGCCGCATCAGCCCACTTGATGATTTCTTCATGGCTGGCTTCGTGATTGATAAACAATGCCACGCCCATGCTCACCGTGCAATGATGCTCGACGGTGATCTCGGCTTCCCCTTCGCGCCTGACGTTCAGTACATAGGGCTCCGACAACCTGGTGCGGATTTTTTCGGCAACGATTCTGGCATTTGCCGTCGATTCGGCTGCCTGTGCATTCAAATTGGTTAGAACGACCACGAATTCATCGCCGCCGAAACGCGCCACGGTGTCCGTTTCCCGCACACAACTTCTCAGTCGGTGCGCCGCTTCCATTAACAGCAAATCGCCTACCACATGCCCGTGCGTGTCATTGAGTGGCTTGAAGTTGTCCAGATCGAGGAACATCAGGGCGCCATGCCAACCGCCGCGTTTGCTGGCAGCCAAGGCCCGGCTCAGGCGGTCGTCGAGCAGGCGCCGGTTCGGCAGTTTGGTCAGCGCATCATAGAACGCCAGTTGACGCACCTGGTCTTCCATCTGCTTGCGCTCGGTGATGTCGATGTAGATGGTGACAAAACCCCCGCCGGGCAACGGCATGCCGCGAATTTCCAGCGCCGTCCCGTTGGCGCGGACGCGCTCGAACTGGTGCGGCTGGAAGTTGCGGGCACGGGCAACGATGGTGGCAACCAGCTGCTCGGTATCGCCCGGGCCGTATTCGCCGCGTTCCGCGTTGTAGCGAATCAAGTCCTCGAAATGCACCTCCGGTTTGTCGAACAGCGAATCGGGAAATTCCAGCAACTGCTTGAACCGCTCGTTGTGCGCCACCATGCGCAGCTCAGCGTCGACCATTGAGATGCCGCCGGGAAAGTTCTCGACGATGGCATTGAGCATGTCGTTCTGCCGCAGCAGTCTTTCCTCGATGCTCTTGCGCGCACTGATGTCGACGATCACGCCGATGAGGCCGCGCTCCTCACCACTGGTGTCGTAGAAGCGCTTGCTCGTCAGATGGCCCCAGAATTCGGTCCGGTCGGCGCGCCAATAAAGTCGGTCCAGATCCACCGCGGGAATTGCGCTGGCGAGCAATGCAAGCATCTTCTGTCGCCCGGTCTCGCGTTCGTCCGGGTGAACCAGTGCGACGTATTCATTCCCCACCAGCTCGTCGAGCGACATTCCGAACATCTCGGCCATGCGCCGGTTGGCTTGCGTGATGCGTCCATTCATGTCGACCAGAAAGATCGCCACGCTGGACGTATCGAGGATCTGCCTGAGCAAGACCTCGCGTCCCGCCGAATCGGCATTTGCCCTTGCCAGCGCCGCCGTGCGCTCGGCGACCTTTTGTTCGAGTTCGTCCTGGTGGCCCTGCAACTTCATCACCAATATGGCAACGTAGCTCAGCAGCAGACTGAAGAGCAGACCGAGCACCACCTGGGGCCAGATTTCGAGCGGATCACGCCATCCCTTGGCGGGCGCGACGCTCAGGATCCAGTTGCCGTAAGCCAGGTTGAGACTTTGCTCCACGGGCTCGATCAGGCCCCTGGAGGTCGATGCGGCGATGATCTGCTTTTGTCCGCTGTCCGGCTGAGTTCGCCAGAGTTCGTAATCGACGCCCTGCTCCACCAATTGCGGCAGCCGGGCCCCCGCGAGGGCCTCGGGAAAACGGATGACGACGTTGGTGAAGCCCCAGAAGTGGGGCTTGCCCTTGGCGTCTTCAAGAAACACCGGCAGGCGCCCGACGGCACCCAGACCGCCCTGAACCAGGTCCATCGGTCCGGCCAGCGTCAGCTTTCCAGTGTCGCGGGCAGTCACGGCCTCCTTGCCCTGCCGCGAATTCCGCAACTGGTCGAAGCCGATGGCTTTTTCGTTGCCTGCCAGCGGCACAGCCTGTCGAATGATGCCGCCGGGCGACAGTTCCAGCGCAGCTACACCCGGATAAAACCCCAGCATCTGGCTCGCCACGGCATCGAAGTCGGGGATCGTGCCGTTACCCTGGCGAACCAGTGCCGCCAGGGCATAGGTGGCGGACAGGGCGCGTTCGATGGTGGTCTCGAGCGCGCGCGCATGGTCATTGGCCAGCGCCGCGACGCGCGCGCGGTCTTCCTTCAGGTGATGCTGCTCTGAATCCCATATCAGATTCGCCGCGACTGCTGCGGAAAGCAGAAAAATGCACGACGCCACCACCAGTGGCTGCCGGATGTTGGAACGAAGCATGGCGATCAAACTGCTTTCATGGTGTTGAACCGCAGCCGCAAGAACTCATCAGCCGCCACAACTGGGAAGGATCGGCAGTTCAACCGCGGGACGCCAAGTATCGGTGACCTCCCTGCCCCGGTCAAATCCTATTTTCATCAGCGATTTGTGGTTGATGGCGCACGCCGGGGCAAAGCCCGGCGGCATCCGATCAGGCCCTGCGCCATGTCGTTCCCTGTGGCCCGTCTTCCAGCACGATGCCGGCCGCTTTGAGTTCATCGCGAATGCGGTCCGACTCGGCAAAATTCCTGGCCTTCTTCGCCGTGCCGCGAGCGCCGACTCTTGCATCGATCTCTTCGTTGCTCAGGCCGCCCTCAGGCGCCGCCTGCAGGAAGCTTTGCGGATCGCGCTGGAGCAGTCCGAGCACGCCGCCCAAGGCCTTGAGCTGCCCAGCCAGAGCGGTTTCACCACGATTCACCACGGTCGCCAGATCGAACAATACCGCCATCGCTTCCGGCGTACCGAAATCGTCGTCCAGCGCGGCCTTGAAGCGCACCGCATGAGACTCGCTCCAATCCACGTCGGCTTCGCCGCTGACACCCTTTAGCGCCGTGTACAGCCGCGTCAGCGCCTGCCGCGCATCATCGAGGTGAACGTCGGAATAGTTGAGCGGACTGCGGTAGTGGGCACGCAGGATGAAGAAGCGCACCACTTCGGCGTCATACTTCTTCAGCACCTCGCGGATGGTGAAGAAATTGCCCAGCGACTTCGACATCTTCTCGTCATCGACGCGGACGAAACCGTTGTGCATCCAGTAATTGACGAAGTGGCGCTGATGGGCGCCTTCAGACTGGGCAATCTCGTTTTCGTGGTGGGGAAACTGGAGGTCCTGCCCGCCGCCGTGAATGTCGAAATGCTCGCCCAGGAGTTCCGCCCCCATGGCCGAGCACTCGATGTGCCAGCCCGGGCGTCCGGGCCCCCAGGGCGACGCCCATTTCACTTCGGCGGGCTCGTCATCCCGCGCATGCTTCCACAGCACGAAGTCGAGCGGATCGTGCTTTCCGGCCATGACATCGACGCGTTCGCCGGCGCGCAGGTCTTCCAGCGATTTCCCGGAAAGCTTGCCGTAACCGGAAAACTTGCGTACCGAGTAGCAAACATCGTTGCTCGCGGCAACATAGGCGTAGCCGTTCTTTTCCAGCGTGCCGATCATGTCCAGCATCTGCGCCACATAGTCCGTGGCACGCGGCTCGGCGTCCGGACGCAGCACGCCCAGCGCCGTCGCATCTTCGTTCATCGCGGTAATGAACCGGTCAGTCACCTGGCGCAGTGTCTCGCCATTCTCCTGTGCGCGGCGGATGATCTTGTCATCGATGTCGGTGATGTTGCGCACATAGGTCAAGACGTAGCCGCTGGCCCGCAGCCAGCGCGCCACCAGGTCGAACACCACCATCACGCGGGCATGCCCGAGATGGCAGAAGTCATACACCGTCATGCCGCAGACATACATGCCGACGCGGCCGGGCTGAATGGGGACGAACGCCTGCTTTTCGCGGGCCAGGGTGTTGTATATCTTCAGCATGGGGGAGGGGAATCGCCTAAACGCCGCGGTAAGCAGGAAAATGGGCACGAAAGGCCGACATTATCGGGCCATTGATCAAACTCGGTCAGGTTGTGGGGAGGGTAGGCTTCTTGGTAGAATCCGGCGTTGAATCCCGCATGGTTTGTCCCCGCGAAAACGCAGTTCCAGGGCAGGCTAACGCCAGTTTCATCGGCGTCAAGCGTAGCGGCCGTAACAAAATTCATTTTCGGGCAACCGTCAACGAGAAGTATATACCATGACCAAAATCCGCCTCAATGCCTCACGCCTGCTGGCATCAGCCGTTTCCGTCGCCCTCCTGGCGCTGGCGCCAGTGGTCCGTGCCGACGCCCTGCAGGACATCAACAAACAGATCAAGCAAGGACAGTATCCCCAGGCGCTGGAACAGGTCGACAAGTATCTTGCGGCAAAGCCCAAGGATGCTCAGGGGCGCTTTCTCAAGGGCATCGTACTGACCGAGATGAACAAGCCCAACGAAGCCATTGCGATATTCTCCAAGCTGACCGAGGATTATCCGGAGTTGCCCGAACCCTACAACAACCTGGCCGTCATCTACGCCCAGCAGAAGCAGTATGACAAGGCCAAGCAGGCGCTGGAAATGGCCATTCGCACGCATCCGTCCTACGCCACCGCCCACGAGAATCTCGGCGACATTTACGCGCGACTCGCCAGCCAGGCTTACGACAGGGCGCTCCAGATCGATTCATCCAACTCCAGTGCGCAGAACAAGCTGGCTTTGATTCGGGATCTGATGAGTACCGCCGGCCGCCCCGGCAAGATCACCAAGCCGATCGCCGACACGCGGCCGGTCGAACCCGTCAAGCTTGCCGAAGCAACCAAACCCCTGTCGGCGCCCGCAGCGGCCACCCCCGCTGCCACTCCGGCGACCGCTCCAGCGGCGGCGCCAACCGCCGTGCCGGCCAAGCCGGTCGAGACGCCCAAGCCTGCCCCGGCGAAAGCCGCCGGCGATGCCAATGCCGAGATCACCAATGCACTCGACCTCTGGGCCGCCGCCTGGTCGCGCAAGGACGTGAAGGCCTATCTCGCGGCGTATGCCCGCGACTTCAAGACGCCCGCCGGCGAATCGCGTTCGGCATGGGACGCCGAACGCCAAAAACGAATCAAAAAGCCGGGAGCAATCCAGGTCAGCTACGAAAACCTGCGCATATCCGTCGATGGTGACAGCGCCACCGTGAAGTTCCGCCAGCACTACAAGTCGGCTTCGCTCAAGACCTCCAGCAACAAGGTGATGCTGATGGGCAAACGGGAAGGCAAGTGGCAGATCCTGCAGGAGCGGGTCGGCAGCTGATGAGCGGGCTGTTGCGCTCCCTGACAATTATTGCGGCCTGCAGCCTGCTGCTGGCGGCGAGCGCGGCGGAGGCGGCCGGCAAGGCGCCACGGCATCTCAAGAAGAACGCCGCCAGCCCTGCCGTCGCGGCGACCTATACCGATTCAGGGCCGGAACCGCTGCTGGCGAAAGTATTCGACGCCATCGAAAACAATCGGCTCGAAGTCGCCATGCAGCAGACGGAAATGCTGATCAAGGCCTATCCCAATTTCCGTCTGGCGCATCTGGTGATGGGCGACCTGCTGCTGGCCCGCTCCCGTCCCCTGATGGCCTTTGGCGAAGGCGGCGGACCCGCCGCGGGAGAGAAGGTGGCCGATTTGCGCGACGAAGCCATCGTCCGCCTCAAGGGCTACCGCACCAAGCCACCGGCCGACTATGTGCCGCGCTATCTGCTGCAGATGGGCCCGGAACAAAAGCACGCGGTGGTAGTCGATACGCAGAAATCCCGCCTCTATCTTTACCAGAATGACCATGGCACGCCGCGTTTTGTTGCCGACTACTACATAACGCAGGGCAAGCTCGGCGCCGACAAGACCCGCGAGGGCGACAGACGGACGCCGATCGGCGTCTATCACGTCACTTCCAGCCTGCCGCGACAAAAGCTGGGCGACTTCTACGGCAGCGGCGCCTTCCCCATCAACTATCCCAACGACTGGGACAAGCGTCAGGGACGCAATGGCCACGGCATCTGGCTGCACGGCACGCCATCCGACACCTTCTCGCGACCGCCGAAGGCCTCCGACGGCTGCGTGGTGCTGGCCAATCAGGATCTCGACACGCTGTCGAAGAGCCTCCAGATCGGCCTGACTCCGGTGATCATCAGCAACAGCATCGAATGGCTTTCGCTCGACGACTGGCAGAGCGAGCGAACTTCGCTGCTCAAGAATGTCGAGGAGTGGCGGCAAGACTGGGAGAGCCGCAACCTTGAGCAATACGCCAAGCACTACTCGCACAAGTTCAACGCCGACGGCCAGGGCTACCAGGGCTGGATCGAACAGAAGCGCAAGGTCAACGCGGGCAAGAACTGGATCAAGGTTGGCACCGGCAACATCAGCATGTTCCGCAATCCAGGCAAGGAAGAATATGTCGTTGTAACCTTCGAGCAGGACTACCGCTCCAGCAATCTTTCCAACCAGATGAAGAAACGTCAGTACTGGATCAAGGAAGGCGGCAGCTGGAAGATCGTTTTCGAAGGCGCTGCCTGACCCGAAAGTTCGGCTGCCCGAATCACCACTTCACTTACCCGTCGCTCTGGAGGCTCCATGCACCGCCTGTATCTTTTTGCTTTCGCGCTTCTCATCAGCATCACCACACATGCCGCCAACCCACAGGTCGAAATGAAGACCTCGCAGGGCACGTTGATCATCGAGTTGTATCAGGACAAGGCGCCCAAGTCGGTGGAGAACTTTCTGCAGTACGCCAAGGATGGTTTCTTCAACGGCACCTTGTTCCACCGCGTAATTCCGGGCTTCATGATTCAGGGCGGCGGCTTCACGCCGGACATGAAGCAAAAGGAAACACGCGCACCGATCCAGAACGAGGCCAAGAACGGGCTGAAGAACGAACTGGGCACGCTGGCCATGGCGCGCACGAACGATCCGCATTCCGCTACCGCGCAGTTCTTCATCAACCTCAAGGACAACAGCTTCCTGGATAACCCTGGCCGCGATGGCTGGGGCTACGCCGTGTTCGGCAAGGTGGTGCAGGGACTTGATGTGGCGCAGAAAATTGCCACGGCAAAGACCGCGACGTCGGGCTTCATGCAGGACGTTCCGACCACGCCGATTCTGATCGAATCAGTCAAGCTGCTGCCGGCCAAGAAATAGCCCACACAGGACCACATCCCATGATCAAGCTCACTACCAACCACGGCGTCATCACGCTCGAACTCGATGCCGAGAAGGCGCCCAAGAGCGTCGCCAACTTCATCGCCTATGTTGAAGGCGGCCACTACAACAACACGATCTTCCATCGCGTGATAGACGGCTTCATGATTCAGGGCGGCGGCTTTGAACCGGGCATGAAGCAGAAACCGGTCAAGGCGGCGATCGAGAACGAAGCCGGCAACGGCTTGAAGAACAAGCGCGGCACCGTCGCCATGGCCCGCACCAGCGACCCGCACTCGGCCACGGCACAGTTCTTCATCAACGTGGTCGACAATGGCTTTCTCGACTTCCAGGCTCCCAGCGGCAACGGCTGGGGCTACTGCGTCTTCGGTCGCGTCGTCGAGGGCATGGACGTGGTCGACAAGATCCGCGCCGTCAAGACTGGCCCCCAGGACGTGCCGAAGGAAAACGTCATCATCGAGCGCGCAGAAATAGTCTGAAGGATCGGGGCGGTTCCATGCTGACCATCGCCGGAACCGCCCGCTTCGTTTCCGACCTCCACCTGCGGGCCGAGCGGCCCGACCTGACTGAGCGCTTCGCCGCGTTTCTGGCCGATACGGCAGTCTCTGGCGTCGACACGCTGTTCATCCTCGGCGACCTGTTCGAGTACTGGATCGGCGACGATGATCTGGCCGACCCTTTCAATGCGCAGGTGTGCAAGCTGCTGCGCGGTCTGGCGGATCACGGCACACGCATCTTCTTCATCGCCGGCAACCGCGATTTCCTGATCGGCGAAACCTTCGCCGCGGCGGCCGGCATCAGCCTGCTTGGTGAGACCGAGACAGTCGGCGCTGGTGGTACGGCGACTTTGCTGATGCACGGCGATACCGTCTGCACCGACGACATTCCCTACCAGGAATTTCGACAGATGGTGCGCTCGACGGAATGGCAGGCGGGTTTTCTGGCCCGCCCCCTGCCCGAACGCCGCGCCGAGGTGGCCAGCCTGCGTCGTCGCAGCGCCGATGCGATGCTGGGCAAGACGGTCGAGATCATGGACGCCAACGCCGCTGCGATCCGTACGGCGCTGACGGCTCATGGTTGCACCCGGCTGATTCACGGCCACACACACCGGCCAGGGTACGAAGTGATCCCGCTGGAGTCAGGCAGCGCGGAGCGCTGGGTGCTTTCCGATTGGGATACCGGGCGCGGCGACGCCCTGGAAATCAGCGCCGCGGGCGTGCGCCGGATCGATCTGAGTCGCTAGGCCAAACCTAAGCCAAACCCCGCGCCAAGTCGGCCTGCAGATCGGCCTGACTTTCCAGTCCGACCGCGATGCGCAGCAATCCCTCTCTGATGCCTGACGCCGCCCGCGCCTCGGGCGTGATGCGGCCGTGCGTGGTCGAGGCCGGATGCGTGATCGTGGTCTTGGTGTCGCCCAGATTGGCCGTGATCGACAGCAGGCGACAGTTATCGACCACGCGCCACGCCGCTGCGCGATCGCCCTTGACCTCGAACGACACGATGGCGCCGCCGCTGGCCTGTTGCCGCATCGCCAGCGCGTGCTGCGGGTGTGACGCCAGGCCGGGGTAATACACCCGAGCCACCCCCGCCTGCGCTTCCAGCCACTGCGCGAGTTCGAGTGCACTGGCCGATTGCGCCTTCATGCGTACCGACAGGGTTTCCAGCCCCTTGAGGATTACCCAGGCATTGAACGGCGACAGGGTCGGGCCGGCGGTACGCAGGAACTTGAAGACTTCGTCGGTCAGCACCCGGGCACCGCAGACGGCACCACCCAGCACGCGGCCCTGTCCGTCGAGATACTTGGTGGCGGAATGGATCACCAGGTCGGCGCCGAGTTGCAGTGGACGCTGCAGGGCCGGGGTGCAGAAGCAGTTATCGACCACCAGCAGTGCACCCGCGTTGTGTGCCACTGCGGCCAGCGCCGCAATATCGAAAACTTCGGTCAGGGGATTCGACGGTGTCTCGATGAACACCAGCCGGGTGGTCGGGCGCAACGCGGCGCGGAAGGCTTCGACCGTGCCCGTATCGACGAAACTCGTGTCGACGCCGAAGCGCGGCAGTATGTTGCCGAACAGTTGCTGGGTGGCGCCGAAGATGCTGCGCGAGGCGACGATATGTTCGCCCGACTTCATCAGCGCCATTACGGTGGAGAGGATCGCCGCCATCCCGGTAGCGGTGGCCACGCAGGCCTCTGAGCCTTCGAGCGCCGCCAGCCGTTCCTGCATGGTGGTAACGGTCGGGTTGGTGAAGCGCGCGTAGACGTTGCCCGGCTCCTCGCCGGAAAAGCGTGCCGCGGCCTGTGCTGCGTTCTCGAAGACAAAGCTCGAGGTGAGGTAGAGCGCCTCCGAGTGTTCGCCGAACTGGCTGCGCTCCTGGCCGGCGCGCACGGCGAGGGTCTCGAACGACCAGCCCGATGTATCCAGAACGCTCATCCCGCCTGCACCAGATTCAGGTCGAGTTGTTCGCCGTCCTGGCCATCGAAACCATCCTGGTCGTCCGACCCCTGCAGCGGCGGCAGGGAACGCCTGTCCTCCATGCTCTGCAGATAGGCGGCGCTGACGTCGCCGGTGATGTACTGACCGTCGAAACAGGATGTCTCGAACTGGGTCACCGTCGGATTGACGGAGCGCACTGCTGCCTTGAGGGCGTCGAGATCCTGGTAGATCAGCGCATCGGCGCCGATCTCGCGGCAGACTTCGTCGTCATTGCGGAAAGCGGCGATCAATTCGCTGCGCGTCGGCATGTCAATGCCATAAACGTTGGCAAAGCGCACCGGCGGCGAGGCGGAGGCGAAATAGACCTTCTTCGCCCCGGCTTCGCGTGCCATCATGATGATCTCGCGACTGGTGGTGCCGCGCACGATCGAATCATCGACCAGCAGCACGTTGCGCCCCTTGAACTCCTGACTGATGGCATTCAGCTTCTGCCGCACGGATTTCCGTCGCGTCGCCTGGCCGGGCATGATGAAGGTGCGCCCGATGTAGCGGTTCTTGACGAAGCCCTCGCGATAGGGAAGGTTCAGGCGCGCGGCCAGTTCCATTGCCGAATGTCGACTCGAATCGGGAATCGGGATCACCGCATCGATCGCCAGATGCGGCATGGTGAGACGAATCTTGTCGGCCAGGTAGTCGCCCATCTTGGCCCGCGTTTCATACACCGAGATGCCGTCCATCACGGAATCGGGACGTGCCAGATAGACGAACTCGAACATGCAGGGTGCATGGAGCGTACGCTCGGCACATTGTCGGCTGACGAAATTGCCGCGCATGTCGATCAGCACCGCTTCGCCGGGCTCGACGTCGCGCAGCATCTTGAAGCCCAGCGTATCGATGGCCACGCTCTCCGACGCCACCATGTATTCGGTGCCTTGCGGCGTCTCGTTCTTGCCCATCACCAGCGGACGAATGCCGTAGGGGTCGCGGAAGGCCAGCAGGCCGTAGCCGGCGATCATCGCCACCACGGCGTAGGCGCCCTTGACGCGGCGATGCACGCCGGCGACCGCTTTGAAGATGGTCTCGGCATCCAGCTGATACTTGGTCGAGGCAGCCTGCAATTCATGCGCCAGCACATTGAGCAGCACCTCCGAATCGGAGTTGGTATTGATGTGGCGCAAATCCTGCAGGAACATGTCCTGCTTCAACTGGTCGGCATTGGTCAGGTTGCCGTTGTGCGCCAGCATCAGGCCGAAGGGCGAATTGACGTAGAACGGCTGCGCCTCGGCGGCGTTATCGGCTGAACCTGCAGTGGGGTAACGGCAATGTCCGATGCCCCAGTTGCCGACCAGGCTGCGCATGTTGCGGGTGCGAAAGACATCGCGCACCAGGCCGGAGCCCTTGTGCATGTGGAAGCGCCCGCCTTCGGCTGTGGCGACACCAGCCGCATCCTGACCGCGGTGCTGGAGCACCTGCAAGCCGTCGTAGAGCAACTGGTTCACCGGTGTGGTGGCTACCACACCCAGAATTCCGCACATGGTCTTCCTCTATCGAAACCGAATTCGTTTTGCCGCGTCAGCCGGCAACCACGGTTTTGCCGCAATCACCGCAATTTCCAACGGCGGCGCCAGCATCGCATCACGCCACCAGTCTGCCCTCGGCAGCGTCGTCATGCCCGCCACCAGCACCGCCATCCATACCACCAGAAGCCCGCGCAGGACACCAAAAGCCGCGCCCAGCAAGCGGTCCAACAATCCCAAGCCAACTGCCTTAAGCATCAACGAAATCAGCATGCGCGCTATTGCGAAGACTAGCAATATACCGACAAAAATCAGCCCGTAAGCCACTGCCAGCCGCATCCCCGGTTCGGCAATCTGCCCTGTCAGCCAGTTCGCCACCGCCGACCCCTCGGCGCGTGCTACCAGAAATGCCACTACCCATGCCGCCAGTGCCAAAATTTCGCTCACCACGCCACGCCAAAAACCCAACAGCACTGACGCCAGAACTACCGCCAGGACGGCGTAATCGAACGCGGTCATCGCCCTACTTTGGCGCTATCGGACCGTCTACGCCGACTATCTTGATTCTCGCGCGGGCCTTTTCGGCCGCATCCTGGCTGGCAAAGGGGCCTGCCCGAACGCGGGTACGCGGTCCCTGCGGCGAATCGAATTTCTCGGTGTAGGCGGGGACACCCACGCCCTTCAATTTGGCCATCAACAGTTTGACATTGCCCGCTTCCTTGTAGGCGCCAAGCTGAACCACCCACTGCGCGGGCGCATCAGTCGCCGACTTGGCCTCGGCAGCCTTTTTGGCTGGCGGCTTCTCGGCGGCCCCGGCTTTCTTTTCGGGCGTTGCAGGTTTTTCCGCAGGCTTTGCGGCAGGGGTGGCGGCTGTCGGAGCGACGGCATTCGCAACCGCCGGGGCTAGCGCAGACGCGACGGCGGCAGGTTCAGGCTTCGCCTTGACGTCGGTCTTCGGTTCCACCACCGGTTCCGGTGCCGGCATGGGCGTCGCCGCAGGTTTGCCCGGCAGGACCTTGGCCGCAAGGCCGGTCGAATCCTGACTGGGGATGCGCACCTGGATGTCCGGACTCAGAGGACGCGGCTCGCGGTCCATCACCATCGGCAAAACGATGACGGCGAACAGCGCAAGAGCGGCGGCGCCAACAAGCCGGCGGCGAGCACGCTTCTTCAGCTGCAAATCTGCGTCAGGCGATGTGTCTTGTTCCGCCATCGTGGTTACGCTGGCCGGCCCAGCGTTTGCAAGGCCGCAGCAACAGTGAGGAAGGATCCGAAGGCGAGAATTCTATCATCTTCGCCTGCGTTCTCTTGCGCGTAGATGAGTGCCGCCGCAGGCGATGCGAACTGGCCCGCAAGCCTCCTCCCCTTGAGTTGCAGGCGAGCCGCAAGAAAGTCGGCGCTGGCGGCACGGCGCCCTTCCAGCGTGCACGGCAGCCAGTGCGTTACCCGATCGCCCAGTGCGTCGATCACGCCGTCAATGTCCTTGTCTGCGAGCATGCCGAAAACCGCCCAGGTGTTGCGCTGAAAACTCATGTCGCCCAGGTTGGCGGCCAGCACGCGGGCAGCCTGCGGGTTGTGGGCGACATCCAGCACCACGCTGGGCCGCCCCGGCAGGACCTGAAAACGGCCCGCCAGTTCGACTTCGATCAGCCCCCTGCGTAGGTCCTTCATCGCCACCGGCAAGGCCTTGTGCAAGGCATCGAGTGCCGCCAGCGCGCAGGCCGCATTCGCCAGTTGCTGATCGCCGCGCAAGGCCGGAAACGCCAGTCCGCCACGGCGGATGGTTGCCGCTTCGCCTCCTTGGTCGACCTCACCGGCCGGACGCCCCCAGTACAACCACTGTTGCTCCTGCCGCAGATAGCCGAAATTCTTGCCCAGCACTTGGAGTCCGGCGCCAATGGCTGCTGCGTAAGCAATCAAGGAATGCGGTGGCTGCGGATCGCCGCAGATCGCCGGCACGCCAGTGCGGAAAATGCCCGCCTTCTCGCGCCCGATCGCCTCGCGATCCGCGCCGAGAAAATCCATGTGGTCGAAATCGACACCGGTAACGATGGTGCAGGACGGTTCGTAGACGTTGGTGGCATCGAGTCGGCCGCCGAGGCCGACTTCGAGAATGACGGCATGGAGACCGGCCGCGGCGAATACTTCCCATGCGGCCAGGGTGCCGAACTCGAAATAGGTCAGCGCCGCATCGCCGCGCGCCTGCTCGACGCGGGCGAAAGCCGCGCACAGACTCGCATCGTCGACGGCGACCCCGTTGACCCGCACGCGCTCGTTGTAATGCAACAGGTGAGGCGAGGTGTAGACGCCGACGCGATAGCCGGCAGCGAGCAGAATGCGCTCCAGCATGGCGCAGGTGGAACCCTTGCCGTTGGTGCCACCGACCAGGATGACCGGACATGTCTCATGCTGGCCAAGCCGCGACTTGACGGCGGCGACCCGCTCCAGACCCAGTTCGATGCCGGCG
>JANXRC010000123.1 GCA_025353195.1 Rhodocyclaceae bacterium
GTCGATGGGCTGTTCATTCGGGAAATTCGGAAACACTCCTTCGTCTCCCAAAGCCCGATTCGACACAAGATCGGGATTCACTTTTTCCGCTTGTTGAGCGTGGTCATGGTGGTGTGGCTTTGTTTGCCGGTACCAGCGCCCGTTTTTGTAGCACCGTCGGTGATCTGTTTCATGGCCTTTTCTCTCTGGCTATGGGCGGGCAACTTGCAGAAGCGACTTTGAGATTTCAATCCGTGCAGCAGATAGCGTGTCCTTCAAGACACAAGACTCAGGAATTCCGGGTTTGAGGTAGCAAAAACCCTTCGTCAAGCAGCGATTGAACGATGTTGTTAATTGGCGGCTCTATAAGGCCATTTGACTGGCGGCACAATAAGGCCAGTCGACTGGCGGCTTAATGAGGCCAGTGCAGTCGCGGCACAATAAGGCCACTTAGAAGGCAGGTAAAGCAGGTTTCGGACTTCCGATTGCGTAACCTCCGGCAATTTTGCTGGGGGCAGACGCGATGGCTAACAGGAGGTTCGAGATGTATGAGATACGACAAATCATTCAGCGTCTGAGATTGGGCGAGTCCAATCGAGGGATCGCCCGAGGGCAACGGGTCGGTCGTGACACCGTAGCTGATGTGCGAGAAATGGCGGCAAGCCAGAACTGGCTTGATACGGCCAGCCCGATACCGGACGATGCGGCGATTGCCGCGCATTACAAGCAGGGCGGCAAGAGCGCGAAGAAGAATCCGCGCAATATTTCAACGGTTGAACCCTTTCGCGAAGAAGTGCTGGCGTGGCACCGGCAAGGCATTCAGGTCAGCAGCATGCGTCAGGCGCTGGTGCGTACGCGCGGGTACGCCGGAAGCGTGGATGCCTTGTACCGATTCATTCGGCGCGAAGCGGCAGTCGTACCGGCGGCGACGGTGATGCTGGACTTTGCTCCGGGCGAACAAGCGCAGGTTGATTTCGGCTCAGGCCCTGTCATCACCGACCGGCAGACTGGCGAAGTCTTCAAGACCTGGTTCTTCGTCATGACCTTGGCCTGGAGCCGGCACCAGTATGCCGAAGTCGTGCGTAACCAGACAGTGGAAACCTGGCTGGCCTGCCACCGCCACGCCTTCGAGTGGTTCAATGGCGTGCCCCGCAAAGTGCGGATCGATAATCCGAAATGCGCGATCACCCGCGCCTGCTATTACGAGCCGACCGTGCAGCGTGCGTATGGCGAACTCGCCGTCGGGTATGCCTTCATGATTGATCCATGTCCTGTGGCGGATCCTGCAAAAAAAGGGCGCGTGGAAGCCGGAGTCAAATATATCAAGGGCAACTTCGTCCCGCTGAGGGAGTTCCACAGCCTGGCGCACGCCAATGAGCAACTGTGGACGTGGGTTTCGAGCGAAGCAGGCAACCGTATCCACGGCAGTACCCGCGAGCGTCCTCTCAAGCTGTTTGGTGAAACGGAACAGGCGCTATTGCAACCTTTGCCCGTCATCGCGCCAGCGTGTGCTACCTGGGCCAAGGCCAAGCTGCACGGCAATTGCCATGTCCAGCATGATTACTGTTACTACTCCGCGCCGTTTCGCCTGATCCACCAGACCCTCTGGCTGGAGATTACGCCTGATGCGCTTCGCATTTATCACGGCCATGATCTGGTCGCGATTCATCCGCGCCAGTTCAAGCCAGGTGACAAATCCACTGTGGAAGATCACATACCGCCGGAGGCACAGGCGTATTTCATGCGCGATCCGCAATGGTGTTTGGCGCAGGCCACCTCGGTGGGACCTGCCTGTCGGGCCGTGGTCGACAGTTTGTTCAGTCACCGCGTCCTCGACCACTTGCGTGCCGTGCAGGGGTTGCTGCGGCTGGGCGATTCGTTCGGCGCCAAGCGTCTTGACGCGGCCTGTAGCCGTGCCTTGAACTTTGGAACACCGAGCTATCGCACGATCAAGAAGATTCTCAAGGAGGGACTCGACCAGCAACCCGATCTGCTGGACACGTTCCCACTGGAAGCGCCCTACCTGGGCGGTGGCCGTTTCAGCCGCACGCCTGCCGATTTGCTGCATTGAGCCGCCCCCCGGCGTGCCGATCTTCCCCTCATTCACTTACGGAGTCTTCTCATGAATCCCATGCCTCAACTTGAACCCATGCTCAAACAACTACGGCTATCCGGCATTCTCGATTCGCTCGAAGCCAGAAACCGCCAGGCCATTGAAGCCAAACTCGCTTACACCGATTTCCTCGCCTTGCTGCTGCAAGACGAAGTCGCCCGTCGCGATCAGCGCCAGTTCGCCCAGCGCTTACGTAAAGCGCAAGTCGTCGGCGACAAGACCTTGGAGCGCTTTGATTACGCCCACAGCCCGTCGGTCAATCACGCCTTGATCGCGGAACTGGCGACCTGCCGATTCGTTACCGAACACGCTCCTGTTCTGATTGCCGGTCCGACAGGCACCGGGAAATCACATTTGATCCAGTCGCTTTGCCATTGCGCGCTGCGTGCTGGCCATGATGTGCTGTTCATTTCGCACACCAAATTGCTGGCTCAGCTTCACGCTGCCCGCGCGACCAACACCTTTGAGCGCAAGCTACAGCAACTGGCGCGGATCAAGGTGATCGCCATCGATGACTTCGGCTTGCGTCCCATGCGTTCGCCACAGGACGAGGATTTCCACGATCTGGTCGACGCCCGCTATGAGCGCACCTCGACACTTCTGACCAGCAATCTCGATTTCGACGAATGGGGTGCCGCGTTCCCCAACAAGTTGATGGGAGCGGCTACCTTGGATCGTCTGCGGGACGGGGCCTATCGCATCGTTCTCGATGGCGAGACACGCCGCAAGCCGCGCCCTATGCCAGCAGTATCGCCGGCGCCTTCAAGCAAGAAACCAAACCCTGGGGCGCCGCCCCAGACCCTGCACTCGCCGTGAGGCAGCGGTTGCGGATAAAGAGACCATCCGCTACCACTGCCCCGAGTGTCGGCGGCCTACGCGGCGTCAAGGGGCTTTCGCGGCATAAACGCAAAAAGCATGCATTTATTCCACGGTCCCCTTGACCCCTCTCCGGCCTCACGCCGAAATATCTTCTAAACACCCAAAAACCGGTTCAGAATTCACCCGTCCGAAATCGCAAAAACCACTACTTCTGCTGGCCGCATTAAGCCGCCAATCAGTGGCCGTATTAGGCCGCCAAACGACAACTGGCAGGGAAATAAGCGGAACGAGGAACGACTGGCAGCGTAGGTGTCTAGTTTCCGCTACAAGCGTCGCATCCCAATCCCTCTTGAAATGCGAGGGAATGCCTC
>JANXRC010000124.1 GCA_025353195.1 Rhodocyclaceae bacterium
GCAGCCCACCTGGCCGAAATACAGCAGCAAACGCCTGCCCGACTTGGCCGCCTGAGCGGCATCGTCGGGCAGTTCGAGCAGGGTGTCGACAAACACCGGAGGCAGGACTTCATCGCCGATCTGCGCGAGAGTTATGTCTCCGGCTGACCCGGAGACGGTATCCCTTGCGGACGGCGCCGACGAGACGGCGAACAGCAGCGCGATTGCGGCCAGCAGGCGACGCATGTCAGTCCGCGACGATCACCAGATGCACCCGGTAGGGGCCGTGCGCGCCGAGCACGATGGTTTGCTCGATGTCGCCGGTACGCGAAGGGCCGGAGATGAAATTTACGGCACGCGGCAACGAGCCCAGTTCCTTGCGTGCCAGCGCCCAGGCATCCTCCATGTAGGGCAGGATGCGCGAGGCGCGGACAATCGCGATGTGCGTCTCCGGCAGGAGGCTGATGGCGGCGGGCGTGTCCGGCGAAGAACATAGCATCAGCGTGCCGGTTTCGGCAACGGCGCAAAAGCAGCCGGTGATGCCGACCAGATCGGCATCGCGCGCGCCGCGCCCTTCGACATTGAGGCCCGCAGCCGCCCAGTCCAGCGCCGTCAGCGACGGCCAGGCGACCGCCGATTTCGGCAGCTTCATCGCCGTCAGATAACGGTCGACCGCTGCCGGCACGGCGGATTCCGCGGTGACGACGTCGACGCTGCTCGACTGCTGTTCCGACTTTACCCGGAAGCGTTCCAGCAGGGCTTGCGGACTGCTGTCGATGGCCGGTTTCGGGCCATGACTGCGACTCGCCAGCGCCGCCGCCATCTCCGCGCGCCCGGCGGCGGCATTGGTGGCGTCACGATGGAGGCCGGCGCGGACGCGGCCGAGGATGTCTTCACGAGAACTCATCTTGTCTTCCTTTGTTCAGGTCAGGTGCGTGGCGTCGCTGAGCGACGCGCGGCGTACAGTTCGCGGAAGGTTTTCCCCTGGGGTGCCGGGAAATCACGACCCAGCGTCCACTCGGGTGCGGTCGGCAGCAGGCGGATGCGATCCGTGTCGCCGGCCAGCCACTTCAGGTAGCGCGCGCCGACACTGGCCCCCAGTGCGTAGAGCTTCGGTCGCTGCGCCACCCAGGCCCACACGCGCAAGCCGATGCGCTCGGTAATCGGACGCAGGCCACGCTCGGTCTGCTTTTCGCGCAGCTTGCGCAACAGGTCGGGCAGCGGAATTTTTACCGGGCAGACGACACCGCACTGATTGCACAGGGTGGCCGCATGCGGCAGATCAATCGAATTTTCCATGCCCGCATACAGCGGCGTCAGCACCGAGCCCATCGGCCCCGGATAGACCCAGCCGTAAGCGTGGCCGCCGATGGTCTGATACACCGGGCAATGGTTCATGCAGGCCCCGCAGCGAATGCAGCGCAGTATGGCATGAAAATCCGTGCCGACCACGTCGGCGCGGCCGCTGTCGACCAGCACGAAATACAGGTGCTCGGGACCGTCGTGCTCCGCGGGCTTCTTCACCCCGGTGAGAATCGAAAAGTAGTTTGAAATTGGCTGCCCGGTGGCCGAGCGCGGCAGCAGTCGCATCAGGGTCGACAGATCTTCCAGGGTCGGGATTACCTTCTCGATGCCGGTGATCACCACATGAACCTTCGGCATCGTCGTCACCATGCGGCCATTGCCCTCGTTGGTGACCAGCGCTACCGAGCCGGTTTCGGCGACCAGGAAATTGCCGCCGGAGAGCCCCATTTCGGCCGACAGAAAATGTCCGCGCAGCACTTCGCGCGCTTCGCGCGTCAGTGCCGGAATTTCGGTCTTGCGCGGCGTCCCGTGCACTTTGTGGAAAAGGTCGGCGACGTCATCCAGGCTTTTGTGCACCGCGGGCGCAATGATGTGGCTGGGCGGCTCGTTGTTGTCTACTTGCAGGATGTATTCGCCCAGATCGGTCTCCACCGGCTGGATGCCGGCCGCTTCGAGCGCCTGATTGAGCCCGGCCTCCTCGGAGAGCATCGATTTGGACTTGGTGACCTTCTTCACGCCATGCTTCTTGGCGATCTCCGTCACCAGGCGACACACCTCCGCCCCATCCTTCGCCCAGAGCACCGTGGCGCCTGTATCCATGGCCTTCTGCTCGAAGCGTTCGAGCCACAGGTCGAGATTGTCGATGACCTTGTTGCGGATCGCCTCGGCGGCGTCGCGCGTACCTTCGAAGTCGTCGAGGTCCTTGATCGCCTGGGCACGCTTGGTAACGAACTTGCCCTTGGCATTTTTCAGGTTGCCTTGCAGGACCACGTCCGCCAGCTTGGCGCTGGCGTTGGCCTTGAAGTGCATCGACTTGATTTCCACGATTCAGGTCCTCCCGGCCAGCACTTCGGCGACGTGCAGCACTTGCGTCGTCTCGTCGCCCATGCGTCGCAGCTTGCCTTCGATGTTCAAGAGGCAACCCAGATCGCCGCCGACCACGGCCTGCGCTCCACTGGCAAGCACGTTGTCGCATTTGCGCTCGGCAATCGCCGCCGACACCTCGCCGAACTTGATCGAAAAAGTACCGCCGAAGCCACAGCATTCCTCGCAGCCGTTCATTTCCTTGAGGCTCACGCCCTTGACCTTCGCCAACAACGCGCGCGGCTGCTGCTTGATGCCAAGGCCGCGCAGGCCGCTGCAGGAATCGTGATAGGTCACCGTGCCCTCGTAGTCGCCCGGCACGCTGTCGACTTTCAGCACGGTGACCAGAAAGTCCGTCAGTTCATAGGTACGGCTGGCCAGCGCCGTGGCGCGGTCACGCCAGTCGGGCTCCCCGGCAAACAGCCGCGGGTACTCGACGCGGATATGTTCGCCACAGGATCCGGAAGGCACCACCACATATTCGAAGCCTTCGAACTCCGCAATGGTCTTTTTCGCCAGCGCCACCGCCCCGGGCGCGTCGCCTGAATTCCACGCCGGCTGGCCGCAGCAGGTCTGGGTGTCCGGCACGATTACCTCGCAGCCGGCGTTTTCCAGCAGTTTGAGGGCGGCAAAACCGATGCGCGGACGCATCAGATCCACCAGACACGTCACAAACATTGCTACGCGTACCCTTGCCATGGCAACACTCCGTATGTCGTTCTTTCCGCCCCGCGCAGCGGAGTCCGCGGCATGCAAAGCGATTGATCGCCGAGGGTCGGCGAAGGCTTTTGCTATAGTATCCGAAGTCCCGTTTCCACGAAGAGATTGCCGTGCCGAATAAGGTTGTGCATGCCGCGCCGGAAGCCCGTAGCGGTATCCAGGTCATCGAGCGCATGATGAAACTGCTCGATGTCCTCTCCTATCACCCCGATCCGGTGAGCCTCAAGCAATTGGCGCTGGAGACCGGATTGCATCCGTCGACGGCGCATCGCATCCTCGCCGCGATGGCCACCTCCGGTTTTGCCGAACGCGCCGATCCCGGAACCTACCGACTGGGCATCCGCTTGCTGGAACTCGGCAACGTGGTCAAGTCACGCATCAACATCCGGGCCGCAGCCATGCCCCTGATGCAGCGCCTGCATCAGCAAATCGGCGAGAGCGTCAATCTGGGCGTGCGCCAGGGCGACGAAATCGTCTACGTCGAACGAACCTCGAGTGGCCGTTCGTCGGTGCGCGTGGTGCATCTGGTCGGTGCCCGGGCGCCCCTGCACGTGACGGCAGTGGGCAAGCTGTATCTCGCCGAAGGCAGCCAGCAGGAACTGCGCGAGTACGTCAAGCGCACCGGCTTGCCCGGCTATACGCCAACTTCCCTGACCACGCTCGCCGCGCTGGAACGGGAGGTCGACCGTGCGCGCCGCCACGGTGTGGCCTTCGACAACGAGGAAATCGAGCAAGGCCTGCGCTGCATCGCCGCCCCGGTGCGCGACGACACCGGCGAACTGGTCGCCGGACTCTCGGTCTCTGCTCCGGCCGAGCGCCACAGCCCCGACTGGGCCCAGATCGTCAAGGAAACAGCCGACGCCATTTCGCTGGCGATCGGCTACATGCCCTCCGCGGGGCGCTAGACCACAAATCAAGGATAGTCCATTCCAATCCAGGTTTGAGTCTGAGCGATCGGTTTTGACGTTGAATCCGAAATCAAAAAAGATTTGGCGTTTGGCGGGGCTGTGGGTATGTGGGGAGGTCGCCGTCAGGCGAGCTATCCACATATCCACAGCCCCT
>JANXRC010000132.1 GCA_025353195.1 Rhodocyclaceae bacterium
GCCTTGGTCAGCGGAAAGGCGAGCCAGATCAGTGCATTGAACAGGTCGTGGCGGTTGTCCGGCCGCGTCGCGATTTCACCGGTGAGGAAAGCTCGCTCTTCATAGCCTTCGGCACCGGCAGGCGGCACGACGAAGCGCAAGACCGCTGCATTGCCCGTGACCAGCCCCCGCTCGCGGGCAATGGCATTCAGTCGGGATATTTCGGGTGCTCCGGCGGAAAGCCGGGGCCGCAGGAAGGCCGACAGCGGATGGAATTCCCCGACGGCGTGAGTCACGGCCAGGCGGAGCGAATCAGGCCAGACGCCAGGCGACCAACTCGCCGGCACGCAGCGGTACCAATCTCTCGCCAGCGAGGTAATCGAGGCTCGCGGGCACGGTCACCGCGTCGCGTCGCAGGGTGATCTTCTCCGTATTGCGCGGCAGGCCGTAGTAATCGGCGCCGTGGAAACTGGCAAAGCCCTCCAGCTTCTCCAGCGCGCCGGCCGCCTCGAAGGCTTCCGCGTACAACTCGATGCCGGCATGCGCGGTGTAGCAGCCGGCGCAGCCGCAGGCCGCCTCCTTGGCGCTTTGCGCATGCGGCGCCGAATCGGTGCCGAGGAAGAATTTGGGATTGCCCGAAATCGCCGCCGCCAGCAGCGCCTGGCGATGCGTCTCGCGCTTCAATACCGGCAGGCAGTAATGGTGCGGCCGCATGCCGCCGGCAAACATGGCGTTGCGGTTGAGCAGCAGATGATGGGCGGTCAGCGTGCCCGCCACGTTCGCGCCGCTGTCGCGCACGAAATCGATGCCGTGGCCGGTGGTAACGTGTTCGAGCACCACTTTGAGCGCCGGAAAATCCCGCAGCAAAGGGATCAGCACGCTGTCGATGAAGACCGCCTCGCGATCGAAAATATCCACGACCGGATCGGTGACTTCGCCATGCACCAGGAGCGGCACGCCGAGCAGTTCCATGCGCGCCAGCGTCGCCGTGCATTTCTTCAGATCGCTGACGCCGGCATCCGAATTGGTGGTCGCCCCCGCCGGATACAGCTTGACGGCGTGCACAAAGCCGCTGGCCTTGACGGCATCGATCTCGGCCGCCAGCATGTTGTCGGTCAGGTACAAGGTCATCAGCGGCGTGAATTTCATGCCCTTCGGCAGCGCGGCCAAGACGCGTTCGCGATAGGCCGCCGCCAGCGCCACGGTGGTCACCGGCGGCCTGAGGTTGGGCATGACGATGGCACGGGCAAAGCGCCGCGCGGTGTCGGGCAGCACGGCGGCGAGCGCCGCGCCGTCGCGCAGGTGCAAATGCCAGTCGTCGGGCCGGGTGATGGTCAGTGTTTGCATGGGCGGATTATACGGGCGGCCCTCAGCCGCCCTTCAACTCCAGCGCACGCGCATACAGCGCATTCTTCGGCTGGCCGGTGATTTCCGCGGCGAGCTTGGCCGCCTGCTTCACCGGCAACTCGCTCAGCAGCGCGGCCAGCACACGGTCGGTCTCGGCATCCAGGCCTTCGCGCGGCGGCGGCGCGGAAACCACCAGCACGAACTCTCCACGCAAATGATTGGCATCGGCTGCCAGCCAGCCAGGCGCGGCCGCCAGCGGCATGCGTTCGATCTGCTCGAACATCTTGGTCAGTTCGCGGGCGATGACGATTTCGCGTTGTGGCTCCAGCAGTTCGACCAGATCGGCAACGGTTTCCACGACCCGGTGCGGCGCTTCGTAGAATACCAGCGCCGCATCGACCGGCGCGAGATCGCTGATCGCCGTCCTGCGGGCGCCGACTCTTGCGGACAGAAAACCGACGAACAGAAACCGATCGTCCACAAGGCCGGCCGCCGACAGGGCGACAATCGCCGCGTTCGGCCCCGG
>JANXRC010000174.1 GCA_025353195.1 Rhodocyclaceae bacterium
CGCAAACACCGGATCAAAACCATCCACCCGAACCCAGATACGGTTCTCGACGCCCTTCAGCAGCCCCAGCATGCGACGGCGTTCGGTTTCTTCGGCGTATTCGATCTGCAGCGTGACCTTGAAATTGCTGCCGGTCGGCACCAGCGGTGCATAGGACTCCAGCTCATGCGCGATGCCGTCCTCCTCGAAAATCTTCTCGACACGCAGCATCTCCTGAATCTGGTAGCGGATCATCAGTTCGTTCTCGAAAATCAGCAACAGGTGCTCGCCGAGGAAGACGCGTCGCAGCTTCTTCTGTTCCATGACTTCGGCGCGCATGGCGGGGCGCGCCTTGGCATAGGCTTCGAGGGTCAGCAGGGAGTCGCGGGTAATCGTCATTGCGGTTTCCATTTATGTCTCCGCGGGACGCGGAGACGGTATCCCCTTGTGGGATCATTCCAGTCCGTACGCGATCCGCAGCAGGGTCAGCGGATGCTGCTTTTCCTTGCGGCCGGCCGAATCGCCGGCCTCGTTCATGCCTTGCAGGATATGCCGACCGGCAATCGCGCAGTCGGAACTGATGTAGTCCGGCTCGGCCAGTGCCATGGCCTTGAACACCGGCTTGCCGATTTTCATGGACAGCGCGTAATACTCTTCCTTGACGCCCCAGGTGCCGTCGTGGCCGGAGCAGCGCTCCACCGTATTCACCGTGGCCCCGGTCATCTTGAGCATTTCTTCGGTCTTGCGGCCGACGTTCTGCACCCGCGAATGGCAGGGGATGTGATACGAGACCTTGCCCAGCGGCACCTTAAAGTCGGTCTTCAGCAAGCCGTCCTTGTTGCGCAGGACGAAGTACTCGAAGGGGTCGTACATCGCCTCCGACACCGCCTTGCAGCGCGCATCGTCGGCAAACAGCAGGGGGATTTCGCTCTTGAACATCAGCGTGCAGGAAGGCACCGGCGTCACGATGGCATAGCCGGCTTGCGCCAGGTCGTGCATCAGCGGAATGTTGCGCTCCTTGTACGTCTCCACCGCATCCAGATTGCCGAGCTCCAGCTTGGGCATGCCGCAGCAGGTTTCACCCTGCACCACGACATAGGGAATTTCGTTGTGGTCGAGCAGCTTCAGCAAATCGTGGCCGATGCCGGGCTCGTTGTAATTCACGTAGCAGGTGGAAAACACGGCCACCTTGCCGGGACTCCTGGCGCCGTCCCTTACCGGGTAGTTGTAGCTAGGCGTAGCCGTAGCGCGGAAATTGGCGCTGTCGTATTCGGGCAGCTCGCGGGCCGAATGGACGCCCAGCACCTTTTGCATCACGCCGCGGGCCAGGCCATTCCTGTTCGCGGCATTGACCGCATGCACCACGATCGGAATCGAGGCGAAAGTGCCCATCAACTCGGTCGAGGTCAGCAACTTGTCGCGGAATTTCATTTTCCCGGTCTTGTACTGGATCGCCTTGGCGCGCAGCATGGTGTGCGGGAAATCGAGGTTCCACTCGTGCGGCGGCACGTAGGGGCACTTCGTCATGTAGCAGACGTCGCACAAATAGCACTGGTCGACGACCTTCCAGAATTTTTCCTTCGGCACGCCGGCGGTTTCGGCATCGCCGGCTTCGTCGATATAGTCGAACAGCAGCGGGAAGGCATTGCACAGCGACACGCAGCGACGGCAGCCGTGGCAGATGTCGAAAATGCGCTCGAGCTCATTCTCGCACGAGGCTTCGTCGTAGAAGTCGGGATTCTTCCAGTCGATCGGGTGTCGGGTCGGAGCTTGCAGATTACCTTCTCGCATACGGTCCTCAGGGCTGCTGTAGGGAGGGTGTCGGGGCAGGGGTGAAAGTCGGCGCTGGCGGTACGGCGCGCGGGCTGGCCGCGTGCCGTCCGCATTCATCTATCAGCCGTTGAGGCTGTCCAGCGTCCGTTGGAACTTGTTGGCGTGGGAACGCTCGGCCTTGGCCAGCGTCTCGAACCAGTCGGCGATTTCGTCGAAGCCTTCGTCGCGCGCGGTCTTCGCCATGCCCGGGTACATGTCGGTGTACTCGTGCGTCTCGCCGGCAATCGAGGTCTTCAGGTTGGCAGCGGTGTCGCCAAACGGCAGGCCGGTGGCCGGATCGCCGCAGGTTTCGAGATATTCGAGGTGGCCGTGGGCGTGACCGGTTTCACCTTCGGCAGTGGAACGGAATACGGCGGAAACGTCGTTGAAGCCTTCGATGTCGGCCTTGTTCGCGAAATACAGGTAGCGGCGGTTGGCCTGGGATTCGCCGGCAAATGCGGCCTTCAGGTTGCCTTCGGTTTTGGATCCCTTGAGTTGCATGGTGATACTCCTCTGCGTTGGATGGATAGGCGCCGCGCCGTCGCGCGGCCCCAAGTCACGGCGCTGTTGTCTTGTTGAGCAATCACGCTTCGACCTGATTGAACTCTAGCCGAGCGATCTGATTAGAGCCAATTGTATTTTTCGACTGAAGCGATAGCTGTCGGCTATCAGGGTCATTTGGCCGTGCGCGTGCCGGGCAGATGACAGTCGAGCAGCGCCTGGCGCATCACGTCGATGGCTTTGTGGCGCGGAAAGCTGGAGCGCCAGACGAGGCCGACGCGGCGCGTCGGCGTCGGCTCGACGAAAGGCTTTACCTTGAGCAGAGGATCGTTGGCAGGGATGCCATCGACGCTGCTGGCCGGCATGACGGTCACGCCCACGCCCGAGGAGACCATGTGGCGGATGGTTTCCAGCGAGCTGCCTTCCAGCACCTGCGGCGATTCGCCGCGACTGGCGCGGGTGCACAGGTCGAGGACCTGATCGCGGAAGCAGTTGCCGGCG
>JANXRC010000188.1 GCA_025353195.1 Rhodocyclaceae bacterium
GCTCGACGCGCTGGGCGAAAGCTACGAGATCGTCTTCGTCAATGACGGCAGCCGCGACCGCTCGGCGGCCATTCTGCGCCAGCAGTTCGAGGCCCGGCCCGACGTCACCCGCGTCATCCTTTTTTCTGCCAACGCCGGCCAGCACATGGCGATCATGGCCGGCTTCGAGCACTGCCGCGGCGACATCATCCTCACGCTGGACGCCGACCTGCAGAACCCGCCGGAGGAAATCGGCAAGCTGATCGCCAAGATGCGCGAAGGCCACGACTACGTCGGCAGCATCCGCCGCAAGCGCCAGGACAGCCTGTTCCGCACCTGGGCCTCGAAGGCCATGAACCGGCTGCGCGAGAAGATCACCCGGATCAAGATCACCGACCAGGGCAACATGCTGCGCGCCTATTCGCGCAGCGTGGTGAATGCCATCAACAGTTGCAAGGAAGTCGCCACGTTCATCCCGGCGCTGGCCTACACCTTCGCCCGCAGCCCGGCCGAAGTGGTGGTCGAGCACGAGGAGCGCGCCGCCGGCGAATCGAAGTATTCGCTCTACAGCCTGATCCGCCTCAACTTCGACCTGATGACCGGCTTCTCGCTGGTGCCGCTGCAATGGTTTTCCATGCTCGGGATCTTCGTCTCGCTGGGCTCGGCAGCGTTGTTCGTGCTGCTGATGGTGCGGCGCCTGATCCTCGGCCCGGAAGCCGAAGGCCTGTTCACCCTGTTCGCGCTGATGTTCTTCCTGATCGGCCTGGCCCTGTTCGGCATCGGCCTGCTCGGCGAATACATCGGCCGCATCTATCAACAGGTACGCCACCGGCCGCGCTATCTGATAGAAGCCATTCTCGAGCGGGACCGCCAACAGCCCTTATGAGCAAGGCCATCGTCTTTGCCTACCACAACGTCGGCGTGCGCTGCCTGTCGGTGCTGCTGGCGCATGACGTGGATGTGGCTTGCGTGGTGACCCACACCGACAACCCGAGCGAATCCATCTGGTTCGACAGCGTCGCCGAACTCGCGGCACGTCACGACATCCCGGTGATCACGCCGCAGGATCCCAACGATCCGGCAGTGGTTGCCGTGCTTGCAAGGCTGCAACCGGATTTGCTGTTTTCCTTCTACTACCGGCTGATGCTCAAGGCACCGCTGCTGGCCTTGCCCCGGCACGGCGCCTGGAACATGCACGGCTCGTTGCTGCCGAAGTATCGTGGCCGCGTGCCGGTGAATTGGGCGATCATCCACGGCGAGCGGGAAACCGGCGCCAGCCTGCACCGGATGCTGGAAAAGCCCGATGCCGGAGGCATCGTCGCGCAGCAGGCGGTTCCCATCCTGCCGGACGACACGGCGCTGGAGGTGTTCAACAAGGTCACCCTGGCGGCCGAAATGGCCCTGGATCGCGCGTTGCCCGATCTGCTGGCCGGCCGTGCGGTGGCCAAACCGCAGGACCTCGCGGTGGGGAGTTACTTCGGCGGGCGCACGGCCGAAGACGGCCGCATCGACTGGACTCAGCCCGCCCAAGTGGTGCACAACCTGATCCGTGCCGTGGCGCCGCCTTATCCCGGCGCCTTTTCCGACACCGCGATGGGCCGCATCAGGATTCTGCGCTCGCTGCAGGCAAAGCCCCTGCCCGGCAAGCAGTTCGGCCGCCCCACCCTGTTCGTAGCCGATGGCCGCCTGTATGCCGAGTGCGGTGACGGGGGCATTTTGCGGCTCCTCGCGGTAGAATTGGCGGCTTCACCACTGGTCCCATCCACAGCAGGCGATCAGATCAACGCAATTCTTGGAACCTCGGCACTGTCCCTGTCATGAAAAAAGTCCTCATTCTCGGCGTCAACGGCTTCATCGGCCACCATCTTTCCCAGCGCATCATGGATACCACCGACTGGGAAGTCTATGGCATGGACATGAACTCCGAGCGCGTCACCGAGTTGATGCAGAACCCCCGCTTTCATTTCTTCGAAGGCGACATCATGATCAACAAGGAATGGATCGAGTACCACGTCAGGAAATGCGACGTGATCCTGCCGCTGGTTGCCATCGCCACACCGGCCACCTATGTCAAGGAACCCTTGCGGGTCTTCGAACTCGACTTCGAAGCCAACCTGCCGATCATCCGCCAGGCGGTCAAGTACAAGAAGCGCGTGATCTTCCCGTCGACCTCCGAGGTCTATGGCATGTGCAAGGATCCGGAATTCGACCCGGAGAACTCCGAACTGATTCTCGGCCCGATCAACAAGCCGCGCTGGATCTACTCCTGCGCCAAGCAGATGATGGATCGCGTGATCCACGCCTACGGCCAGCAGGAAGGTCTCGACTACACGCTGTTCCGCCCCTTCAACTGGATCGGCCCCGGCCTCGATTCGATCTACACCCCGAAGGAAGGCAGTTCCCGCGTCATCACCCAGTTCCTCGGCCACATCGTACGCGGCGAGCCGATCAAACTGGTCGACGGCGGCGCCCAGAAGCGTTCATTCACCTATGTCTCGGACGGCATCGATGCGCTGATGAAGATCATCGAGAACAAGGACGGGATCGCCAGGAGCAAGATCTACAACATCGGCAACCCGAAGAACAACTACTCCATCCGCGAACTCGCCACGCTGATGCTCGACCTGGCCAAGCAGTACCCGGAATATGCCGAAGGCCTGGCGAAGGTGAAGATTCTGGAAACAACGTCGGGCGAATACTACGGCAAGGGCTACCAGGACACGCAGCATCGGGTGCCGAAGATCACCAACACCATGAGTGAGCTCGACTGGGCGCCGAAAGTTGCTTTTGAAGACGCCCTGCGCAGCATTTTCGAGGCCTATCGCAACGATGTGGCCGCAGCACGCAAGCTAATGGATTGAGCGCGCTCGTGAAGCTCGCATTGAAGATCGATGTCGATACCTGGCGCGGCACCCAGCAGGGCGTGCCGCGGCTGGTGGAGATTCTGCGTCGCCAGAGCGCGGACGCGAGTTTCCTCTTCTCGCTGGGCCCCGATCACACCGGCCGCGCCATCAAGCGCGCCTTTCGCCCCGGCTTCATGAAGAAGGTGCAGCGCACTTCGGTGGTCTCGCACTACGGCATCAAGACCCTGATGTACGGCACCCTCCTGCCCGGCCCGGACATTGGCCGCCGCGGCGCCGACATCATGCGCGCCACGCGCGACGCCGGCTTCGAAACGGCGATCCACTGCTGGGACCACGTCAAATGGCAGGACGGTGTCGAACGGGCCAATGCCGCCTGGACCGAAACCGAAATGCGCCGGGCGCACCAGCGCTATGTCGAGATCTTCGGCAGCGAGTCGCCCGGCCACGGCGCCGCCGGCTGGCAGATGAACGCCCACGCGCTGCGCATGACGCAGCGACTGGGCTATCGCTGGGCCTCCGACTGTCGCGGCAGCCATCCCTTCGTTCCGGTATGGAACGGCGAGATTGTCGCCTGCCCGCAATTGCCGACGACCCTGCCGACGCTGGACGAACTGATCGGCACCGGCGACCTGACGGCGGACAATGTGCACCTGCACCTGCTGCGGCTCACTGCGCAGACCAAGCCCGGAGCCGGGAATTGCGACCACGTTTTCACGCTGCACGCCGAACTTGAAGGCCTCAAGTTCGGCGATACCCTCGAGCGTCTGCTGACGGGCTGGCGCGAACAGGGCTACGAACTGGTATCGCTGGGTGCGCTGCGCGACGCGCTCGATCCGGCGCTGCTGCCTCGCCACGAAATGGTCCGCGGAGAAATTCCCGGCCGCGCAGGCCTGTTGATGCTGCAGGGCGAGGAATTTCTGTCAACATGGAAGGAAGCTGCATGACCGAATCTAAACCCGCCCCCTCCGCCATCGGGCTACGTGTTCCCGACTTCACCGTGCCCGCTACGGGCGGCGAATTCACCCTTTCCGCCTACCGCGGCAAACCTTTGGTACTGTATTTTTACCCGAAGGACAACACGCCCGGTTGCACCACCCAGGCACAGCAGTTCCGCGACCTGCACGGCGAATTCGTCAAGGCCGGCTGTGTCGTGGTCGGCATCTCGCGCGACGCACTGAAGTCGCACGAAGGCTTCAAGGCCCGGCTTGGACTGCCCTTCGAACTGATTTCCGACATCGAGGGCGTCCTCTGCCGCGTCTTCGACGTGGTCAAGAACAAGATGCTGTATGGCAAGAAGGTGCTCGGCATCGAGCGCAGCACCTTCCTGATCGATGCCGACGGCATTCTGCGGCAGGAATGGCGCTCGACCAAGGCCGACGGCAACGCTGCAGCCGTCCTCGAAGCCGTACGCAAGCTGTAATCCGGAACAGGGCCCGTATTAGGGCCCTTCCTTCCGCCTCCCGTAACTGGGGGGCTGGCTATCGTGAGTCTGCCCCTGCCCCTACCCTTGCCTTGAGGTCTTCATGAACGCCAAGCGCGCCAAGACGCAGAAGAATCCCGCCACCAAGCTGTTCGTGCTCGACACCAATGTGTTGATGCATGATCCCTTGAGTCTGTTTCGTTTCGAAGAGCACGACATCTACGTGCCGATGATGACGCTGGAGGAGCTCGACGCCAACAAGAAAGGCATGTCGGAAGTCGCGCGCAATGCGCGCCAGACCAGCCGCCTGCTGGACGAAATCGTCACCGGCGCCGAGCACGACATGGCCCACGGCATCGACCTTACCGGTCCCTCGCGCCAACTGGCTACCGGCCACCTGTTCCTCCAGACCGAAGCCATCAACGGCATCCTGCCGAGCTCGCTGCCGACCGCCAAGGCCGACAACCAGATCATCGGCGTGGTCATGCATCTCGGCCAGAAGTTCCACAAGCGGCCGGTAATTCTCGTCACCAAAGACATCAACATGCGCATCAAGGCCCGCGCGCTGGGCCTCGAAGCACAGGACTATTTCAATGACAAGGTGCTGGAGGATACCGATCTCCTCTATACCGGCACTCGCGAGCTGCCGTCCGATTTTTGGGACAGCCACGGCAAGGGCCTGGAGTCGTGGAAGAAGGACAGCCGCACCTACTACCGCATCAAGGGTCCGCTCTGCCCCGAACTGCTGGTCAACGAATTCGTCTGGCAGGAAGGCCCGCAACCCCTGCAGGCATGGGTAAAAGTCGGCGCCGGCCGGACGGCGGAACTCGAAACCGTCATCGATTACACCCACGCCAAGAACGCCGTATGGGGCATCACTGCGCGAAACCGCGAACAGAACTTCGCCCTCAACCTGCTGATGAATCCCGAGATCGACTTCGTCACGCTGCTCGGCCAGGCCGGCACCGGCAAAACCCTGTTGACGCTTGCCGCGGCCCTGACGCAGACGCTGGAAACCAAACTCTTCGCCGAGATCATCATCACCCGCGTCACGATCCCCGTCGGCGAGGACATCGGATTTCTGCCCGGCACGGAAGAGGAAAAGATGACGCCGTGGATGGGCGCGCTGGAAGACAATCTCGATGTGCTCAACAAGCCTGCGGAAACGCCCGTCGGCGCCCCCGGGGGCGGTGCCGGCAGCTACGGCGGCGACTGGGGCCGCGCCGCGACCATGGACTTGATTCGCAGCCGGATCAAGATCAAGTCGCTCAATTTCATGCGCGGCCGCACCTTCATGAACAAGTTCCTCATCATCGACGAAGCGCAGAACCTGACGCCGAAGCAGATGAAGACCCTGATCACCCGCGCCGGCCCCGGCACCAAGGTGGTCTGCCTGGGCAACATCGCCCAGATCGACACGCCCTACCTGACCGAAGGCAGTTCAGGCCTGACCTACGTGGTGGATCGCTTCAAGGGCTGGGCGCATTCGGGCCACGTCACGCTGCAGCGCGGCGAGCGTTCGCGGCTGGCGGATCACGCGGCGGAAGTTCTTTGACCATCGCATGTAGCGACGCCGCGAAATTTTAGTTCCGGCCGGCGCTTCGCGCCTTAACTTGCGTACCGCAAGTTAGCCTGCACTGAAATTTCGCTTCAGGTTCGGTACGAACCTGAAGCGAAATTTTCAAACTTCGCGTACTCGGCGATGAAGGTCAGCGGCACCATGCCGACCGGGCCATTGCGGTGCTTGCCGATGTTCACCTCCGCCTTGCCCTTGTCCTGCGTGTCGGGCTTGTAGTATTCCTCGCGGTACATCATCAGGATGATGTCGGCATCCTGCTCGATGGCGCCGGACTCGCGCAGGTCGCTCATCAGCGGACGCTTGTCGTTGCGCTCCTCGACCTTGCGCGAGAGCTGGGAGAGGGCGATGATCGGCACCTGCAATTCCTTGGCCAGCGCCTTGATCGAGCGCGATATCTCGGAAATTTCGGTGGCGCGGTTTTCGCCGTCGCGGTTGGAACTCATCAGCTGCAGGTAGTCGATGACGATCAGGCCAAGCTTGCCGAACTGCCGGTGCAGGCGCCGGGCGCGGGCACGCAGGTCGGTCGAGTTGATGGCGCCGGTCTCGTCGATATGGATCGGCGCTTCGTGCAGCTTGCCCAGGGCCACCGTCATCCGATCCCATTCGTCATCGGTCAGTCGGCCGGTGCGCAGCTTGCTCTGGTCGATGCGGGCGACCGAGGAAAGGAAACGCGTGGCGATCTGCGGGCCGGACATTTCCAGGCTGAAGATTGCCACCGGCAGCCTCAGTTCGACGCCGACATGCTCGGCGATGTTGAGCGCAAAGGCGGTCTTGCCCATCGACGGGCGCCCGGCGACGACAATCATGTCGCCGGGTTGCAGGCCTGCCGTCTTGCTGTCGAGATCGGCAAACCCCGTCGCCACGCCAGTAATGTCCGACTGGCTATCCCTGGCCAGCAGGGATTCCATGCGTTCGACGACCTCGCCCAGCAAGGGCTGAATCGCGACGAAGCCATTGTGGCCGCGATTGCCCGCTTCGGCGATCTGGAAGATGCGCTGCTCGGCGTCGTCGAGCAGCGTCTTGACGTCGCGCCCGGCCGGATTCAGCGCATTGCCGGCAATTTCGTCACCGACAGTGACCAGCTGGCGCAGGATGGCGCGCTCGCGGACGATTTCGGCGTAGCGGCGAATGTTCGCCGCCGACGGCGTGGCATTGGCGATTTCACCGAGATAGCCAAGGCCGCCGGTCTGATCGACTTCGTTCGACTGCTCGATGGATTCGTACACCGTCACGACGTCAGCCGGCCGACCCTGCTGGATCAGCTTGCCGATATGGCGGAAAATCCGGCGGTGGTCGTCACGATAGAAATCGGTTTCCCGGACCACATCGCCAATGCGGTCCCACGCCACGTTGTCGATCAGCAGGCCGCCGATCAGCGACTGTTCGGCCTCGATCGAATGCGGGGGAAGCTTGAGCGCGGCGACTTGTGAATCGACGGGTTGCGGGGGATTAAAAGCACGGACCTGGGCCATCGCTGTCTCCGATATCAAGCGCCGAGTCTACCCCGCAAGGCAGCGGATGGTAAGTGGACAAGCTGTGGAAATGTTGTGGAGAAACTGTGTAAATGCAGTGGAGCAATTTCATGCACCGCAAAATCCCGCCAGGGGATACCGTCCCGCCCGTTCCCGGGCGGGACATAAAAACGGGCCGCTGATTTCATCAGCGACCCGTCTATTTTCAAGCTGCAGCGTGCTCAGTGTTCGCCGAGCACAGCCACCGTCACCGTCACCACGACATCGGTGTGCAGCGCAATCTGCACCGGCGTATCGCCAACGGCCTTGAGCGGGCCTTCGGGCAGCCGGATCGCGGACTTCTCGATCTTGAAACCCTGTGCGGCGAGCGCCTCGGCGATGTCGTGAGTCGACACGGAACCGAACAGCCGGCCATCGACGCCGGTCTTGCGGGTGATTTGCACCATCAGGCCATCCAGCTTCTCGGCCTGGGCCTGGGCAGCGGCAACCGCCTCGGCGTGCGCGCGTTCGAGTTCAACGCGCTTTTCCTCGAATATCTTGCGGTTGGCTTCCGTCGCACGCTTGGCCTTGCCTTGCGGAATCAGGAAATTGCGCGCGTAGCCGTCCTTGACCTTGACCACGTCGCCGAGGCCGCCCAGGTTGACCACCTTTTCCATCAGAATAATTTGCATGGTCTTGTCCTCGCTTACTGGTGCAGATCGGTGTAGGGCATCAGGGCCAGGAAACGCGCACGCTTGATGGCGGTCGACAACTGCCGCTGATAGCCGGTCTTGGTGCCGGTGATGCGCGCCGGCATGATCTTGGCGTTTTCAGCGATGAAGTCCTTGAGGATCTCGACATCCTTGTAGTCGATCTCTTCAATCTTCTCTGCCGTAAAGCGGCAGAACTTGCGGCGCTTGAACAGGCTACGGCCCTTGTCGTCCTTGCGCTTGACGTTGGTTTTACTTTTCGGCTTGAATGCCATTTTCAGTTCCTTCCACGAATTCGACTGTATTCACATGCAGTAGCGGGCTGCGTCGCTTGAGGCTCCTGGCGGCGAGAAAACCTGCCACCCTGATCCCGTCTCCCGGCTTGGCTGCAAGCAGCACTTGTGCCGGCCGGCCCATTGCTACACAGGCCATCTCGCATTCCACTTTGCGCTCGACGTCGGCTTCGACCTGGGTCGAGACATGCGCGAGGAGAAATTCGAGAACCGGTATCCCGGCGGGGGTGCGGCGCAATGCGCCGCGCTCAAGCAAGCGACCCGACAACTGCGTCAGGTTGCACGGCTTATCCTCAGGCGGTAGCGACAGCGGCAGCAGCCGGAGCCTCCACTTTGACTTCGCCCTGGGTCAGCGACCGCGACTTCTCTTCCTTCATCATCGGGGAGGGAGTCACCACCGCCTTGCGCGTTTTCACCGTCAGGTGGCGCAGTACGGCATCGTTGAACTTGAAGGCGTGCTCGAGTTCGGACAGGGTTTCCCCGTCGCACTCTATGTTCATCAGCACGTAGTGGGCTTTGTGCACCTTCTGGATCGGATAGGCCATCTGGCGACGACCCCAGTCTTCGAGCCGGTGGATGGCTCCATTGCGGCTGGTGACCAGCGTCTTGTAACGCTCGATCATCGCCGGAACCTGCTCGGACTGGTCCGGGTGGACGATAAATACGACTTCATAATGGCGCATGCAATCTCCTTGTGGTTAGGTTACAGCCCCCCCGCATGCGTAACGGGTGGAGCAAGGGAAGCCTGCAATAATACCACAAGACGCGGCGCCAGGGCTAGCCGCAGTAGCGCAGTCCCAGGAGATTCAGCAACAGTTCGGGCTGCCGATAGGCACCAAAAGCCAGGGCGGTGATCGTCGCCACGGCCAGCAGGCCGACCGCCCACAGGGCACGCCGCGACCAATCCCGGCGCAGCGTTGCCGGCGGCCGATCTTCGCTTCCAACAAGTTCAATGGGAGCATCCATCCGCACATACTCGACAAGCTTGCCCGCCAAGTCAAGCCCGCCGGCCGACTTGCCCCAAAAGCATCAGAAGCTTTCGGTTTCGCGCAGGAATCGCCACTTGCCCAGGGGCAGGTCGCCCAGGCGCACGCGGCCGATGCGCACCCGTTTCAATCCGGTGACCCGCAGGCCCACCAGCTCGCACATGCGTCGAATCTGCCGCTTGCGACCTTCGGTCAGGACAAAGCTCAGCTGCTCAGTATTCGCCCAGGCGACCCGGGCCGGACGCAATTGCTTGCCATCCAGTTCCAGGCCGTGATTGAGCAGCGCCAGACCGCGCGCGTCGAGCGCACCTTCGACGCGGACCATGTATTCCTTCTCCACCTTCGAATCGTCGCCGATCAGCTGTCGCGCCACGCGACCGTCCTGGGTCAGGATCAGCAATCCGGTTGAATCGATGTCGAGCCGGCCGGCCGGAGCGAGTCCTTTCAGGTGCGAAAGCTGAAAGCGCTGATGATCCCCGGCCATCTGGGTCTTCGGCGAAATCAGGCTGACCGCCGGCTGGTGGCCGTCTTCGGCCTGGCCCGAAACGTAGCCCATGGGCTTGTGCAGCAGGATAGTGGCCTGCCGCGCCTGCGTCGCGCGCGCCTCCGGCGCCAGGGTAATCACCGCATCGGCGGCGGCCCGGGTTCCAAGCTGCGTGACCCGCTGGCCATCGACAAACACCAGTCCCCGCTCGATAAAGGCATCGGCCTCGCGCCGCGAGCACAGGCCGCGCTCGGCCAGAAGTTTGGAAACCCGAATACCCTGCGTATCATTCATGGTCGCGCATTCTATCCCGCTCCTATGCTCAGCTATCGCCACGCCTATCACGCCGGCAACCACGCCGATGTCCTCAAGCACCTCGTGCTGATGCTTTGCATCGAGCACATGAACAGCAAGGACAAGCCTTATACGCTGGTCGACACCCACGCCGGCGCGGGCTTCTACGCCCTCGATGCGGAACACGCCAAACGCACCGGCGAGTATGTCCAGGGCATCGGGCGCCTGTGGGAGCGCAGCGATCTGCCGCCGCCACTGGCCGAGTACGTGGCGCTGGTGCGCGCGCTCAACGGCAGCGCGACGCTGCGCCGGTACCCCGGATCGCCCCGAATCGCCTCGAATCTGATGCGGGACACCGCCCAGGCACGCGACACCCTGCGCCTGTGCGAACTGCATTCGACGGACTTCGCCCTGCTGCGGCGCCAGTTCAAGGATGCCGGCCGGCGCGTCACGGTCGAACAGGCCGACGGCTTCGAGGTGCTGAAAGCCGCGCTGCCGCCGCCATCGCGACGCGGCCTGGTGCTGATCGATCCGTCCTACGAAATCAAGAGCGACTACATGAAGGTCGCCGCCGCCCTCAAGGATGCGCTGAAGCGCTTTGCCACCGGCACTTACCTGGTCTGGCACCCGATGCTGCCCACGATCGAAGCCAACCACCTGCCGGACAAGCTGAAAAAGGCCGGCGCCGGCCATTGGCTGCACGCCACCTTGAGCGTCCGTGCGCCGGCCACGAAAGGCCGCGGCATGCACGGCAGCGGCATGTTCGTGGTCAACCCGCCATGGACGCTGGCCGCCACGCTGGAAGGCTGCCTGCCCTACCTCGCCACCGCACTGGGCCTCGACGAAGGCGCGCACTGGAGCATCGACCAGTTCGAGCAGGGCCCGAACAAGGACTGAGGCTTCCGCCGGTCAGCTTTTCAGCTCGGCCCGGTCGCGGAAGTAGTCCAGCGCCTCGGGATTGGCCAGCGCTTCGACGTTCTTCACCGCGGCGCCATGCACCACGTTGCGCACCGCCAGTTCGACGATCTTGCCGCTCTTGGTGCGCGGGATGTCGCTGACCTGCAGAATCTTGCCCGGCACATGGCGCGGCGTGGTGTTGTCCTTGATCACCTGCTTGATGCGGTTGATCAAGGCCTCGTCGAGCCCGAGGCCCTCGCGCAGCTTGACGAACAGCACCACGCGCACATCGCCGCCGATGCCGGCCGGCCAATCCTGGCCGATCACCAGTGATTCGACCACCTCGCCCAGCTTTTCCACCTGGCGATAGATTTCCGCCGTCCCGATGCGCACGCCGCCGGGATTCAATGTCGCATCGGAGCGGCCGTAGATGATGAAGCCGTCGTGCGCGGTGCGCTCGGCAAAATCGCCGTGGCACCAGATATTGTCGAAACGGTCGAAGTAGGCGGCATGGTACTTCGCGCCGTCCGGATCGTTCCAGAAACCGATCGGCATCACCGGAAAGGACCGCGCGCACACTAGTTCGCCCTTTTCGCCGCGCACTGGCTGGCCTGCGTCGCTGAACACGTCGACCGCCATGCCGAGGCCGGCGCACTGGATCTCGCCGCGATACACTGGGCCGTTCGGATTGCCGAGGACGAAGCAGGAAATGATGTCGGTGCCGCCGGAAATCGAAGCAAGTTGCAGATCCGGCTTGATGTTGGCATAGACATAGTCGAAACCCTCGGCCACCAGCGGACTGCCAGTCGAGAACATCGCTCGCAGTTGCTCAAGCTTGTGCGTCTGCCGCGGCTTCAGCGAGATCTTGGCGATGGCGTCGATGAACTTGGCCGAGGTGCCGAAATGCGTCATGCGTTCGGCATCGGCGTAGTCGAACAGGATGCTGCCGCGGCCGACGAAGGGCGACCCGTCATAGAGCAGCAGGGTCGCGCCCGACGCCAGGCCCGACACCAGCCAGTTCCACATCATCCAGCCGCAGGTGGTGAAGTAGAACAGGCGATCGCCGCGCTTCACGTCGGCCTGCAGCTGGTGCTCCTTGAGGTGCTGCAGCAGCGCGCCGCCTGCGCAATGCACAATGCACTTGGGCACGCCGGTGGTGCCCGAGGAATACATGATGTAGAGCGGATGGTCGAAAGGCAGCCGCTCGAAATGGATTTCGCGCTCGCCGGCGAAGGGTGCAAGGAAATCGGCCAGCAAGACGCCATGCTTCACGGCGGCGATGTCCCCGCCGCCGCCTGCATTTCCCGCATACGGCACGACGACGACGCGTTGCAGCGAGGGCATGCGCGACGAAATCTCGGCCACCTTGCCGAGGCAGTCGATGGCCTTGCCGTTGTACCAGTAGCCGTCACAGGCGAACAGCACCTTCGGCTCAATCTGGCCGAAGCGGTCGACCACGCCCTGCACGCCGAAGTCAGGCGAGGCGGACGAGAAGATGGCGCCGATGGAGGCGGTTGCCAACATCGCCACCACGGTGGCCGGCACGTTGGGCAGGTAGGCCGCAATGCGGTCGCCCTTGACCACGCCCATGGCGCGCAGCGCGGCGGCGGTCTGCGCCACGGCGCGATACAGTTCGGCGTAACTGGCGCGGCCCTTGACCTTGTCCTCGCCGCGGAACACCAGGGCATCCGACTTGTCGCGCCGACGCAGCAGGTTCTCGGCGAAGTTGAGCTGCGCCTCGGGAAACCATTTCGCACCGGGCATTTTCTCGCGGTCGATGACGATCGTCGAACCCATCTCGCCGCGCACTTCGCCAAACTCCCAGACCGATGCCCAGAATTCCTCCGGGTGTTCGATCGACCAGGCGTGCAATGCCTGATAGTCGGCGCCGGCGAGACGGCGATTCCAGCGCTTGTCCGCGGCCGCCATGAAGGCCGTGAGGCGCGTGGCGGCGATGCGCGTTGCAGAAGGTTGCCAGATCGGTGCGGTGCTTGTGTTCACGATGTATTCCAGTTCTCCGGGCGACTAAAGGCAGCTTGCGCGCATGGCCTCAGGCAGGGGAATCGATTTCCCCGTCGATGGATTGATCCACACCAGCTTGGCCGCGCCTTCGGCGAAGAGCCGGTCGTTGCCGACCAGGCGCATCTCGTAGTAAGTGGGCACGCTGCTGCGGCCCGGCATGCCGCAGAACATGCGGCACTCGACGGCGCCCGGATAGGTAAACGGAATCAGGAAAGTGCAACTGGCATTGACGATGACCGGACCTTGGTTCTGGTTTGCCGAAGGACCGTATCCGCATGACTCCATCCACTCGATGCGCGTCTGCTCCATGTAGCGGAAATATACCGTGTTGTTGACGTGTCCCATGGCGTCCTCATCGCCCCAGCGGATGGGCATCTGATTGCTGTAGACCAGTTTGCGGTGGTGTTCCATCGGGATGATGTCGGCAGGGTTGGACGAGAGTTCGCGATTATAATCTCGGCATCAATCCAATCGATCGAGGTCAGCATGCAGCGCGAAGCCATGGAATTCGACGTCGTGATCGTGGGCGGTGGCCCGGCCGGACTTTCCGCCGCGATCCGCCTCAAGCAGATCAATGCCGACATCAACGTCTGCCTGATCGAAAAGGGCTCGGAAATCGGCGCCCATATCCTTTCCGGCGCCGTCATGGACCCGCGCGCACTGACCGAGTTGATCCCCGACTGGCAGGAGCAGGGCGCGCCGATGGACACGGCCGTGACCCGCGACCGCTTCGCCTTCCTGACGCAGCACGGCTTCGTCGATCTGCCCACGATCCTGCTGCCGGGCTGCTTCCAGAACCACGGCAACTATGTCATCAGCCTGGGCCTGATGTGCCGCTGGCTCGGCGCGCAAGCCGAAGCGCTGGGCGTTGAAATCTACCCCGGCTTCGCCGGCGCCGAGGTGCTGTACGACGACAAGGGCGCGGTGCGCGGCGTCGCCACCGGCAACATGGGCGTCGGCCATGACGGCCAGCCCACGGCGAACTTCCAGCCGGGCATGGAACTGCTGGCCAAGTACACGCTGTTCGCCGAAGGCTGCCGCGGCCACCTGGGCAAGCAGATCGAAGAACGATTCAAGCTGCGCGCCGAATCCGACCCGCAGAC
>JANXRC010000214.1 GCA_025353195.1 Rhodocyclaceae bacterium
AACCAGCCTATGCAGTCTGTTCCGTTTCGCTCCGAGGTAGATGGGCGTCGTTAGTATAGAACAACGAACCCAATAACAGGAGGTAGTTACGATGATTCCGGAGAAACTGCTGGAGATTATGAAACAGGATGGTGTCGTTGCCATTGCGACCTTGGGAAAGGATGGGCCGCATATGGTCAACACTTGGAATAGCTACATCAGGCTATCGTCCGACGGCCGATTGTTCATTCCGGCGGGCTACATGCACAAGACGGAAGCTAACCCATGTTCCGCAGTTGCCTTTAATCTGACGCTTTTTTCGTGGTGCTTGCGAGCTTCTTCTTGCGGGTTTCCGTGGTTTCTTGTTCTGCCGGGCGATGTAGTGCAGAACACCCTCTTGTTTTGTTGCCCGGAGTTTTGGGATTCTGGTGCACAGAACAAGGAGCGGGATGTATCTGAGGCCCCACAAGACAACGAAGAACGGCTCGGTTTACGAGTATTGGTCGTTGGTCAAGTCCGTACGCACCGCGCGGGGTCCGCGGCAGAAGATCGTCGCTTCGATCGGCAAGTTACCGGGGCTTGACCAGCGGGCACGAATGGGATGGGAGCACATCGCAGCCGCCTTGGAGGGGCGCATTCCACAGGCCGACCTTTTCGAGGATCGCGATCTGGAGCGGCCGCAATGGGCCAGCGTGGATGTTTCCCGTGTTCGCGTCGAACGGCTGCGTGATTTCGGCGATGTGTATCTTGGGCTGGCGTTGTGGCGACGGCTGCGGCTTGATCAGTTCTTCCACCAGCAGATGGGCGCGGGACGCGAGCAGATCGCGTGGGACCTGATGGCCTGCATCCTGACGCTGGCCAGGTTCTGCGCGCCGTCCTCGGAACTGAAGATTGCCGAGCATTGGTATGGCAAGACGGTCTTGGAGGATCTGCTGGGTGTGTCAGCCGACAAGGTCAATGACGACCGGCTCTACCGCGCACTTGACGAGGTGCTCCCCCACCGCGACGCGCTCTTCGCCCATCTCCAGGAGCGCTATGGCCAATGGTTCGGGACCTCGTTTGACTTCCTGCTTTACGACATCACCTCGACCTACTTCGAGGGGAACATGGCCGGCAACCCTCAGGCCAAGAGGGGGCATTCACGCGACCAGCGCAGTGACTGTGTTCAGCTGTGTATTGGCCTGATCGTCACCCCCGAAGGCTTGCCGGTGGCCTATGAGGTTTTTGACGGTAACCGGACCGATGTCACCACGGTGGAAGAGGTCATCGAGGCGTTGCGACTCAAGTATGGCCACGAACGACGGATTTGGGTGATGGACCGGGGCATGGTCAGCGAAGAGCACCTGGAGCAGTTGCGGGAATGGAGCGCGCTCTATCTGGTCGGCACGCCCAAATCGATGCTCAAAGCCTTCGAACGTCAGCTTTTGGATGAGAACGACTGGTCCCGGATCGAGAACGGCGTGGAGGTCAAACTGTGTCACGCTCCGGATGGCACGGCGGAGACGTATGTACTTTGCCGTGCCCCCGGCCGTCGGGCAAAAGAACGCGCCATGCGCCAACGGCAACTCGACGGCATGGAACGTGAGTTGAATAAGCTCAAAGTCGCCATGGAGCGGGAGACCAAGGCGTTACGCAACGAGGTCAGCGCGCAGCGACGTGTTGGTCGCCTGATGCAGCGCTATTCGCGCGCCGCCCGATTCTTCACAGTCACCATCACCCAACACCCCGATCCTGCCGATCCGCAGAAGCCGCGACTTCACATCCACTGGGACCGGCGCGATGAACTCGACCAATGGGCCGAAAATGCCGACGGAGCGTACTTGCTGCGAACCAACATGCCCGCCGACGATCCGCAGAAGCTGTGGAATGCTTATATCGGCCTGACGCAGGTGGAGTTCTCGTTCCGCGTTTGCAAGACCGACATGGCGATCCGACCGATCTTTCATCATATCGAGAAGCGGGCGCAAGCGCACATCATGGTCTGCTTCCTGGCCCTGGCCATGTGGCGTGCACTTGAACAGTGGATGAAAGCTTCCGGCCTGGGAACCGCGCCACGTCCCCTGCTTGAACGCATGGCCACGATCCACAGCATGGACGTCCTCCTGCCAACACCAACCGGCATCGACCTGCGCCTACGTGTCGTCAGCCAGCCGGAAAAGCCCGTAGCCATGCTCCTGGATCGCTTGGGCTTACGGCTTCCCGGACGCCCAAAGATGATCGCCAATGTAGTGCAGAATTTGGCCCCCTCGGACACGAATTCCCTAGGAAATGGCGAAATCTAGTCGCACAACTGCGGAACATGGGCTAGAGGATCACCCCATGCGAATCACATCCGACTGGCATATCCATTCCAATAATTCCTGTGACGGTGCCTGTATGGGCGTGGCGGATCTGATCGCGGGTGCGGCGGCGAAGGGGA